>NZ_CP039634.1:825000-1125000 GCF_004923295.1 Azospirillum sp. TSH100
CGTGGCCGGCGACCGTCCGTGCACGCCAATCGATAGTGTACCCCTTGGAAGCCATGGTGTTTCCAGCGGGCCCATCCCTGCGGTCTCGTGTCGGTTGACAGGGTCGGAGCGGTCCAGCATCGTCCGACCGATAGGCTTAACACCTTCGGTGACGGCCATCGCCGACAACCTGCTGGACGGCCACAGGGGTTACAGGAGGAGGACGACGGTGCGTTCGAGGCTTTCCCGCCTTCCCACGCTCGCCTTGCTTGCCATCATCACGGCCGGTGCGCTGACGCCTGCGACAGGTGTCGCGCGCAACGCCGATGCGCCGAATGGCAGGGCTCTCAATACCTATAAGCCGGCAGTAAAGCCGAACCCGGGTACGGAGGCCGCCACGGAGGCCAAGGACGACAATGAGGATGACGGCCCAGCCACCGGACCGGTCGATCGCCGTACCCTGTCGATCGGCCGCGGCGACACGCTGATGGATCTGCTGGCGACCGCCAACGTCCCGACCAACGACGCCCACGACGCCGTCGCCGCCCTGCGCGACGTCTACAACCCGCGCCGTCTCCAGGTCGGCCAGCATGTGACCGTACTGTTCGAGCCGCGCCGCGGCGGCGCCCGCAAGTTCGTCGGCTTCGAGTTCGCCCCCGATCCGCTGCGGTCGGTGTCGATCGCGCGCAAGGGCGATGCCGGCTTCACCTCAAGCCAGACCGAGAAGCCGGTGACACGCAAGCCGGTGGCGGCGCAGGGCGTCATCCGGTCCAGCCTGTTCGAGGCAGGGGCACAGGCCGGGGTTCCGATCTCGGTCATGATGGCCTTCATCCAGAACTTCTCCTACGACGTCGATTTTCAGCGCGACCTCCAGCCCGGCGACCGGTTCGAGATCCTGTATGAGAAGCTGGTCACAGCAGACGGCACCCAGGCCGGCGAGGGCGAGCTGCTGTATGCCTCGCTGACGCTGAGCGGCGACGACATGCCGATCTACCGCTTCAAGACCCGCGACGGCCGCATCGACTATTTCAATGGCGACGGCGAGAGCATCCGCCGCGCCCTGCTGCGCACGCCGATTGACGGCGCCCGCATCACCTCGGGCTTCGGCATGCGCCACCACCCGATCCTGGGCTTCAGCAAGATGCACAAGGGAGTGGATTTCGGGGCGCCGACCGGGACGCCGATCTATGCGGCCGGTCGCGGCACCATCGAGATAGCCGAGCGCAGCAGCTCCTATGGCAACTATGTCCGCATCCGCCACAACACCGAGATTTCGACCGCCTACGCCCATATGAGCCGCTTCGCCAAGTCGATCCGGCGCGGCTCGCGGGTCGATCAGGGCGACATCATCGGTTATGTCGGCACCACCGGCCGCTCCACCGGGCCGCACCTGCATTACGAGGTGCTGAAGGCCGGGCATCAGGTGAACCCGCGCTCGGTCGACCTGCCGACCGGAGAGAAGCTGGAGGGGCGGGAGCTTCAGGCCTTTCAGCAGGCGCGGCGATCCATCGAGAAGATGTTCGAAGAAAGCCGCAGCGGCATGCAGCTGGCCCGTACACCGGCGCCGGCCTCGGCCGAGGACAAAGGCTGCAACAAGGCCAGCAGCTGCTGACCAGCGGTTGAACGGAACACCGGCGGCGAGGGCTGCCGGTGCACCTACTCCTTGTTCATCATGTTGCGGATGGCACCGACGAACTGGCGGGCGTTGTCCTCGCTCTCCAGCATCTTCTGCAGCCTGTCACGGATGATCATCGCCTTGGGGCGCTGCTGCATCGCGCGTTCGATGGCGACGTCGGCTTCGCCGGGCTTCAGGGGTTCGAGGTCTGCCATGGCGGATATCCCATGCGGAAGAAATGGCCTTTGTGGAAGTGCCGTTGAGTCGGCACACAGGTAAGGATAACCGCAACGGCGGCGGCCTTCATCAGACAAAGCATCTCAACCGTAAAGCCTCAACGATACTGGCCGACGGTCTCCACCGCCTCCCCGCCGGTGCCGAGTTTAAACTCGGTGACGCCGGGGGCGGTGTCCGGGTTGCTGCCGCCGAGGTCGAGAGCGCGGACGCCGCGCTGCTTCAAGTCCTGCATCGCCTTCCACAGAACCAGCCGCATGGCACCGCTCTTGCGGCCGGACTCGCTGGCCCAGCTGATCTGGCTGGTGGCGCAGATGCCGTGACGGAAGAACAGGCCGCAGGCGACCGGCTTGCCGCCTTCAAGCGCGGTCACCATCACAGCCCCGTCGTTGCGGCTGCCGCCCTTGACCATGGCGTTGCGCAGGCGGACGGCCAGTGGCCCGGTCATGGCGCGAAAGCCCTTGCCCAGGGCCTGGTCATGTTCCTGCTTCATCAGCCAGGGCAGATTGTCGGCCTTCCAGTCGACATCCAGAACGAGGCCGGCCTTTTCCGCCCCGCGCAGACGCTGACGCCAGTCGCGGGCGAAGCCAGCGCGCATCGCCTCCTCGTTGCGGGTCAGGTCGAACCAGACGGTCTGATAGCCGGGACCGACCTTGCGGAAGCCGCAGCGGGCGAGTAGCGCCTCGTTCTCCGGGCCGGCCGGGAGTTCAGGCAGCAGGTTGGAGCGGCTGAGCGGGTTACCCGGACAAGCGCGGCGCAGCAGGCGGAACACCGCCTCCAGCGTGTCGGCATCGGGGATGGTGCCGTCCAGCCAGAGCGGACCGCGGTAGCATTGCCGGTCGTGGAACAGCTTCAGCATGCGGCGGTCGAGCGTCTGGACAACGCCGATCGGCTCGCCATCGCGGCGGATCACGCCGAGCCGCGGAACATGGCCGTAGGTGCGCCCCATGGCACGGCCATAGGCAAAGCTCTGCAGCAGGGTCGAGCGCGGAACCCGGGCGAACAGCGCATCCCAATCGCCGACGGTACCCTCGTTCCAGGCGATGTCGATGTCCGGCATCGGCGTCTTCTGCAGGATCAGGTGGCGGGGTCAGGCGGGCGGCAGGGCGGAGGTCGCCTCTTCCACCTGGGCGAAGGTCGGCCGGTATTCCGGTTCCAGCACGTTGCGGGCGTATTCCACGGAAATGGCGGGTGCGTAGCCGGACAGATGGGCGATCAGGCCGGTCTTCATCGCCTGATAATACTTGCCTTCGGCGTGATAGATGTTCTTCAGGCCGCTGGCGATCGGAGCAAGGAAGCCATAAGCGACCAGAATGCCGGTGAAGGTGCCGACCAGCGCGCCGCCGATCAGCTTGCCCAGAACTTCGGGCGGTTCGGTGATCGAGCCCATGGTGTGAATCACGCCCAGCACCGCCGCCACGATGCCAAGCGCCGGCACCGCGTCGGCCACCGCCTGGATGGCGTCGGCGATGCGCTGGTGTTCGTGGTGCATCGTCTCGATATCCTCGTCCATCAGGTCGACCAGCTCATGCGGGTTGTCGGCGCCGAGCGACATCAGACGAAGATAAGTACAGAGGAATGCGATGGCGTGATGGTCGCCATAGAATTTCGGAAATTGCTGGAAGAGCGGCGAGTCCTCCGGCTTTTCGATATGTTGTTCCAGCGCCAGAAGTCCCTTGGTCTTCGCGATCTTGAAGACCTGATACATCATGGTGAGGACCTCCAGGAAGTCCTCCTTCTTGTATTTCGGGCCTTTGAACAGGTGGCCCAACTCCTTGCCGGTGTGGGTGACCACTGATTTTGGATTGGCGATGAAGAAGGCACCGGCACCGGAGCCCAGGATGATCATGAACTCGAACGGCATCCACAGCACGCCCATATGGCCACCGCCGAGGATGTAGCCACCGAACACGCTGAAGATCACGATGCCGAAGCCGATCATCACGAACATTCGGTCTCTCCCTCCCTCATACCGACCACGGGCCGCAGGATGCTCCCGGCCGACACATGGCCGGACATCGGTTGAGTTTCCGTGAATCACCCGAACGGCCTACCGCCTTCGCGACAGGCCGGGCGATCCTAGCGGTGCAGGCGGGTCCTGTCACGAAAGGACTGAGGAGTCAGGGTTTTCAACAGGTGCAAGGCCGGTGGAGAGGAGCCGGGCCGAAGGATCGGCTGCCGGGGCGTGGAAAAGTCCAGGTGGAATGCGGCGGAAGGGCACAGGATGGTCACAGCCTGAAACGTCATGCTGAAATGCGAAACGCTCCGGCGCCGGAGAGTGACCGGATCGCCAGAGCGCTCGGGGAACAAAGAACATTACCGAAGCGGAATGTTCATCTGGACGCTGACGCCCGGCTGCGGAGGCGGCGGGGCGTAGATGACCGGGGGCGGCGCATAGGACGGGGCATACACGACGCGCGGCGGAGGTGGCGGAGCCGGGACCACGACCACCGGCGGCGGCGCGCCATAGATGACGACCGGGCCGTCATCGTCATGGTGATGCTTCTTGTGGTGGCCCCAGGCATGGCCGCGGCCATGCTCGCCAGGGTCGGCGAGGGACGGCGTCGACAAGGCGGCGCCGAACAGCAGCACGGCTCCGGCAATACCGGCGGCTTGCGTCGCGGCCAGGACCACCCGGCGCATCGCCGTCCGCGGCATCTGAGGCTCCTGCATGGTGGCTGCGGCGTTCATCGGCCTGTTCTCCTGGGATGGACTTGCATCGGCAGCGGGGCATGCGCGCGCCAGACGGGCGGGAACATACCCATTTCGATGGGATAGACTCTTATGCTCAGGCTTAGGTTCGATCGGGTGGGACATTTTTCGGGCGCTGCGCGGTCAACTGGTTCGGGTAAAAGGTCGGCAGCGGGAGAATGCCGCGTTCCCTCACCCATGAAGCTGTTGATCGACAGCCGCGGGCGCTACCCGTCCGATAGGGGTAGACCGAATGCGGGGACGGAGGTATGGCGCCGTGATGATCCGGTGGGCGCCGGTCCTCGTATCAGGCAACGTATGAGTAAGGATGCGCCCGCTCCAACCACACACCGAGCCACGTCGATGACCGTCCGAGCCAGCCTTCGCACCGCCGCCATGGCGGCGGTTCTCTCCATGATGGGAGCAGCCAGCACCATGGCCGCCAGCAGTGCCGTTCCAAACAACTCCACCCCGGGCAACGCTTACGACTTCACCTTCCAGGGCATCGACGGCAAGCCACTGCCACTGTCGCAGTTCAAGGGCAAGGCGATCCTGGTGGTCAACACCGCCTCGCAATGCGGCTTCACCCCGCAATACAAGGGGTTGGAGGCGCTGTGGCAACGCTACCGCGACCGCGGGCTGGTGGTGGTCGGCGTGCCGTCCGACGACTTCGGCGGGCAGGAGCCGGGAAACGCCAACCAGATCAAGGATTTCTGCGAGGTGAACTACAGCATCGACTTCCCGATGGCGGACAAGACGGTGGTGTCGGGCGACAGCGCCCACCCCTTCTACCGCTGGGCAGCCGACGAACTCGGCTTCCTCGCCAAACCGCGCTGGAACTTCCACAAATATCTGGTGGGGCCGGACGGCAAGCTGGTCTCCTGGTTCTCCACCATGACCGACCCCGAGGCGGACAAGGTGCGCGAGGCGATCGAGACGCTGCTGCCGGAGAAGGCGCCGAAGTCGTAACGGGTGCCGGCGCCTTCTCTCCTTACTCCACCGCCTGCCGCAGAGCCGCGGCACTCGCCCAGGGGGCGAGCGGCAGGGCGGCGGCGAGGATGCCGGCAAGCAGCAGCAGGTGCGGGCGCGGAGTCAGCCCGTTGATGGCGGCGTCGATGGCGCCGGCGCCGAAGATCAGCACCGGGATGTAGAGCGGCAGGATCAGCAGCGACAGCAGCACACCGCCGCGCCGCGCCCCCAGTGTCAGCGCGGCGCCGATGGCGCCGATCAGGCTGAGGATCGGCGTGCCCAGCATCAGGGTCAGCACCAGGATGCCGAACCCCTCCGCATCCATGTTCAGCAGGACGGCCAGCAGCGGCGCGGCGACGATCAGCGGCACGCCGGTGACCAGCCAATGGGCCAGCGTCTTCGCCAGCACCGCAGCTTCCAGCGGCAGGGAGGACAGCGACAGCAACTCCAGCGAGCCGTCCTCGTAATCGGTCTGGAACAGCCGCTCAAGCGACAGCAGCGAGGCGAGCAGCGCCGCCACCCAGATCACGCCGGCGGCGATGCGGGCGAGGATGTTCGGCTCCGGACCGACGCCGAAGGGGAACAGCACCACGCACAGCACGAAGAACATGACGGCGATGGTGGCGTCCGACCCCTGACGCAGCGCCAGCCGCAGGTCGCGCGCGACAAGGCGCAGGAAACGGCTCATGGCTCGGCCCCCTCTTCCTCATACCCGCCCTCGCCAACGTCTTCGACGCCGTCTTCGCCTTCGGCGTAGGGGGTAAAGTCGTCCAGATGCAGTTCCTCGCCGCCGGGGGTGGCGATGTTGGTGTGGGTGGACAGCACCACCATGCCGCCCTCCGCCCGATGTTCGGCGATCAGCCCTTCGAACAGCGCGATGGCGGCACGGTCGAGCGCCACGGTCGGCTCGTCCAGCAGCCACAGCGTCGCCGGTGCGGCGACAAGCCGCGCCAGGTTCAGCCGGCGCTTCTGCCCGGCCGACAAATAGCGGCCCGGCACACCCGCGATGTGCGGCACCCCCATCCGGTCGAGTGCCACCCGCGCGTTGGCGGCCGGGTCGGCGGCCCCGGCCAGCGCCGCCCAGAAGGCGAGGTTCTCCGCCGCCGTCAGAACCGGCTTCACCGCATCGAGATGGCCGACATACTGCACCCGCGCCCGGTGGGCGTCGGGGTCGTCGGCGACCGATACGCCGTCCCAGCCCAGCGAGCCTCGCAGCGGCTTCAACAGCCCGGCCATCACCCGCAGCAGGCTGGACTTGCCGCTGCCATTGGGGCCGAGCAGCACCAGAGCGCCACCGGGGGCGATGCGGAACTCCAGCCCGGTGAAAACCAGCCGGTCGCCACGCAGGCAGGTCAGCTCTGATCCGGCAAAGACGGGCATGGGGACGGGTCGCGCTTCCGGTTGAAGGAGGCGCTGCTATAGCACAGCGCGGCGGGAAAGCCGGAGCGAGAATACTGTCGCCGTCATCGCAGCAGTTCAAAGGCAGCAGGACAAAAGAAAAAGGCCACCGCGAGGGGGTTCTCGCGATGGCCTTGCGTCCAGCCGGGTCCGGCCGGTCGATACCTTGTGGAACGGCTTCGTTCGTCGCTGCGATGGCGCTAGGGGGGAACGCCGGTACGCGCGACCTCTGGGGCCGGTTGCTTGGGTTATCGTCTAAGGGAAGAAAGTGGCAAAATTTGGATGGAGTTCGAGGAATTGGATGCAGATGCCATGATGGGCCGAAGGCCTCGCAGCGCTGAACTTCCATGCGCGCACCGCAGCACCGGGTGCCGGGATTGTCATGGCGAAAGGCAGAACGCTTGTTCTGAATCAACGCCTTGGCCGCCGTCCTGACGCATCGTAACGCCGTCATTCCCCCGATAGAACGGGGACCGCCGCATCCATTCGAGGATTCTCAAGGCCACGGCGGCATCTGCCCCAATTGTGTTCAGGAAGCGAGTTGTCCCATGTCGGCCTTCGCAGACATCCTCCAGGCCATGCCGCCGATCGCGCGGGTGGTGCTCATGCTCGGTCTCGTGTCGGCGGCAGGCGTGGCGCTCGGCCACATCAAGATCCGCGGGGTCGGGCTCGGCATCGGCGGCGTGCTGTTCTCCGGCATTGCCGGCGGCCACATCGCCAAGGAGGCGGGCATCGCCTTCAATCCGGAGATGATGGACTTCATCCGCGACTTCGGTCTGATCCTGTTCGTCTACACCATCGGCATCCAGGTCGGCCCCGGCTTCTTCGCGGCACTCCGCCGCACCGGGTTGGCGCTGAACGGGCTGGCGCTGCTGATGGTGGGGTCCAGCATCCTGCTGACCGCGGCGCTGGTGTCGTCGGGGGCGCTGTCGCTGGGATCCTCGCTGGGGGTGTTCGCCGGTGCCGTGACCAACGCCCCGGCGCTGGCCGCCACCCAGCAGGTGCTGACGGAGGTCGGGGCGGGCGCCGGGGTGATGGCCCTGCCCGGCCTCGCCTTCGCCGTCACCTATCCGTTCGGCATCGCCGGCAACCTGCTGTCGATGGCTGCCGTGCGCATCCTGTTCCGCATCGATCCGGAGGCCGAGGCCACCCGCTTCGAGGAGTGCCGACGCGCCGAGGTGTCGACGCTGGAGACCATGGATCTGGCCGTGCGCAATCCGGCGCTGGAGGGCAAGGCGATCGGCTCGATCGAGCTGCTGTGCGGACAGGGGGTGGTCGCCTCGCGCCTGCTGTGCGATGGCAGGTTGTGCGTCCCGCATGACGGGACCTGCCTGAAACTGGGCGACGTGCTGCATGTGGTCGGGCCGCGACCGAAGCTGGAACAGGTCCGGGCATTGCTGGGTCAGGAGTTCGACCGGCCGCTGACCACCAAGGGCACCGACCTGAAATGGGAGCGCATCGTCGTCACCAATAACGCGGTGCTCGGCAAGTCGATCGCCGCGCTGAACCTGCAGGACGCCTATGACGTGGTGGTCAGCCGCGTCAACCGGTCTGGCGTGGAGCTGGTGCCGACCCCGGCGCTGAAGCTTCAGTTCGGCGACATCCTGACGGTGATCGGCCGGCCGGACAGCCTTGCCGCCGTCGGGCAGATCTTCGGCAACTCCGCCCGCAAGCTGCAGCAGGTGGAGATGATCCCGATGTTCCTCGGCATCGCGCTGGGGGCGGCGCTGGGTGCCGTCCCGATCTTCCTGCCGGGAATGCCGGCGCCGCTGCGGCTGGGCCTTGCCGGCGGGCCGCTGATCGTGGCGCTGATTCTGGGCCGCGTCGGCCATGTCGGGCCTCTGGTCTGGTTCATGCCGCCGGCTGCCAACCTGGCGCTGCGCGAGATCGGCATCATCCTGTTCCTGGCCGTGCTGGGCATCGCGTCGGGCGACCGCTTCGTCGCCACGCTGGCCAGCGGCGCCGGCTGGCCCTGGATGATGTGGGGCGTGCTGGTGACCCTGGTGCCGCTGCTGCTGACCGGGCTGGTCGCGCGCGGGCTGATGAAGCTGAACTTCCTGACCATCTGCGGCGTCCTGGCCGGCGCCCAGACCAATCCACCGGGTTTGGCCTATGCCAACGCGCTGGTCGCGTCGGAGGCGCCGGCGCTGGCCTACGCCACCGTCTACCCGCTGGCGATGTGCCTGCGTATCCTGGGACCGCAAATTCTGGTACTATTGTTGTGGTGACGCACCATTTTCCGACACAAGCGACACAACGTGCGCGCAGTGTGAAATCCGCGTTGCGGAACCCCTGCGCCCCGGTCTAGCCTGTGCCGCAATGGTCAGCCAATAACCAGCCCCCACAACCCAGCCGGTTCCCCCGCATGCATCGCCATCCGCCCGTCAGCGAGTCCGCTCCCGCCGCCGTCGTCGTGGAGGATTTGCACAAGCGGTTCGGCGAGCTGGAGGTTCTGAAGGGCGTATCGGTGACCGCGCGCGAAGGCGACGTCATCACGCTGATCGGCTCGTCCGGCTCGGGCAAGAGCACGCTGCTCCGCTGCATCAACATGCTGGAGATCCCGGACGACGGCCGCGTGGTGATCGGCGGCGAGGCCATCGCGCTGAAGAAGACGCGCGGCGGGGCCAGCGTCCCCGCCGACTCCCGGCAGGTGGAACGCATCCGCACCCGGCTCGGCATGGTGTTCCAGAGCTTCAATCTCTGGACCCACATGACCATCCTGCAGAACGTGATCGAAGCGCCGGTGCATGTGCTGGGCGTGCCGAAGGCGGAGGCCATCGACCGCGCCCGCATGCTGCTGGACAAGGTCGGCATCCTGGCCAAGGCCGACAGCTACCCGGTCCAGCTGTCCGGCGGACAGCAGCAGCGCGCCGCCATCGCGCGCGCGCTCGCCATGCAGCCGAAGGTGATGCTGTTCGACGAGCCGACCTCGGCCCTGGACCCCGAGCTGGTCGGCGAGGTCCTGCGCGTCATCCGCCAGTTGGCGGACGAAGGCAACACGATGATCCTGGTGACGCACGAGATGGGCTTCGCCCGCGAAGTGGCGTCCAAGGTGGTTTTCCTGCACCAGGGGCGGATCGAGGAGGAGGGGTCACCCGACAAGGTGCTGACCAACCCCGACTCGGACCGGGTGCGGCAGTTCCTCTCCCGCCATCTGTCCGGCGCGGCGTGAGGGGACGAGGCAGAGGGCAGGACCGGACCGTCAGAAACAGCCCGGCCCCGAACAGGGGCCAAAGAACGGGCGAACCGAACAGAGGAGTGTGTTCCTTGAAGAAGATCGTTTCGGCCCTGGCGCTCGGCGCCATGATGGCCGTCGCCGCTGCCGGCGCCGCCGGTGCGAAGGAATGGAAGACGGTCCGCATCGCCAGCGAGGGCGCCTATCCTCCGTGGAACGCCACCGACACCTCGGGCAAGCTGACCGGCTTCGAAGTCGATCTCGGCAACGACCTGTGCAAGCGCATGAAGGTCACCTGCGAGTTCGTCGCCCAGGATTGGGACGGCATCATTCCGGCCCTGCAACAGGGCAAGTATGACGCCATCATGTCGGCGATGACCATCACCGACGAGCGCAAGAAGGTCATCGACTTCTCGGTCCCCTACGGCACCGAGCCGTCGGTCTTCGCCGTGCTGACCGACTCGCCGCTTGCCAAGGCGCTGAACCTCGGCGCCGACCGCGTCGACCTGAACGACCAGGGCAAGGCCAAGCCGACGTTGGACAAGCTGGCCACGGCGCTGAAGGGCAAGTCGGTCGGCGTCCAGGTGTCGACCATCCAGGCCGACTTCATGGACAAGCATCTGCCAAAGGTGACCATGCGCACCTACGACAAGATCGACAATGCCGGCATCGATCTGGGCTCGGGCCGCGTCGACGCCATGCTGGGCGACCGTTCGGTCGTCGAGGCGGTGGTGAAGGCGACGCCGGGCAAGATGGTCATCGTCGGCCCGAACTTCATCGGCGGCGTGATCGGCGAAGGCATGGGTGTGGGCCTGCGCAAGGACAGCGCCGATCTGAAGGCGATGTTCGACAAGGCCATCGCCGCGGCGCTGAAGGACGGCACCGTCAAGAAGCTGAGCACCCAGCATTTCGGCTACGACATCTCGCCCACCAAGTAAGATGACCAAGTAAGGCGGGCCTGCGGGCTCTCCTGTCTGATCGGTACGGCGCCCGGCGGCCTTCATGGCGACCGGGCGCCAGTCGTTCAGTAACCTCCGTTCGCTGACCCCCGTCCGGCCGGCGCTCCGCGCCGCGCCCGGCGGGCCTTACCGGGCGTGCCAATGCTGGAACTCCTTTCCTTCGGTCCCAACGGCTGGGGCGGACAGCTGCTGATGGGCACCGCGATGACGGTCGCTGTCGCCGTGTCGGCCTTCGCTTTCGGCATCCTCGTCGGATCGCTCGGCGCCTCGGCCAAGCTCAGCCACAGCATGGCGCTGAACGTGGTGGCCGACATCTACACCACCGTCGTCCGTGGCATTCCCGAACTGCTGGTGATCTACCTGCTGTTCTTCGGCGGCAGTGGGGTCGCCACCTCCATCGCCGCAGCCTTCGGCTATGACGGGCGGATCGACCTGAATGCCTTCACCATCGGCGTGCTGGCGGTCGGGCTGATTTCCGGCGCCTATTCGACGGAGGTGATCCGCGGCGCCGTGCAGTCGGTCCCCTTCGGCCAGATCGAGGCGGCGCGCGCCTGCGGGATGAGCCGCTGGCTGATCCTGCGCCGGGTGCTGGTGCCGCAGACCCTGCGCTTCGCCCTGCCCGGCCTCGGCAATGTCTGGCAGCTGACGTTGAAGGACACGGCGCTGGTGTCGGTGACGGCCTTGGCCGAGTTGATGCGCATCACCCATCTGGCGGCAGGCGCCACGCGCCAGCCCTTCCTGTTCTACAGCACCGCCGCAGTGCTGTACCTGATGCTGACCACCGTTTCGACGGCGCTGTTCAATCGCGCCGAAATCTCCGCCAATCGCGGCGTCCGGAGGGCCTGAGGCCATGAACTGGCAACTGATGTGGGACAGCCTGCCCCGCATGCTCGGCGGGCTGTCGCTGACGCTGCAACTGATCGTCGGCTCGCTGGCGCTGGGGGCGCTGGTCGCCTTCGCCGTGGCGCTGCTGCGGCTGTCGGGCAACAGGGTGGTGGAGACGCTGGCCGCGGCCTATGTCTTCGTCTTCCGCGGCACGCCGCTGCTGGTGCAGATCTTCCTGGTCTATTACGGGCTGGGCCAATTCGAGTTCATCCGCGACAGCATCCTGTGGCCCTTCCTGCGCGAACCCTACTGGTGCGCCATCCTGGCGCTGACGCTGAACACCGGCGCCTACACCAGCGAGGTGCTGCGCGGTGCCATCCTGTCGGTTCCCTCGGGACAGGTGGAGGCGGCGCGGGCCTGCGGCATGTCGCGGGCGCTGGCCTTCCGCCGCATCGTCCTGCCGGTGGCGATCCGCCAGATGCTGCCCGCCTACGGCAACGAGGTGATTTTGATGGTCAAGGCGACCTCGCTCGCCAGCACCATCACGCTGATGGAGGTCACCGGCATCGCCCGCCGGATGATCGCCCAGACCTTCGCGGTCTTCGAGCTGTTCATCGTCGCCGGCGCGATCTATCTGGTGCTGAACTTCATCGCCACCCGCCTGATCAAGTTCGCCGAATGGCGCCTGACCCCCTACCTGCGGGCACGGGCGTAAGTAGGGGGCGTAAGTAAGGATACCAATGAAAAGGCTCTCTCCCGGTTCGGGAGAGGGCCTTTTTCGTATCCGTCACTGCCCCAGCATCTCGAAGGTCGGCGGCGCCGGGTCAACCACGCGGGAGCCGGTGGGGGTGATCTCCATCACTGCCAGACCACGCTCGACCAGACCGTCGGCGCGCAAGCGGAACAGGCCGTCCAGCCCCTCGAAGCCGTTCGGGTTGGTCATCGCCATGCGGTCGAAGGGCACCGGGCCGCCGCTGCGGGTCAGCACCGCGGCAATCGAGGTCGCGTCATAGGCCAGCGTGGCGATGCGCGGCGGCTTGCGGCCATAGACCTGCTCGAACTGCGACTCGAAGCGGGCGCGGGTCTGCGGCGCCGGTGCGGCGTAGAGCGCACCGACCAGCGCCGGCTCCTGCCCGAGCGCACCCTGCGAGGTGTCGTCCCATAGGCCGGTGCCCAGCAGCTTGACCTGCTGCGGCTGCACGCCATTGGCGGCCAGCGCCTGGGCGATGCCCTGGGCGCGCGGACCGCCTTCAGCCAGCATCACCGCCTGCGGCTGCGGAGTTTCCTGTGCCACCTGCTTGGCCGGGGTCGACAGGTCGGTGACCGCCGGGTCATAGCGCTCGACCTGGGTGGTCATGGCACCCAGCCGGGGCGCGATCTGCTGCATCGCGTTCACCACCGCCTCGCCATAGGGCGAGCGCGGCGCCAGCACGGTGAAACGCGTCGCCCCGCGCGAGCGGGCATAGCCGGCGACGCGGCTGACCTGATCTGCCGGGACGAAGCCCAGCACATAAGTGCCGTTGCCGGCCTGGGTGGCATCGTTGGTGAAGGCCAGCACGTCGACGCCGGCATTCTGGGCGATCGGCCGCACCGCAGCGACGTCGGCAGCGAACAGCGGGCCGATGATCAGGCGGGCACCCTCGGCCAGCGCCTGGCGCGCTGCGTCGGCCGCCCCGCTCGGTGTACCCTTGGTGTCGCGCGGCAGCAGTTGCAGCTGGTCGCCAGCCATGTCGAACAGCGCCATCTGCGCCGCGTCCAGCATGGCCTGCCCGATGGCGGCGCTCTGGCCGCTGAGCGGCACCAGGACGGCGACTTTGATCGGGCCCTGCGCTTCCGGCAGGGGAGCCACCGGAGCCGGGACCGGTTGCGGCGCTTGTGCCACCCGCGGCGGCGCGCTTACAGTCGAACAGGCCGACAACAGGCCGGCGACCAGCAAGGCTGCCACGCCGTGACGTTTCAGACCCTGTGAGAAAGCTGTTGCCAAGCGTGCCACCAATCGTCTCCACATCTGCTGAAACGGCCGCCGATACCGAAGGCGAGACCCAAGGCATGGTCCCCGCCGAGCCGGCCGAAAGTGGCGCTCAAGGTAGCCCCCTCGCCGCGCCAAGTAAACTCGCGGCCGGCTTGTATGTGGTCGCCACCCCCATCGGGAACGCCGGGGACATCACCCTGCGGGCGCTCGATACGCTGAAACGGGCCGACGCCATCGCCTGCGAGGACACGCGCGTCACCGCCAAGCTGATGGGCATCCACGGCATCCACACCCCCTTCGTTTCCTACCACGAACACAACGCCGCAAAGATGCGTCCGATCCTGATCGAGCGCATGAAAAAGGGCGAGGCCATCGCGCTGGTCACCGATGCCGGTACGCCGCTGGTCTCCGACCCCGGCTACAAGCTGGTGCGGGACTGCGTGGCGGAAGGGGTGGCGGTGACCACCCTGCCCGGCGCCTCGGCCCCGCTGGTGGCGCTGGTGCTGTCCGGCCTGCCGACCGACCGCTTCCTGTTCGCCGGCTTCCTGCCGAACAAGAGCAGCGCGCGCCGGGCCACCGCCGGCGAGCTGAAGGGCGTGCCCGCCACCCTGGTCTTCTTCGAATCGCCGCAGCGCCTGCCGGAGTCGCTGGCCGACCTCGCCGAAATCCTGGGCCCGCGCGAGGCCGCCGTCGCCCGCGAGCTGACCAAGCTGTACGAGGAGGTGCGGCGCGGCACCCTGCCCGAGCTGGCCGCCCATTACGCCGAGGCCGGACCGCCGCGCGGCGAGGTCGTGCTGGTGATCGGCCCGCCGGGAGAGGAGGCGACGCCAGGCGAGGCCGATGTCGACGCCCTGCTGCGCGAGGCGCTGACCCGCCTGTCGGTGCGCGACGCCGCCGCCGACGTCGCCGCCCGCACCGGCCAGCACAAGCGCACCGTCTATGCCCGCGCGTTGGAACTGGCGCGGGAGGGAAAAGCGAAATGACCGACCTGGATGCGCGGCGCCTGCGTGCCGAAAGCCTGGGCCGCCGGGCGGAGGCGCTGTGCCGCCTGTCGCTGCGGCTGCGCGGCTACCGCATCCTGGCCAGCCGCCTGCGCACGCCAATGGGCGAGATCGACATCGTGGCGAAGCGCGGCAAGACCATCGCCATCGTCGAGGTGAAGGCGCGCGGCGACTGGGACACCGCCAACGAGGCGCTGAACGCCCGCCAGCGCGGCCGGCTGGCCCGCGCCGCCCATGCCTTCCTCGGCGCCAACCCGCGCTATGCCGGCTATGTCTTGCGCTTCGACGTGATGCTGGTTACCCCTTGGGCTTGGCCACGCCATCTGGTCGATGCCTGGAGGGCGTGAGAGGGCCGTTATGAGGGGGCGACAGTCTTGAGCAACCGCGCGGAAGCCCGCGAAATCCTGCGCCGCATCGGCGACCAGCCGGACGACGAGATCGATCTGGCCGAAGCCGGCCTGGCGCTGGGCGCGCTGGAGCTGCCGACCGCTGACCTTGCCCCCTACCGCGCCCATATCCGCGCCATCGTCGGGGATCTGGCCGCCCGTGTCGCGGCACAGGATCCGGAGAGCGACAGCCTGGAGACCCGCATCGCCCATCTTCATGCGGTGATCGGCGAGCGCCACGGCTATTCCGGCGACCACGACACCTACGACGATCTGCAGAACGCCAACCTGCTGCGGGTGGTAGACCGCCGGCGCGGCCTGCCGGTGGCGCTCGGCATCCTCTATATGCATGCCGCCCGCTCGCAGGGCTGGCCGATGGTCGGGCTGAACTTCCCCGGCCATTTCCTGGTCCGCATCGAGAAGGACGGCGCCCGCGCCATCCTCGACCCCTTCAACGATGGACAGACCCGCAGCGTCGTCGACCTGCGCGACCTGCTGAAGGCCACCGCCGGCAGCGCCGCCGAGCTGGAGCCCGGCCATTACCAGCCGGTGTCGAACCGCGACGTGCTGCTGCGGCTGCAGAACAACATCAAGCTGCGCCACCTGTCGGCGCACGAGGTGCCGAAGGCGCTGGAGGTGCTGGAGGCGATGCGCCTGTTCGCCCCGCACGAGCCGGCGCTGTGGCGCGAGACCGGCCTTCTTGAGGCCCATGCCGGCAACCTGAAGGACGCCATCACCGCGCTGGAGACCTTCATGGCGCTGACCGGCGACGACCATCACCGGCACCAGACCGCCTCCTTGATCCAGCAGTTGAAGAACCGCCTGAACTGACCCCGTTCCAGAGGGACCCGTCATGAGCCTCGCCGTCGCCTTCCAGATGGACCCCATCGAGTCGATCAACATCGACACCGATTCCAGCTTCATGATGGCGCTGGAGGCGCAGAAGCGCGGCCATCGCCTGTACCACTACCACCCGCGCGACCTGATCCTGACCGGCAACCGCCTGACCGCGCGGGTGCGCGAGATGACGGTGGTGCGCCAGCGCGGCGCCCATTACACGCTGGGCGAACCGGTGCCGACCGATCTTACGACCATGGACGTCATCCTGCTGCGGCAGGACCCGCCCTTCGACATGGCCTACATCACCTCCACCCATCTGCTGGAGCATGTGCAGCCCAAGGTTCTGGTGGTCAACGACCCGGCCGAGGTGCGCAACGCGCCGGAAAAGCTGTTCATCACCAAGTTCCCCGACCTGATGCCGCCGACGCTGATCACCAGCGACAAGCAGGCCATCCTGGAGTTCCGGGCCGAGCACAAGGACATCATCGTCAAGCCGCTGTTCGGCAACGGCGGGGCCGGCGTCTTCCACCTGAAGCCGGACGACGAGAATCTGGGATCGCTGCTGGAGCTGTTCACCCAGCTCTACCGCGAGCCGGTGATCGTGCAGAAGTACCTGCCGGAGATCCGCCAGGGCGACAAGCGCATCATCCTGGTCGACGGCGAGCCGGTGGGTGCCGTCAGCCGCATGCCGCTGGAAGGCGAGGCCCGCGCCAACTTCCACGCCGGCGGCAGCGCCAGGAAGACCGAACTGACCGCGCGCGAGCGCGAGATGTGCGCCGCCATCGGCCCGGTGCTGCGCGAGAAGGGGCTGGTCTTCGTCGGCATCGACGTGATCGGCGACTACATGACCGAGATCAACGTGACCTCCCCCACCGGCATCCAGGAGATCAACCGCCTGAACGGCGTGGCTCTGGAAGCCCTGCTGTGGGACGCCATCGAGCGCCGCCGCGCGGAAAAATGAAAATGCGCCGCCGCGCGGGGAAGTAAGGATACGGCGCGGGAATACGCTGGGCGATTGTGCAATTTTTTCGGGAATGGAACACCCGCATACCCTTGCAGGGCATAAGGGTTGATATTACCTTGAACCGTGGGAGCGGCGGCTCCGACCCCGCCGCTCCCTGGTCCAGCCTTAACCCTGGCAGAGTTCAAGCAGACGCTTGATGATCTCCAGGATCAGGACCAGAAGGATAAGGATCTCTTTCATCCTTCTTCTCCTTCTCGTGTGGCGGGGGCGGCGGGTCCGCCCCCTCCCAACCACACGAACGCGGCGGTAGCATACAAAGGCGCGCAATACAACCGTGACCATGCGCCTGCGGCGATCAGCGTGGATGGCGTGTTGAACGCACCGCGCCTTGACCGGCGGACTTCGGGGGGCGATAACTGCCGCCTCCCAGAGTTTTCGAGCGAGACCACCCGTGAACCGCATTTTCTCCGGCATGCAGCCGACCCGGCAGCTTCACCTCGGCAACTATCTGGGGGCGCTGCGCAACTGGGTGGAGTTGCAGAACAGCTACGAGTGCATCTTCTGCGTCGTCGACCTGCACGCGCTGACCATCGACCAGGATCCGGAGGTTCTGCGCAACAACATCCGCGAGGTCGCCGCGGCCTACATCGCCGCCGGCATCGACCCGGACAAGAACATCCTGTTCAACCAGTCGGTCGTGCCGGGCCATGCCGAGCTGGGCTGGATCCTGTCCTGCCACACGCCGCTGGGCTGGCTGAACCGCATGACCCAGTTCAAGGAAAAGGCCGGCAAGCAGAAGGACATGGCCAACCTCGGCCTCTATGCCTACCCGACGCTGATGGCCGCCGACATCCTGCTGTACAAGGCCACCCATGTGCCGGTGGGCGAGGACCAGAAGCAGCATCTGGAACTGGCGCGCGACATCGCCGGCGCCTTCAACCGCCGCTATGAGACCGAGTTCTTCCCGCTGCCCGAACCGCAGATTCTGGGAGAGGCGACGCGGGTGATGAGCCTGCGCGACGGCAAGAAGAAAATGTCGAAGTCGGACGAGTCCGAATATTCGCGCATCAACATGACCGATGATGCCGACACCATCGCGCAGAAGATCCGTAAGGCCAAGACCGACCCGGAACCGCTGCCGGAAACCGTGACCGAGCTGGAGGCCCGTCCGGAGGCCGACAACCTTGTCACCATCTATGGCGCCCTGGCCAGCCAGTCGCGCGAGCAGGTGCTGGCGCAGTTCGCCGGTTCCCAGTTCTCCGACTTCAAGAAGTCGCTGGTCGACCTCTCGGTGGACAAGCTGGCGCCGATCACCACCCGCATGAAGGAACTGCTGGCCGACAAGGCAGAGATCGACCGGCTTCTGAAGAAGGGCGGCGAGCGTGCCGCCGCGATTGCGGAAAAGAACCTGAACGACGTGAAGGACATCATCGGCCTGCTGCGACCGTAAGGATGAGACCATAAGGATGTCCTGCCCGTGACGGCCCCCATCCTGATCACCGGCTTCGCGCCGTTCGGGACACTCCCGGACGGCGAGCCGGAACCCGCTCCCGCCGATCATCCTGCCGCCGATCATCCCCTCACCGGTCATCCATGGACGGCCGATCCGACCGCCCTGCTGATGGAGCGGCTGGCGGCGGAGCCGGGGGTCGTCACCGCCACCCTGCCCCCTCTCTATGACGCCTGTGGCGACGTGTTCGCCGAGTTGCTGGCGGAACACCGGCCGCTGGCGGCGCTCGGCTTGGCCTATTGGGAAGAGAGCGATTACATCCGGCTGGAACGGCTGGCCTGGAACCGCGACGAAAGCCCGCTGGCCGATGCCGCCGGGACGGTGCGGGAGCACGCCGACATCGTGCCCGGCGGGCCGACCGCCTATGGCAGCACCCTGCCGGTGCCGCGGGTGATGCGCGAACTGTCGATGGCAGGGCTGCCGGTGACCTTCGGCGACTTTTCCGGTGGCTTTCTCGGCAACCATCTGTTCTACCGGGCACGCCACATCATCGAGAGCGCCGATCTGGACGTGCCTTACGGCTTCTTCCACCTGCCGCCGCTGCCGGACCGGGCAGCCCAGCTGCGCCGTTACGGCGGCTTGAGCCTGGAGCGGCAGGAACTGGCGGTGCGTACGCTGGTGGGAATGCTGCGCCGGGCGCTGAACGGGATCGCCTGAAGAGCGATCAGGCCGTCCTGGCGGGGCGGCGCTGCTCGGGCGGGTTCACGATGGCGCGCAGCGCGTCCAGGAACTCACGGCCCTTGTCGGTCAGGGTGACAATCTTGCGGCGGCGCTCGCGCGGGTCTTCCTGTGCCTGCACCAGATCGAGGCCAGCTTTGCCGAAGCTGTGCCAGCGGCTGAGCGCGGCGACGTTGCGCGACGCAGAGGATTGGGCGATGCCCAGGCGTTCCGCCAGTTCGCCGATGGAGATGCCTTCGCTCTGCGCGATGGTCATGAAACTCAGCGCATACTGGATGGGCAGATCGGGGTCGAGCTTGCGGAACGCCTCAAGCACCTGGACGACGGTAAGGACCTCGTCATGACGAACGCGGGCCGGCATTCAGCAGGTCTCCGCGACGCCGCGCGCTATGCAGCGCGGGAGGGTGGTCCCCAACGGGCCGGTGTGTAGATGATGTTCAGGCGTCCAAGCCATAGGATGACTTCCCCGTTTTCACGCCTCAGGTCGAAGGACCCGGCCGGCGATGCCCAGCGGGCGTGTTCAACGAAGAGACGATGACCGCAAAAACCCAGAAAGACACACATGGGATCCTCTCGATATCCGGAATTCACGCTCGAAGGGTGCGGGAAGAAGACGGGCCGGCTGGGCATGATTGGCGGCCATATGGGCGGCGGTGATGGCCGGGTCGCCCGATCGGCGAGTCCAGGCAGTGGCTACGATGGCTTTCATCGAAACTCTCCAGGGGTTGAGTGATGCCGGCGTGAGAGACCGGCGGATCCGGTATCGCCGGTCAGCGATACGGTTGCAAGGTCAAAAATGTCCGCGCGTCCGATAGGTTCCGATCGCGGATGTGAAAAGGCGGAAGACGGCAGGTGGGTGGGGGCTCTTCGCCATCCCCAACGTCTCCGTCCGTCAATCCGATATCGCGCCGCAGGTGTTCGCACAGTCGGCCCGGTCCGGAGGATGCCCCGGAATCGAGCCAGCGGCTCCGCAACGCCGTCCACAAGGTCGGCATGATCTGCTCCTACAATAACTGAGAGGCTCCACCGATCGGGCCTCTGATAGCGAAATAATTCCGTGTGCGGATGTATTCCGTCAACCGGTTCCTCCGGAGATGTCCGTTCGTCTGCATATGGCGTGACCTTCGCCGCACGGCTGTTGCAAATCAGCACCGCTTTTCCGCCGTTTCACCATCCGCCGGGATGTCGCCGGGCGACTCTGGACAAGCGGAGGTCGGTCGGTCAAACACAAAGCCGACGGCAAAAGCCGTCCGCGGTACTCCGCCCATCGGTCTCATATCCATCAGGTTCAGGTCGTCCGTCCGTGTCCATCCTCCCCTCTCCCGCATGGTCGACAGCGGTAGGCTCCGCCCGCAGGTTGCTGGCGGCGGTCGCGGTGGTGGGCGCCCTTTGGACCCTGCCCGCGGCGGCGGAGGCGCGCTTCACCCCCGGCCCCTGCTGGTTCACCGTGCCGGACGGCGAAGCGGCGCTGTGTGGAACGGTGGCGGTGCCGGAACGACGCGACCGTCCCAACAGCCGCAGCCTGCGCCTGCCGGTCGCAGTGCTGCTCAGCACCGCCCGCCAGCCGGCCCCCGATCCCGTGCTGTTCCTGGAGGGTGGCCCCGGCGCCTCCCCCTTCGGCAGCGGCGAGGCGACGGAAGAACGGATGGAGGTGTGGTGGGAACTGTCGGCCCCCTTCCGCCGTACTCGCAACCTGATCCTGTTCGACCCGCGCGGCGTCGGCCGTGCCGAACCCGACACCGACTGCCCGGAACTGGATGCCGTCGGGGCGAGCCGCGGTGCCCGGCCGCTGACGCGTGAGCAGCGGGCGACGGCAGAGCGATCGGCGGTCAGCGCCTGTTCCGCGCGGCTGCAGGCAGCCGGGCTGGACGCCGCCCAATTCTCCACCCCCGTCGCCGCCGAGGATGCGCTGGACGTCGTGACCGCGCTGGGTGCCCAGCGCGTGAACCTGTTCGCGGTGTCCTACGGCACGCGGGTCGGGCTGGAAATCCTGCGGCGACAGGGTGGGCGCGTCCGCACCGCCGTCTTCGACAGCGTCTATCCGCCAGACGTGAACGCGCAGGAGGAGATGCCCTGGCTGGCCCAGCGCACCTACCGGCGGCTGTTCGACGACTGTGCCGCCAACCGCGCCTGCCGCTCCGCCTTTCCCGATCTGGAGAAGCGTTTCCTTGCCCTGGTCGAGCGGCTGGACCGCAACCCGGTCGAGATCGTCGTCGGCGACCATGAGACGCGCCGCGTCCTGCGGCTGACCGGCGGGGCGGCCATCGCCGCCGGGCTGGAGGCAATGGCGGTCAGCGAAGCGGTGCCGGCCCTGCCGATCATGATCGACCGCGCTGTCCGCGGCCAACACGCCACGCTGGCCGAATGGGCACCGACCAACTGGTTGGGCGATCCGGAGGTCGCCGACGGGCTGGCCTTCTCGGTCGAATGCCGCGAGTCGGTGACCACCGCCGACCCGCTGAAGCGCGCCGACAGCGCCCGCCGCTATGCTCCCTATGGGCTGGTCGCAGCCGACGACCCGGGCCAGCGCGTCTGCCGCCTTTGGCCCGCCGGCCATCAGGAGCCGACCGAACGCCTGCCGGTCGCCAGCCCGGTCCCGGTTCTGCTGCTGTCCGGCGCCTATGATCCGGTCACCCCGCCGGAGTGGGGCGACCGCGCCGCCGCCACCCTGCCGAAGAGCCGCCATCTGGTCTTCCGCGCCGCCAGCCACATCGTGACCTCCAGCGAGGATTGCGCCATGGTCGCTGCCGTCGGCTTCGTCGAGCAAGAGACGCTGCCGGCGACCGCCTGTCCCGGAGCGGCCAAGCCGCCAGTGTTCGAGGGACCGTGAGAGGTGGGCGGCGGTTTCCCCTCACCGCCCCGGCGCGATCCGCCGGTAGCTCAGCGCCTCGGCGATATGACGCCGTCTGACCCCCTCGGCCCCGTCGAGATCGGCCAGCGTCCGCCCCACCCGCATCACCCGGTGATAGCCGCGGGCGGACAGTTTCAGCCGCTCCGCCGCCTCGGTCAGCAGGGTGCGGCCTGAGGCATCAGGAGAGGCCACCTTCTCCAGCAATTCGCCATCCGCCTCGGCATTCGTCCGCACCGCCCGCCCGGCCGGGTAAGGACCGAAGCCGCCATAACGCTCCGCCTGGATGGCGCGGGCGACGGCGACGCGGGCGGCGATGTCGGCGCTGCCCTCCGCCGGCGGCGGCAGGCTGAGATCGGCGGGACTGACCGCCGGCACGTCGATGTGCAGATCGATGCGGTCGAACAGCGGTCCACTTATTTTAGATTGATAATCGGCCGCGCATTTCGGCGCGCGGGCGCAGGCGAGCGAGGCATCGTCCAGGTGGCCGCAGCGGCAGGGGTTCATCGCCGCCACCAACTGCACACGCGCCGGATAGGTCACGTGGTGGTTGGCGCGACTGACCACCGCCTTGCCGGTTTCCAACGGCTGCCGCAGCGCCTCCAGCAGCGCGCGGGGAAACTCCGGGAGTTCGTCGAGGAACAGAACGCCCTGGTGCGCCAGGGAGATCTCGCCCGGCTTCGCCCTTGTGCCGCCGCCGACCAGCGCCGGCAGGCTGGCGGACTGGTGCGGCGCACGGTAGGGGCGCTGGCGCAGCAACCGGCCCTCCTCCAGCAGACCGCCGACGCTGTGAATCATCGACACCTCCAGCGCCTCCGCCGGGTCAAGCGGCGGCAGCAGGCCGGGCAGGCGGGCGGCCAGCATCGACTTGCCGGACCCCGGTGGCCCCATCATCAGCAGATTGTGCGATCCGGCGGCCGCCACCTCCAGCGCGCGCTTGGCGGTTTCGTTGCCCTTGACGTCGCGCAGGTCGGGCGGCGGGGCGTCCTGTTCCTGCATCCGCGGCTTGGGCGGGGTCAAAACCTGGGTGCCCTTGAAATGGTTGATGAGGGCAAGCAGGTTGGCCGGCGCCAGCACGTCCAGATCGGGCCCGGCCCAGGCCGCCTCGCCGCCGCAGGCCGCCGGACAGATCAGGCCGCGGTCGTTGGCCAGCGCGTCGATGGCGGCGGGGAGCACACCGGCCACCGGGGTCAGGGCACCGTCCAGCGCCAGCTCGCCCAGCGCGACATAGCGGGCCATCTCCGCATCCGGCAGCACCCCCATCACCGTCAGCAGGCCGAGCGCGATGGGCAGGTCGAAATGGCTGCCCTCCTTCAGCACGTCAGCCGGGGCGAGGTTGACGGTGATCCGCTTGGCCGGCAGCGCCAGCCCCAGCGCATGCAGCGCAGCGCGCACCCGCTCCCGGCTTTCGCCCACCGCCTTGTCCGGCAGGCCGACGACGGTGAAGGCGACGATTCCGCCGGACATCTGGACCTGGACGTCGATCCCCAGCACCTCGATGCCCTGGAATGCGACGGTGTTGATGCGGGCGACCAAGGCGGACCCTCGTTGCAGAACCTCATTGACTGCAAATGTATGGCGGGTACAGATACGGATGGTCAATCCCGTTCGGCGATGATGCTCTTATGAAAACTCCCATAGGATGCGGAGTGGCAAAGCCATGGGATCATCAAGCCTCTTCATATTAGAAAAAATATATGTAAGAATGACTGTCATCGTGATGCGGTGTGGCTACAGCCGCCGGGATTTGGGGTGAGAGGGTGTGATGACAGGGCCGATCGAGGCTTTGGCCGGTGGCGCGCTGATTGGCGCGGCGGCGGCGGGAATGCTGCTGGTGAACGGGAGGATCGCCGGCATCAGCGGCATTCTGGCGCGTGCGGTGCGTCCGGGAGCAGCCCCCTGGCAATGGGCCTTCGTCGCCGGTCTGCTGGCCGCCGGACTGGCCGCCCGTCTGTCGGGGATCGAACCGGCGCCGGCCTTCGTGCTGCAACCGGTGCCGATGCTGATCGCCGCCGGACTGATCGTCGGCATCGGTACCCGGATCGGATCGGGTTGCACCAGCGGACATGGCGTTTGCGGGCTGGCCAACCTGTCGCCACGCTCGCTGGTCGCCACGCTGGTGTTCATGGCCGTCGCCGCGGCGGCGGTCTTCGTCACCCGCCATCTGTAGGAGAGCCCCATGCGCAGTCTCACCGCCGGCCTCTTCGGATTCGTTTTCGGGCTTGGGCTGATCGTCGCCGGGATGACCGATCCGGCGCGGGTGCTGGGCTTTCTCGATGTCGCCGACATCTGGACCGGGAGCTGGGATCCGACCCTGGCCTTCGTCATGATCGGCGCCATCGCCGGCGCCGCCCCGGCCTTCGCCATCGCCCGCCGCAAGCCGGTCTCGGTGCTGGGCGACCCCATCTCCCTGCCCGACCGCCGGTTGATCGACGCCCGTCTGGTGGGTGGGGCCGCCCTGTTCGGGTTGGGCTGGGGGCTTGCGGGGATCTGCCCCGGCCCGGCTCTGGTACTTGTGGGCAACGACGGCCTGTCTGCGCTGCTGTTCGTGGCATCGCTGCTCGCCGGTGGCTGGGTCGCCGATGTCCTGCCGCCCATCCTGCGCAGGTCGCGGACCGGGACGCGCCGGACCGCGTAAGCGTCCGTCGCATGGCTCCCGCCACACCGGACGGGGTTGGTGGGGAAAATCCACCGGCCTATGTTGGTGGAACCAATCACCCCGGCGGGAAGAGGCAAGCGTGCAACTGCATCTCAGCACCTGGAGCGAGGTCGAGGCCTATCTGAAGACCTCCAAGGGCATCATCATGCCGATCGGCTCGACCGAACAGCATGGGCCGAACGGGCTGGTCGGCACCGACGCCATCTGCGCCGAGGTCATCGCGAAGGGCGTCGGCGACGCCACCGGCGCGCTGGTCGGCCCGACGATCCCGGTCGGCATGGCGGTGCACCATATGGAGTTCCCCGGCTCGATGACGCTGAAGCCGTCGACACTGATCGCCCTGCTCCGCGACTATGTCGGCTCTCTGGCGGAACACGGGTTCGAGCGCTTCTTCTTCGTCAACGGCCATGGCGGCAACATCGCCACGGTCCGCGCCGCCTTCTACGAGATCTATGCGGAGAACCGGGCGCTGCGCGGCCGCGACGCGCCGGACCTGCGCTGCACCCTGGTCAACTGGTGGGAGAATGCCGAGGTCGGCCGTCTGTCGCGCGAGCTGTACCAGGGCAAGGAGGGGTCGCACGCCACCCCCAGCGAAGTGTCGCTGACGCAATACGCCTATCCCAACTCGATCAAGACCGCGACGATGGAGCCGGAACAGGCGCCGGCCGGCGGCTTCCATGACGCCCGCGACTTCCGCCGCCGCTATCCGGACGGCCGCATCGGCTCCGCCCCCGGCCTCGCCCGCCCCGAGCATGGTGAGCGCCTGTACGAGGCGGCGGTCGGTGCCATCGCCACCCAGTACCGCAACTTCCTGGCGGAAGACTGAGACGGCAGCCGCTGAGACGGGGACCACGGGGCGGTGGCCCCCGCCTCAGCGGTGGTCAGAGGTAGAAGTTGGACGCGGACAGGGTCAGTGTCCCGGACAGCGACAGCTCCATGTCCGGCAGACTGTCGCCGTTCCTGTCGGCGGAGACCCGCGTCGTGCCGTCGGCGAGCGTCCGGTAGGACAATTGCCCGGCAACTCCGCTGAAGGCGGCAGTGCCGATGAAGGTGAAGGCCTGATCGCCCCACAGGGCGCTGTTGGCGTCCACCTTCCGCAGGTCGATGATGTCCTGACCGGCGGCGAAGTCCTGGATCAGGTCGGCGGCGGCGCCGACGCCGCTGTCGATGTGGCTGGTGAGGACGAACAGGTCGGCGCCAGCCCCGCCGATCAGGGTATCGGCACCGCCGCCACCGGTCAGCGTGTCGTCCGCGGCACCGCCGGTCAGCCGGTTGTCCAGCGCATTGCCGATGCCGTCGAAGGATCCCGCACCGTCATAGATCAGGTTCTCGACATTGTCGGTCAGACGGTAGGACGAAATCAGCGAGTGGACGGTGTCGATGCCTTCGTTCAGGAATTCCCTGACGAAATCACTGCTCATGTCGACATAGTAGATGTCGTCGCCGAGATCGCCGCGCATGGCGTCGGAACCGGTGCCGCCGTCGAGGATGTCGTTCCCGGCACCACCGATCAACCCATCGGCGCCAGCGCCACCGAGCAGCGTGTCGTCACCCGCCCCGCCCCACAGGTTGTTGGTGCCCGCAGCGCCGATCATCAGGTCGCCGTAGGCCGTTCCAATGACGTCGTCGATGCTGATCAGCACATCGCCGGCAGCAGCGCCCCCATTCACCCCGGTGGCGAAATCGATGACGATCGGACCCGTCTCTCCAGCGTAGGTCACGGTGTCCACGATTCCGTCGCCGCCGTCCAGCGTGTCGGCCCCGGCGCCGCCGATCAGCGTGTCGTTGCCGCTGCCGCCAAGCAACCAGTTGTTGCCGGCATCGCCGATCAGCGTGTCCTGGTAGGACGAGCCCCGGATAATCTCGATCCCGTCGAAGACGTCGCCGGCCGCGTCACCGGTATGCTGCCCCGTCGCCAGATCGATCTTCACCGACGTGGTATAGCGCACGGTGTCGATGCCGTCGCCGCCGGACAGCAGGTCCGCCCCGGCGCCACCCTCCAGCGTGTCGTTGCCGGCCCCGCCCTGGAGCTGGTCGTCGCCGCCGGCCCCGTACAGCAGGTCGTTCCCCGCCCCGCCGAGCAGCGTGTCGGACAGCGCGTTGCCGGTCAGGTTGTCGTTGCCGGCCCCGCCGTCGATCGTCCAGTAATCGGGAGCGCTGGCGACGAAATAGTCGTTGCCGGCATAGCCGGTATAGGTGCGCTGTTCCACCAGGTTGGTGACGGCGATGGTGAAGGTCTGGTCGTTGCTGATGGGCTGGCCGTTGCTGTCGGTGGCGCGGACGACGATGCTGCGGCTGTCACCGATCCCATAATCCAGCCACTGGTTGGAGGCGACGGTGACCACCCCGGTGGTGGAATCGATGGCGAAGGAGCCATATCCGTTGTCGGCGAGGCTGTAGGTGACAGTTTCGCCGATGTTGGGATCGGTGGCGAACGCGGTGATCCCAACCACGGTGCCGACGGCTGCCCGTTCCGAGACCGTGTTGGCCGCCGTATCGACATCCACCGGCCGGGTCGGCCGGTCGTTGCCGTCCAGCACGGCGATGGTCATGGTGGTGGTCGTGGTGATCGAGCCGTCGCTGACGGCAACGACGATGTCGTGGCTGGACGCCGTCTCGAAATCCAGCAGGGTGGCGTCGGCCACCGTCACCAGACCGGTGGCGGAATCGATGGCGAAACGCCCGCCGGCATCGTCGGCGAGGCTGTAGGTCAGGAAGGTGCCTTCCGAATCGACAGACCGGGCATACAGCCCCACGGTGTCACCATTTTGCGCGGCCTCCGACACCTCGTTCGGAGCGTCGTCAATGTCGATGGAGAAGGTCGGCGCCAGATTGATGTCGACCACTTCGTCGTCGAAGATCAGCCGGTCGATGCCGGACATGGTATCGGTGTCACCCGACGCCAGATGGATCACCAGCCCCGGCTGCGACAGGTCGTAATCGGCGCGGTTGCCGGTGAAGACCGCGATATCGAGCCCATCATCGCCGATCAGCGAGTCGCTTCCGCTTCCGCCGATCACTATGTCGTTGCCGGCATCACCCCAGAGCAGATCATTGCCGTTGCCGCCGATGATGCTGTCGTCGCCATCGCCTCCGCCCAGATTGTCGTTCCCGTCATAGCCGAGCAGGGTGTCGTTTCCGGCATAACCGACAAGGGTATCCTCATACAGATTGCCCTCCAGGTAATTGTCTCCGGCATCGCCTTCGAGCTGGACCAGCAGATGCGGCCAGGACTCCCGTCCCGCGCCCGGCGCCGGCGCCGCCGACGGCGACCCGGCGGTCACATCCAGATCCCAGCACCCGCCCTGCCCGGCATCGCCCACCGGGCGGCTGGCTGCGGCGACGCCGCCACCACTCCATGCCGCCAGCGCATCGACGAAACGCCGACCCGCCGCACCGGCACCGGTCCCGCAGCCGTAGAGCAGCAGATCGGCGGAAGACGAACCGCTGGGAACAGCTTCCAGAAGCCGCGCCCGGTCGAGCGGGCGGCGACCCAGCCTGATGCGCCCCGGTTCGCCATGGGCGACCAGATGAATGGCCGCCGGTTCTTCAGCCAACGCCGCGGTCAGCGCAGCAAAGCCATCCTCGTCAGACCCGACCAGCCGCACCTCGACCCCGTCGCGGCAGGAGCGCAGCAGCCGGTCGAGGTCGGGAAGGGCGGCATCGGCCAGCATGATTTCACGTGGAAGCCCACGACCGCGATCGGGGGTTGTGACGCCTGACCGGAAGTGATGCGACGCGCAGGAGGCCATGGATCGTTCCCTTCATTGCATTATGCCGGCTTTGCCGGGCCATATCGATCTCGGACAGAAAGTTAGGTAGTGAATTATCTTTGCTTTCGTCCTTTACGGAGAGTATTGGCAAAAGTTATCAACTTTTTAAAAAAAGATACGGATTTTCCTTACCCATGGGTTGTCCCCTGGGGTGGGACGACCTCATGACCCCCGATGGGCGGCGGTGGAGGCAAAACCGGAAGCAAAGGGACAAGGGCGAAATGCCGCGGGTAGGAGCAGCACAGCGTGGCGTCGGCGCGCATGGTTGCGGGCTTATCGGCCCGACACGTTGATTCGGTGATCGGACCTGCCTAAATTCGGACCCGTCGGCACTCCGGTCCGACAGCGGCAGCAGACCGAACCGTCAGAAGGCCCATGATCAACGAGCTGAACCAGCGATCGCGCGAGATCTTCCGGCTGATCGTCGACGCCTATGTGGCGTCGGGCGAGCCGGTCGGTTCGCGCACGATCTCGCGGCGGCTTGGCATGGCCTTGTCGCCCGCCACCATCCGCAATGTGATGGCCGACCTGGAGGAGCAGGGGCTGCTCTACGCCCCGCATACGTCGGCTGGCCGCATCCCGACCGACGCCGGGCTGCGCATGTTCGTGGATGGCCTGCTGGAGATCGGGTCGCTGACCGAGGACGAGCGCGCCTCGATCGAAGCGAAATGCTCCGCCTCCGGACGCGCCTTCGCCGACGTGCTGGGCGAGGCGTCGACCATGCTGTCCGGACTGTCGCACTGCGCCGGGCTGGTGGTGGCGCCCAAGACCGACCGGCCGCTGAAGCACATCGAGTTCGTGTCGCTCGGCCCCGGTCGCGCCCTGGTCGTCCTGGTCAACGAGGACGGTCTGGTCGAAAACCGGGTGATCGAGGTGCCGATGGGGGTGCCGACCTCCACCCTGCAGACGGTGTCGAACTTCCTCAGCGCCAAGCTGGCCGGCCGGACGCTGGAGGAGGCCCGGCAGGACGTCATGCAGGAGATCGAACAGCAGAAGACCCAGCTGGACGAGCTGTCGCGCAAGGTGGTTGCCGCCGGTCTGGCGACCTGGGCCGGCAGCGGCGGGTCGAACGCCGGCCAGCTGATCGTCCGCGGCCAGTCCCGCCTGCTGGAGGACGTGACCGCCCTGTCCGATCTGGAGCGGGTTCGCGGCCTGTTCGAGGCTCTGGAGACCAAGGAGACGATGCTGCGCATGCTGGACGCCACCGGACGCGGCGACGGCGTGCAGATCTTCATCGGCGCCGAGAATGTGCTGTTCAGCCACTCCGGCTGCTCGATGATCATCTCCCCCTTCCAGAACAGCCGGGAACAGGTGATCGGCGCCATCGGCGTCATCGGCCCGACCCGCATCAACTATGCCCGCATCATTCCGCTGGTGGATTACACCGCGAAGGTGGTCAGCCGGCTGATCGGCTGAACACCACCCCCGCCTCACTCCCTCCGCCTTTTGACGAAGCAAGAATTGAGAAAACCATGAGCGAAGAGCAGAACAAGCCCTCCGACGCCACGGTGGAGCCGACCGAGGCCGCCGCCGACACCGCCGCCACCCAGACGGATTCCGGTTCGCCTGAGGACCGCGTCGCCAAGCTGGAGGCCGAGGTCGCCAGCCTGAAGGACCAGCTTCTGCGCGCCATGGCGGAGACGGAGAACACCCGCCGCCGTGCCCAGCGCGACCGTGAGGACGCCAGCAAGTTCGCCGTGTCCAGCTTCGCCAAGGAGCTGGTCTCGGTCGCCGACAACCTGCGCCGCGCGCTCGACGCCGTGCCGGCCGAGGGACGCGAGCAGGACGAGATGCTGAAGGGTCTCGCCGTCGGCGTCGAGGCGACCGAACGCCAGCTGTTCGCCGCCTTCGACCGCGCCGGCATCAAGAAGCTGGACCCGGCCGGCGAGCCGTTCGACCCGAACTTCCATCAGGTGATGTTCGAGATCGAGAACACCGGCAAAGCCGCCGGAACCGTCGTGCAGGTCCTGCAACCCGGCTACACCATCCACGGCCGCCTGCTGCGCGAGGCGATGGTCGGCGTCGCCAAGGGCGGGGACGCCGGCGGCCAGCATGTCGATACGAAAGCGTAACCATATCGCTTCTGCAAAGCCCCCGCTTCGGCGGCACTGCCGACGGGCCGGGGGCTTCCGTGTTATGTGGTATAAGGGACGCCAGCGGTTGACGGTTGGCGGGAAATTGCCTAGGGCTTTCCCGTAATTCTTTCGGCCTACAACCGGAGCCGCCAGCTATGCCCAAGAGCGTCCTGACCGTCGACGATTCCAAGACCATCCGCGACATGGTCGGGTTCACGCTGAAAGGCGCCGGCTATGAGGTGGCGGAGGCGTCGGACGGCAATTCCGGCCTCGCCCTCATCAACCAGCGCAAGTTCGACTGCATCATCACCGACCTGAACATGCCGGGGCTGGACGGGCTGGCGCTGACCCGCGCCATCCGCGGATCGACACTCAACCGCGCCACCCCGGTCCTGCTGCTGACCACCGAAGCCGACCCCGCCAAGAAGACCGCCGGCCGCGAAGCCGGCGCCACCGGCTGGCTGGTGAAGCCCTTCAATCCGGAAAAGCTGGTCGAGACGGTGCGGAAGGTCTGTCCGTAAGGATGGATCAGGGAGCGGGAGCCCGCCGCGCCACCAGAAACTCCTCTTCGGGATCATGCGCGGCGAACCGCCGTCGCGCCATTCCGCGTTCGGCAACGGCATAGCAGTAGACGCAGCCGTGCGGACAGCTGTCATAGTCGCCGATGTCGCGGCTTTCCGCACACAGGCAGCCGGGCCGGTTGCCCTTCTCCCGCGCAGTCACCGGATGTCCCGCAACGTCCGACATCCGGGTCGCGTCGACGCAGCGCGCCGGTGCCGTGCCGGGTATGCCGGCCAGCTCCGGCTGGGTACAGAGAGTCAGCGCCATCCCCTCCCCCGCCGCGATCCCAGCCAGTTCCACCAGCAGCGCGCGTTTTTCTTCCCCCTTCGGATCGCGCCAGCCGATGCCGGCAGCGGCAAGGTTGCGGGCGGTCTTGCGGTAGGGCTGGAGGAATGACACCACCGTTTCGTCGGTGATCCCACGCAAGGCATGGGCGATCCGGGCGAAGCTCTCGCGGTGCCAGTCCAGCGGGGTGGCGTCGGTCAGGGCGATGGGATCATAGCGCCAGACCGCGGCACGTGGTCCCCAGCGCTCGCGCACCTGTATCATGTGACGGACCGCCATCTCCCAGGCGGGGACCGAGCGCTCAAGTACGGTCGGCAATCCGGTGATGCTGTACTGCACGACGAAGGGAAAGCCCCGCTCAGCCACGCTGTCGAGCGCCGGCAGGAACGGTCCCAGATTCTTGGTCCAGAAGATGAAACCGTCGACCGCAGGCCGGGTCAGGTCGATGCGGTAGGTCTGGCCGCCGTAAGGATTGACCATCCGGCAATGACCGGCGTCGAGGCGGTTCAGAAACCAGCGCCCGTAGAAGGCGGGAATGTCGGTCTTGTAGCTGGCGGATATGATCATGCAGCCAGCATGGGAATGCCGGCCCGCCGCATCAAGGGCGGACCGGCATAACCAGGGCCCGGCATGACCGGATCAGCGATCCTTACTGGACCGCGCGGACTTCGACCACTTCGGGAATATAGTGGCGCAGCATGTTCTCGATGCCGTGCTTCAGCGTGGCGGTGGAGCTGGGGCAGCCGGAGCATGCCCCCTTCATCGCCAGATAGACGACGCCGCGCTCGAAGCCCTGGAAGGTGATGTCGCCGCCATCCTGGGCGACCGACGGGCGGACGCGGGTGTCCAGCAGCTCCTTGATCTGCTCGACGATCTCCTCGTCGTCGGCGTTCGCCGCCGCGGCATGGCCGTCGCCGCCTTCCTCCAGCAGGACCGGGCGGTCGGCGGTGAAATGCTCCATGATGACGCCGAGGATCGACGGCTTCAGCAGGAACCAGTCGCGCGCGTCGGTCTTGGTGATGGTGATGAAGTCGGCGCCCAGGAACACGCCGACGATGCCCTCGATCTCGAACAGGCGCTGGGCGAGCGGCGAACGGGCGGCATCCTCGCGGCTGGTGAAGTCGGCGGTGCCGCGTCCGAGCACGTCACGCCCCGGCAGGAACTTGAGAGTCGCCGGGTTGGGCGTCTGCTCGGTCTGAATGAACATGGTCTGGTCCTCCATCGGCGGCGGAATGGAACCGCCGGCGCGCCCGGGATTGGGCCGCGGCACGATTGGGGGGAAATTTGGGCCGAAACGCCGGGCGGATCAAGGACCCGGACTGTGTGGGTATTCGGCATCCGGCATGCGTCGGCCCTATCCTTACTTATGTGATCGCCTCCAGCGCCTCGTTGCTCAACCCGCCGGGGACGATGGTCAGCGGGATGCGCAGCCGCCCAAGGCCGCGGCCGGTGTAGTAGGAGATCAGCGGACCGGGGCCCTCCGGATCGGTGCCGGCCGCCAGAACCAGGATGGAGATGCTCGGCTCCTCCCCGATCAGGGCCAGCACCTCCTCGGTGCGGTTGCCTTCGCGGACATAGAGCGCCGGCAGGGTGCCGGTCAGCTGGTTGACCTCGCGCGCCAGCTTCTGGAGCATCTGCTCCGCCTCGGCGCGCTGTTCCTCGCGGATCAGGTTCTCCACCGCCAGCCAATGCTGCATCTCGCCCTTTTCCAGGACGGTCAGCAGCGCCACCTTGCCGCCCGACTTGCGGGCGCGCAGGCAGGCATAGCGGAGCGCCACCTTCAGCTCCGGGCTGTCGTCGACCACCACAAGGAAGATGCGCACCGGCTTGGCTGCCTGCGGTTCCGGCGTCGTGGACTGCGTCGCGTCGGTCATCTCTGTAACCCTCTCGGCTTAGACCCGGCGGAATGCGGCGCCGGCCGCCCAGCCGGCCGCGATGGCGCCGATCACGGCGGCCACCCCGTAAGTGACCGGGCGGTTCCGGGCGAAGTCCGACACTTCGGCGCTGAACCCGATCTTGGACACCACCAGCGGCGTGGTCTGGGCGCTGACCACCTCGCCGTCACGAATCAACAGGGCTTCGACATTGTAAAGCCCGGTCGGGACATTGGCCGGGAAATATATGTTGGTGCGGAACAGCCGTTCGCCCAGGAAGGCGACCTGCCCCATGGAGATGGCGTAAAGTCCCTGGCGCTGCTTGTTGCGGATCAACGCGCTGCGGTAGGCGGCGAGTTCTTCCGGCGGCAGGGTGGTATCGGCTGCCAGTTGCAGCTGCGGCAGGCCGAGCTGGTGGCGTTCCAGCACCGGCCGTCCCACCAGCTGGTCGAGCGGGCGGCTGACCGCCACCGTGTAGAAGCTGGGCACCTGGTCGAAGCGCAGGCTGTCGGTGTTCATCCACATGCCGGCCACCCGCTGCTTGCGGCGGACGGTGGCGGGAGCGCGCGGGCCGGTGACGACGATGGCGACGTCGCCCGCCCCGTCGGTGGTGCCGAACAGCACGACCTCGGTTCCGGTGAAGCCGGTGGTGATGGCGATCAGATGGCTCGACAGGTCGGCGACCAACTGCTGCGCCCACACCGTCGCCGCCACCGTGCCGCCCAGCAGCAGCCCGGCCAGCGCCGCTGTGGCCTGCACCAGTCGACGTTTGGCCGGCCGGCGTTTCGTGCCCCCTGCCGCCATCACCGCAATCCCATGGTCAGGGTGAACAGGTCGTCGGGGCGGGAGAACAGGTCCCAGGCCAGCTTCAGCGCCACCGCCACCACGATCAGAGACAGCGCCATCCGGGCGGTCTCGCCGCGCAGCCGGGTGCCGGCCTTGGTTCCGAACTGCGCGCCGATCACGCCGCCGATCAGCAGCAGAAGCGCCAGCATGGCGTCGACCGTCTGGTTGGTGGCGGCCTGGAGCAGGGTCGCCGCCGCGGTGGTGAAGATGATCTGGAACAGCGAGGTGCCGGCGACCAGACCGGCCGGCATGTTCAGCAGATAGATCATCGCCGGCACCAGGAGGAAGCCGCCGCCGATGCCCATGATCGCCACCAGCATGCCGCCGACAGCACCGATCCCCGCCGGCAGCAGGGCGGAAATGTACAGCTTCGATCGCTGGAACCGCATCTTGAAGGGCAGGCCGTGCAGCCAGATGTGGCGGTGCAGCTTGCCGCGCTTCGCCGTCGGCGCCCGGCGTCTCAGGATGGCGCGGCTGCTCTCCACCAGCATCATGCCGCCGATGGTGCCGAGGAAGAAGACGTAGGACAGGGTGATGGCGATGTCGATCTGGCCCAGCCGCTGGAGGATGCCGAAGATCCACACCCCGAACGCGGTGCCGACCACACCGCCGCCCAGCATCACCACGCCCAGCTTCACGTCGACGTTGCCGCGCCGCCAATGGGCCAGAACGCCCGACACGCTGGCGGCGACCAACTGGTTGGCCTGGGTGCCGACGGCGATGGCGGGGGGAACGCCAATGAAGATCAGCAGCGGCGTCATCAGGAATCCGCCGCCAACCCCGAACATCCCCGAGAGGAACCCGACGAGCCAGCCCATGCCGAGCACCAGAAGCGCGTTGACCGACATCTCGGCAATCGGCAGGTAGACTTGCATGGAGGGGCGCATCAGTCGGCAGCGGCGGGAGAGGCAGCTTACCCGAGCCGGTGCCGGTGCGGAAGACCGCAGCACCAGCCTTTGGGGTTAGGACCGGGACCGGACAGACCTCAGGATACAGGTGCGTGGAAGAAGACCTGATAGCCGGCCTTGTGCGGGAATACGTGCTCCGCCTCGCGGCGGGCGGACGGAAGATCCAGGGCGTGCACCACCACCCGGTTTCCATAGCGCCAGGCCGGGTTAACCGGCTTTCCGGCGGCGCGGGCAGCGGCGGCGACGGTGGTGTCGTACTGCGCCTCCGCCCGGAAGCCACGCCGGTTGCCGCCGGGAGTGCCGAGGATGTGGAGAAAGACCGGCGGCTCCTTGTCCAGCGTGTCGATCTGGCGCTGAAGATGGTTGACCCGCTGGTCGGCGGCGGTCAGCCTGCCCTTCGCTTCCTCCAGCCGGCAGGTCAGGTCGGCCAGCGCCTCGGCCTCGGCACGCTGGCGTTCCTTGAGCGGAACCACCGACTGGCGCAGCCGGTCGAGCCCGGCGACCCGTTCCCAGCTGCGCCGGATGCCGACCCAGCACAGATGGCACAGCACCGCCAGCGCCGCCACCAGCGGAACCGCCGAGTCGAGGATCGTCCGCACCGCCTCCATCATCCCTCACTCCCCGATGCGCCGGCGTCAATCGTTGGCACGCCCGTTGCTGAACTGCCGCCGCAAGCACGCAAGGAGCGTGCCGGGAACGCGGAGGGACAATGGGCGCGCAGACGCCGCTGCTGCTCGTGCTGGAGATGGTGATCCTGATGGCCTGCCTCAGCTGGATCACCGTGTCGATCCTGCGGATCGGCAACCGGATCGCCTCCGTGCAGCGCCGGCGGGCGCAGCTGCATCAGGGCAGGACCGAACTGACCCAGACGACCGACTCCCTGCGCCGCGACCTGCGCCGCCAGGAAACCGAGCTGCGCCAGCTGGAGGACACCATCGCCGTGCGCAACGCCCAGGCGGTGGAATTGCAGACCCGGCTGAACGAACTGCGCCGCCACGGGCCACGGGAATACACGCTGATGAACGAACGCTTCGGCGAGAAGGACCGGCTGTGGCTGCTGACCGTCCCGCGGCCGGACCGGCCGGAGCGCTGGGCGGTGGCCGCCCCGGACAGCGGAACAGCGCTGGCGCTGCTCTGCGCCAGGATCACGGTGCCGGAACGGCCGGTGGTGGACGACCAGCTGAACTGATCCCGAAACGGAAGCCGCACAAACGGAACCGGCCACAGTTGCAAAATGCAACGCGGCCGGCAACGTTTTCGCGATCTGAGGTGCAGTTCGCCCCTGGGGAGTTACTTCAGGCCACAATGCCCTTCGCAGCGACCAGCTCGCGCAGGTTCACCTCCGGCCGGGCGCCGACATGGCTGATGATCTCGGCGGCGGCGACGGCGCCCAGACGGCCGCAGACCGCCGGAGGCAGGCCGCGGGTGTGGCCGAACAGGAAGCCGGCGGCATAGAGGTCGCCGGCGCCGGTGGTGTCGACCACCCGCTCCACCGGCTCGGCCACCACCTCGACCACCTCGCCGGCCGACACGATGACGGCGCCCTTCTCGCTGCGGGTCAGTGCCGCGGTCTTGCCCAGCCGTTTCACCGCCGCCAGCGCGTCCTCGAATTTGTCGGTGCCGTAGAGGGCGCCGATCTCATGTTCGTTGGCGAACAGGATGTCGACATGGCGTTCCACCAGATCGACGAACTCGGCATGGTGGCGGTGGACGCAGAAGCTGTCGGACAGCGACAGCGACACCTTTCGGCCGGCGGCGTGCGCGATCTCCGCCGCCTTGCGGAAGGCCTCCTTGGCGCGGGGCGGGTCCCACAGATAGCCTTCCAGATAAGTGACCTGCGAGCCGGCGATCAGCGCCTCGTCGATGTCCTCCGGTCCCAGCTCGACGCAGGCGCCGAGATAGGTGTTCATCGAGCGCTGGGCATCCGGCGTGACGAGGATAAGGCAGCGGGCGGTCGGCGCCCCGCCCAGCAGCGGCGCGCTGTCGAAGGCGACACCGGCTGCGCGGATGTCGTGGCGGAACACGTCGCCCAGCTGGTCCTTGGCGACCTTGCCGATATAGGCGCCGCGCCCGCCCAGCATGGCGATGCCCGCCATGGTGTTGCCGGCCGAGCCGCCGGAGACCTCGACGCCCGGCCCCATGCGGCCATACAGCTCCTCGGCGCGGGCGGCGTCGATCAGCGTCATCGCCCCCTTCTCGATGCTGTTGGCGGCGAGGAAGGCGTCGTCGGCGTGGGCGATCACGTCCACGATGGCATTGCCGATGCCGGTGACGTCGTAGGCGGCATCGTGGGTGGACGTGGTCATTGGCTCTCCTGACAGGTCGTACGGTGAAGGTGATGTTGCGGCGCGAGTATAGCCGCCGCCGCCCGCATCACAAGCGCGGCCCCGGCCCGCCACCCATGGAGAGGCGAAATAGCGCGACCGGGGCTGGAACCCGGCGCCCGGCCACCGTAGATATGCGGGCGGTTGTGCGTCCATTCCCCACCGCCTTACGGACCGCCGATGATCCGCGCCCTTCTGCTTGCCTTCGCCCAGCTGTCCGACCCGCGCGTGCGCCGGGTGGTGTGGATCGGGGTGTTCGTCTCGCTGATCGCCTATGTCCTGCTGGCCGCCGCCGCGTCATGGGCGCTGTCAGCGACGCCGCTGACCGGCTATGGCTGGGTCGACGCCACCATCGACGTGTTGGGTGGGTTGGGGGTGCTGGTGCTGGCGTGGCTGCTGTTCCCGGCCACCGTCGGCACGGTATCGAGCTTCTTCCTGGACGAGGTGGTGGAGCGGGTCGAGGCCCGTCATTACCCCGCCCTGCCCGCCCCGCGCCATGCCGGCTGGCTGGAGGAACTGGCGACCGCACTGCGCTTCCTGCTGCTGGTGCTGGCGGTCAACCTGCTGGCCCTGCCGGTCTACATCTTCGCGCCGGGCCTGAATCTGATCGTCTTCTACACCATCAACGGTTATCTGCTGGGGCGGGAGTATTTCGAGATGGTCGCACACCGGCGGATGGACCGTGCCACCGCCCGGATGATGCGCCGTGCCACCCCGCTGAAACCTTTTTTGGCCGGGGTCGTCATTGCCTTTCTTTCGACAATCCCCTTCGTCAATTTGCTGGTCCCGGTCGTCGCCAGCGCCTTCATGGTTCATGTCCTACAGTCCATGTCGGCGCCCCTTGCAGCAGGCCGGACGACCGTGATACGCCGCTAGGCGGCACGGCTGCAAACCGTCGCCCGCCCGGACACCGGCCGCGGCGACCGCCTAACCGGCGGTGCGCCTCCGGCACCGGGCCTCTCGACTTCCAGGCCATCCCGCCACCCGCATGTCCAGATTGGGGGAACCGCTCATGCTGTTCGGACGAAAGACACCGCCCGCCGCTCCCAAGGCCGACAGCCCCGTCCCGCCGCAGCCGGGTGTCCGTCCGTACACCCCGGGCGAGCCCGGCGCCGTGTCGTCGCCGCTCGCCTCCCTCAACACTCCGGCACAGCCGCCGGGCCCGGGAACGCCCGCTCCGGCTTCCGCCCCGACCACCGCTGTCGCTGCCGGAGCCGCCGCCCCCAGCATGGCCCACGCCCTGGCCGACACGCAGCAAGCCGCTCCGGCCTATCCCGACCTGCCTTCCGCCTCGAAGGGACCCGACATGAACAGCATTCCCAAGCCCCCGTCCGCGCCGTCCGTGCCGGGTGCCGGCTTCAAGACCGACGTGCCGCGCCGTGTCGTCGACATGCCGGGCTCGGCCCCGCGCCAGCCGTCGATCCCCGTCGCCACCCCGGCGGCCGCTCCGGTGGCACAGGCTCCGGCTGCCCCGGCCCCGATCGCTCCGGCCATGCCCGAGCAGCGGCGGCTGACCGTCGGCCGCGACATCTCGCTGACCGGCGAGATCGGCTCCTGCGACGTGCTGGTGGTCGAAGGCACGGTCGAGGCCAAGCTGCGTGAAGGCCGGCTGGTCGAGATCGCCGAGAGCGGCCTGTTCAAAGGGTCGGTCGACATCGAGGAGGCCGACATCGCCGGCCGTTTCGAAGGCGACATCGCCGTCCGTGGCCGCCTGACCGTGCGGTCCACCGGCAAGATCACCGGATCGATCCGCTATGGCGAACTGGCGGTGGATGCTGGCGGCCAGCTGGTCGGCGACATTCAGCTCTACAGCGCCAAGACGGCCGCCGCTCCTGTCCAGGCCGCGCCGGCTCCCGTCGTCGAGCAGGTCCCGGCGACCGAGACCGTCTGACCGCCGCCGTCGATCGGCAAAAATGCGAAAACGCCCGGCATGGCGACAGCCAGCCGGGCGTTTTCGCGTTCCGGTCCAAGCCTGACCTGACTCAGGCGATGATCTTGTCCTTGAAGGCGCAAAGGTCGGCGACCGGGCAGACCGGGCAATCGGGCTTGCGCGCCTTGCAGACATAGCGGCCGTGCAGGATCAGCCAGTGGTGGGCGTGACCGCGGTAGAATTTCGGCACCACCTTCAGCAGCTTCGCCTCCACCGCGTCCGGTGTCTTGCCGGGGGCGAGCCCGGTGCGGTTGCCGACGCGGAAGATGTGGGTATCGACCGCGATGGTTTCCTCGCCGAAGGCGACGTTCAGGACGACGTTGGCGGTCTTGCGACCGACGCCGGGAAGCTCCTCCAGCGCCTCGCGGTCGCGCGGCACCTCGCCGCCATGGCGCTCGATCAGCAGTTCCGACAGGCGGATGACGTTCTTGGCCTTGGTGTTGAACAGGCCGATGGTCTTGATGTAGCCGCGCAGCCCCTCCTCGCCCAGTGCCACCATCTGCCGGGGCGTGGTGACGACCTGGAACAGCGGACCGGTGGCCTTGTTCACGCCGACATCGGTGGCCTGGGCCGACAGCACCACGGCGACCAGCAGCGTGTAAGGATTGACGTAGTCCAGCTCGCTCCGGGGCTCCGGGTTGGCGGCGGACAGGCGGCGGAAGAATTCCTGGACGGCAGCGGGCTTCATGACCGCCACCATAGCTGCAAGGGCCGTGCTTGCGCCAGAGGCGGAACAGCCGGTGATGTGGACCGGCACAATGGGGCAGACTCCTGCCGCAAACGGCAAACCAAACTGCAGCGTTGCGTCGCAAATTGCGACAAAATTTGGAATAAGTGACGGTATTCCAACAGAATTGGTCGCAGGAATACCACTTTCCCGCCTCTTCGGTGGTGGCGTATGATTTGCTGACTGCCAAGACACCGGTTGAACGCCTGTAAATGAACCATGGATCACCCTGGTTGTGGCATTCCAATCGGATAAGGGTATCTTGATATGACTGCGTCTTATCTTGTGGAACTGAAGGACTGGGGACTGCATGTCCGGTTGCAGGGCACCCTGTCGCTTGAGCAGCGCAACGCCGTCGCCCGGCAGGTGGAAGCGCAGTGCACCGCTCTGGGTGCCCGCGGCATCCCGTGGAGCGGTCTTGTCGAGTTGGACCGGTTCGAGGCCGACGGGTTCCGCCCGGAAATCGTTGTCGCCCTGATGAGGCTGGCCCGGCGGTGCGGGCAACTGCGTTGTGCCGTGGTGATGACCAATTGGGATTGGGCTTCGGTGATGGCGGAGGTGATGATCGCCGCCGGGATCGACGATCAGGCGCGGATCTTCGTCCTGGCCGAGGTTCTCCATGCCGGCAGCAAGTTGGCCGGAGAGCTTGAAGGCGGACCGGCCGCCGAATTCGCCGGAATGGACAGTGCCATGGCCTGGGTGCTGAACGGTGGTCTGGTGCCGCTGGTGTCGAAGGCGGCATAACCCCGCCTACCTCACGGTTTTTTGCCGGGCGGCACTGGGTTAGGATGGCCGCCATGCCCATCGACATCAGCGGCCCGCAATCCGACGGCTCCCGGCCGGTTGACCGGAGGCCCGATGACCATCCCTTCTCCGCGGAAAGCAGCGGCGGAAGCGGGTCGGTGCGTGTGTTCTTCGATGCCATCCTCCATCCACACCGTAGTCTGGGCCGGAACGGCTTTCGCGTTCTCATGGCGGTGGTCGTTGTGATGAACCTGATCGTCGCCGGCATCTTCGTCGCCCATGGCGCCTGGCCGGTGGTGCCCTTCTGCGGGCTGGACGTGCTGGCGTTGTGGCTGGCCTTCCGTGTCAGCTACCGCTCCGCCCGCCAGTATGAGCGGGTGCGGCTGACCGAAACCGCACTGACGGTGCAGCGGGTCCATTGGAAGGCGCCTGAGCGGCGCTGGTCCTTCAACCCCTATTGGCTGCGGATCACCCACAACGAGCCGGCCGACCACGACCGCCGGGGCACCGCCGGGCAGGTGACGCTGAGTTCGCACGGCAAGTCGGTGGGGGTCGGGTCCTTCCTGTCGCCGGACGAACGGTCCAGCTTCGCCCGCGCCCTGGACGATGCGTTGTGCGCTTGGCGCCGCCCGACCGGCCACCGCCCACCCTGCCCGCCGGCACCGGCCGGATAAGGCCGTCCTACCGGCCCTGGAGCCGATCGGCCGGGTCGGGCAGGCCGCGTTCTTCCAGCTCCTCATCCACCTCGCGCTCTACTTCACGTTCGACCGCGCGTTCCACCTTCTCGTCGATGCGGTGGTCCAGGCACTCGGCCGTTTTCGCGAGATGTTCGAAGCTGCGCTTCACCTTCGCCAGCTCGGTTTCCGGCATCTCCTCCACGTCGATCATTCCGTTGCGGGCGGAATGACTGGCGCGGATCAGCTCGTCCAGCTTCAGGTGGATCGCCTGGGTGTCGCGGTTCTGGGCGTTCTGGATGATGAACACCATCAGGAAGGTGACGATGGTGGTGCCGGTGTTGATCACCAACTGCCACGTGTCGGAGAAGTGGAACAACGGCCCGGTCAGGCCCCAGACCAGCACGACCGCGAAGGCGGTGACGAAGGCGCCCGGCCGGCCGGACTGACGCTCCATCCAGCGGGCGAAACGGGAAAAGGCATCGCTGACCATTCTGCGGCAGGCTCCGGCTTATCGGACGTACATAAGGAAAACGCCCGGCAAAGCCGAGCGGTTCCCTGTCTGAAATGCCGGAGCCTGTGCTTATGGGCAGCAACCCTGGCGGTCACGCCCCCCGCCCTTACGATCCCTGGCTAAGCGCTTCCGCAAGCGCGCGGTCTTGCGGGTTCTGGCCGACGACCAGCTGCATCGACTGGGTCGGCATGGCGATGCCCAACTCGTCGAACTTCTTCTTCAGCAAGCGGTTGAACTCGCGGCTGACCCCCCACTGGCGGGTCGGGCGTGTCTTGAACTGGGCCAGGATGATGATGCCGGTGTCGGACAGCTTGTCAACGCCCAGCACCTCCAGCGGAGTCAGGATGTCGGCGGCGAACTGCGGCTGGGCCTGCACCTCGGCCCCCGTCTCCTTGAGGACGGCGATGATGCGGTCGGGATCCTCGCGGTTCGACACCGTGACGTTGAAGGCGGTGACCGAGAAGTCCTTGCTCATGTTCTTCACGGTGGTGACCGCGCTGAAGGGCACGGAATGGACCGCACCCGCCCCGTCGCGCAGGCGGATGGAGCGGATCGAGATCGCCTCCACCGTGCCGGAATGGCCGCCGCCGACATCGACCACGTCGCCGACCGACACCGTGTCCTCGAACAGGATGAACAGGCCGGTGATGATGTCCTTGACCAGCGTCTGCGATCCGAAACCGATGGCCAGACCGACGACACCGGCACCGGCCAGCAACGGAGCGATGTTGACGCCCAGCTCCGACAGGGTGATCAGCGACACCATCGTCACCAGCAGGATCAGGAAGGCGTTGCGCAGCAGCGGCAGCAGCGTGCGCATGCGGGCGCTGCGTTCGATGCGGGTGCCGTTGCGGTCGGTGGTGCGCAGGAAATGCTCGATCAGCGCGCTTACCACCTCCCAGGCGACGATGGCGCCGGCCAGCAGCAGGCCGATGGAGATGGCGCTGCCGACGATGCGGCGGCCGGCGGCGGATTCGACCAACCCCAGCGTGTCGATGCCCCAGCCGTTCAGCGCGGCCCCCAGCGCCACCAGCCATATGACGATCTTGCCGATGCGCTGGACGATGGGGAGATAGTGGAAGGCGCGGGTGTGCAGCTGCGGCAGGTTGCCGGCCAGCTCACGGTTCATGGTCAGGCCGCGGCGCAGGGTCCGGTTCAGCCCGGTCACCAGCAGCCGCGCCACCACCACCGCCACCATGGTCACCGCGGTGCCGCGGGCGAGATACTCGAACCCGCCATAGACGTTCAGCACCCAGACGCCCAGCGTCACCACGACATAGAGGATGGCCAGCACATGCCAGATCTCGGCGAAGCGGCGGCGCGCGGTGCGCAGGACCGCCCCCTGCCCTTCCGCTTCGCGCCGGGCGGTCGCCAGCGGATCTCCGTCGCCCGACAGCGGGTTGCCGCGCATCCAGTCGGCGACGCCGACCCGGTTCTGCAGGATCAGCGCGATCAGCATGCCGGCGATCACCACGCCCAGCAGCTTCAGCAGCGCGCCGTAGGCGCCCAGCGGCAGGCCCAGCACATAGGCCCCCTCCGCGACGAAATAGCCGTAGACCGCGACCGCGATCAGCCGGCGCGACCAGATGTAGCAGCGCCTCGCCCCGGCCTCGCTGGTGTGGACCATGCGCAGGTTGGGGGCGTCGGGCGCGAACAGCATGCGCACCAGGATCAGCAGCGCCTGGGTGATGACGGTGGCGTTCACCACCGCCAGCGCCACCAGCCGCACGCGCGGCGCCGGCTCGGTCACCGACAGGATCGTGTAGGCGACGACGATGAAGCCGAGGATCGGCGCCAGTTCCAGCACCGCCCGGCCCAGCAGCATGGGGATGCGCAGCAGGGCGGAGCCGACATGGCGGGCAGCGAGCGCCTGGCGCGGACGGCCGAGCAGCCAGCCGATGCCGCGCGCGGCCACCGCACCGATGCCGAGGATCAGCGACAACTGGATGGCGATCTGAACCCAGCGTTCGCGGGCGGTGTCGTCCTGCGCCTGCCGCTGCACCCAGGACAGCGCCCCCGGCAGATCGGAGAAGACGTTGGCGACCTGCACCAGCTGGCGGCTGACCACGTCCATCCGCGCCGCCAGGAAGGCCAGGGCGCGGGCGCCGATGGTCTGCGGCAGCGCAGACTCGCCCTCCGCCTCCTTGGCCTGGGCAAGTCCACGCTGGGCGGTGATCAGGTTGCGCAGCTGGGTGACCAGCTGGGTGCGTGCATCCTGATTCTCCAGCGTGCCGACGAGCGCCTCCAGCTGCTGCAACGTCGCCTCGTCCACCACCACGGGAGCGGCGGGGGCGGGAGCACCGGCTGTCGGGGCCGGAGCGGCGGCGGGAGCAGGCGAAGCGGCGAGCGCCTGCGCCCCCGCCCCGGCGAGCAGAACCGCGAGAAGCAGGACGGCGAGGCCGCCGGACAGGAACAAACGCCAAGCGCGTGCGAACGGGGATGCGGCGGGCGCTGCGGACCGGATCATCGGCAAATCACTCGGGTGGTCTCGGAGATGGCGGCGAAAACGGGGTCGGCGGAAAACGGCCGGCCGGCACCCTGGCGTGGAACTGTGGCTCTAATAAGCCGGGGCTCCAGTATGCCGGGTTTCGGGAAGTTAGTTCTCCCGCTTCCGCTTGCCAACCCGACTGTCTGTTCCTTTTTTAAGCGGGACCCATGCTGGAAGAGCCGGAATCGGAGAAAAGGACGAGCCATGAACGACACACCCCCCATGCCGGACAAGGATGCGGACAGGACCACCGGGCTCGAGCCGGGCCAGAAGGTAGAGCAGGAGGGGGCCGTCCGCGACAAGCTGGTCGCCACCAAGGAGCAGTGGGCGCGCGACGGCCGCGCGTTGACAGGCCATGCCGCCGACCCGGCGCGCGAGCGTCTGCCGCCCGGCCAGCGTCTGGTGACCGACTGGCCGGTGCTGGACCTCGGCATCACGCCGAAGGTGACGACCGCCAACTGGACGCTGACCGTCGACGGGCTGGTGGAAAACCCGCTGTCCTGGAGCTGGCAGGATTTCCAGGCCCAGCCGCAGGAGAGCTTCGTCTCCGACATCCACTGCGTCACCACCTGGTCGCGCTACGACAACCGGTGGGAGGGCGTCAGCGCCCGCCGCCTGCTGGAACTGGCCCAGCCGAAGCCGGAGGCGCGCTTCGTCGTCTTCCATTCCTTCGACGGCTACACCACCAACGTCGCCCTGTCGGACTTCGATGACGACGGCGTGCTGCTCGCCACCAATTGGGAAGGCCAGCCGATCAGCCGCGACCATGGGGGACCGGTACGGATCATCCTGCCCAAGCTGTATCTCTGGAAGAGCGCCAAGTGGGTGAAGCGGATCGAGCTTCTGGCCGGCGACCGCAAAGGCTATTGGGAGGTCCGCGGCTACAACAACCACGCCGATCCTTGGCTGGAGGAGCGCTATTCCGACTGATACGGTGAAGCGGCACATTCACCAAAAGCCACTTTCACCTTGCCGGCGAAACCGTTAAGGTGCGGCGCAAGTGGCCCCGTAGCTCATCAGGATAGAGCGCGAGTTTCCTAAACTTGAGGCAGCAGGTTCGAGTCCTGCCGGGGTCACCACCAGCATTCCGGTTTCCGTGCGCGGCCTTCAATGCGCGACGATGGCACAGACTGTCGCCCTCGTCGCCTTGGCCAGATCGGCGGGCGCCAGCACGATCTGCAAGCCGCGCCGACCACCATTCACCACCATTTCCGGCAGCGCCTCGGCGCTCGCGTCGATGAAGGTCGGCAGCGCCCTCTTCTGGCCCAGCGGGCTGATTCCGCCGACCAGGAAGCCGGTGGTCTTTTCCGCCAGCGCCGGGTCGGCCAGATCGGCCTTCTTCGCCTTGGCCGCCGCGGCGATGGCCTTCAAATCCAGCTTGGCCGCGACCGGAATGACGGCGCAGGCCAGCGCCTTGGGCTCCAGCTGGACGATCAGGGTCTTGTAGACGATGGCGGGATCGAGCCCGAGCGATTCAGCCGCGTGCAGGCCGATGGCGTCGGCCGACGGGTCGTACTCGTACTCCATCAGCCGGAAGGAGACGCCCGCCGCCTTCGCCGCATTGACCGCCGGTGTTACTTTCGCCGCCATGCTCCACACCGCTCACCAAGAAATAGCGGCGGGAGCTTGGCAGGCGGGGCAATGGGTGTAAAGCCCTGCGGACCTCACTCCCCGCCGCGCGAGGACGGGTTGCCGATCATCGTGAGGAATTCGCGGCGGGTCGACGGGTCGGTGCGGAAGGCCCCCAGCATGCGGCTGGTCACCATGGTGACGCCCGTCTTGTGGACGCCGCGGGTGGTCATGCACTGGTGTTGCGCCTCGACCACCACGGCAACGCCCTCGGGTTGGAGGACCTCGTCGATGGTGTTGGCGATCTGCGCCGTCATCTTCTCCTGGATTTGCAGACGCTTGCCGTAAGCCTCGACGAGGCGCGCCAGCTTGGAGATGCCGACGACGCGGCGGCGCGGCAGATAGGCGACATGGGCCTTGCCGATGATCGGCACCATGTGGTGCTCGCAATAGGACTCCACCCGGATGTCGCGCAGCACGACCATCTCGTCGTAACCGTCGGTCTCCTCGAAGGTGCGCGACAGAATCTCGACCGGATCGATGCCATAGCCGGCGAAGAATTCCTCATAGGAGCGGACGACGCGGTCCGGCGTGCCGACGAGCCCTTCGCGCGACGGGTCGTCGCCGGCCCAGCGGATCAGGGTGCGCACCGCCTCCTCCGCCTCGGCGCGGGACGGGCGGGCGGCGGCGTCCGTCCGGGACAGGCCGGGGCCGCGGAGCACGTTGTCGACCACCGGAGGCTTGGCGTGCGGGGTCTTGGTAGCCGTCACGGGAACATCCTTTCCATAACTGGGAAAAACACCCTGCGTGGACCGCCGGACACCGGACCGACGGCTATCGCGCAACACGCCCATCGTGTCTGGCGTCACTCGTGTCTAGCGTCAGTACGCAGCCGTTGCCTCGGCGGATCAACCGAACGGCTCGTAAGACGAAAATGAGCTATCTATAAACGGAATGGCAGCGTCCGCCTTCCCGTTTCCGCCCGGTTTCTGTCGCCGGGCGCCATTCGGAAGTCCCTAGATAGGGCCCGGCCAATGGCCTTCAAGCTGAGAACAAAGTAAGGGCAGCAATGCGGATTGTCAAAGCCGCGTGTTAATTTCTTCCAATATCCACACACATTCTATTGTATTATTTGCCCGCGTATTGTTCGCCTGCGCTCGGATTTGCCAATCAGTTCAGCTGCATCGGCTGATGCGGGCTGTCGAGCGAAAAGGCCGGGATCGTCACGTCGAAGGCCCGGCCGTCCTGCCCTTCCATGCCATAGGTGCCGGTCATGATGCCGGACGGCGTGCCGAGCGGGGTGCCGCTGGTGTATTCGAAATGGTCGCCGGGCTCCAGAACCGGCTGTTCGCCGACAACGCCGGGCCCCCTCACCTCCTGCAGGCGGCCCATGGCGTCGGTGATGCGCCAGTGGCGGGTGCGCAATTGCACCGTTTCCTTGCCCTCATTCTCGATGCGGACATGATAGGCCCAGACGAAACGCCCCTCGGCTGGCGAGGACTGGTCTTCCAGGAACACGGGCTGGACGGTGACGCGGATGTCGTGGGTTACGGCGGTGTACATGGCAGACGATCCGATGAACGGCGCCGGCCGGAAAACGGGCCGGCGGCTGGGGGACTCCGGGTGGCCGGGCGGCGGTTGGCCTTAGAATAAAGTCCCCCCTCCGCACTGTCCAGAACCGGCCCTGACAATCCTGCGACATCCACCCATTGAGCCCGCACCGAGATGGATACAGTCATGCACAGTCCTCGGGTCTCGATGGTCTTGCGACGGGGGGACGACGATGATATATGCGCAAGTCCCAGCAACGGCCGAAGAGCCTTGTCCATGTCTCGTCCGCACGCCCTTCGCATCCGACGACGGAGCCTCGCACCGCGCATCGCGGTTGCGGCCGTCCTTGGGTCGCGTGCGGACGCCAAAGGCACATCGGGGACCTGACACCCCCGGCCTTCCGGCGGCGGCGCGATCCGCCCTTCAGAAGCCTTCTGAGAAGACCTTCTTCCCGCCGGGAGCCCCACCTGATGATCATCACCGTCGAAGAGCCGAAGCACGCCGCCGCCATCGAAGCCCTGCTGGACGCCTCCTTCGGTCCGGACCGCTTCGCCAAGACCGCCTACCGGCTGCGCGACGGCGTCGACTCCATCGCCGCCCTGAACCTCGTCGCCATCGAGCATGACGAGCATGGGCACGAGGTGGTGGTTGGCACCATCCGCTATTGGCCGATCCTGGTCGGTGGCGCCACCCCGTCCATCCTGCTCGGCCCCATCGCGGTCGCCGCCCATCTCCAGGGCAGCGGGCTCGGCAGCAAGCTGATCCGGATGAGCCTGAACAAGGCGGTGGCGCTGGGTCACAAGTCGGTGATCCTGGTCGGCGACGCTCCCTATTACGAGCGGTTCGGCTTCTCCCGCGCCCTTACGCTGGGCATGGAGATGCCGGGCCCGGTCGACATGAACCGGCTGCTGGGGCTGGAGCTGGTCGAAGGCTCGCTGGCCGCCGCCGCCGGCATGATCGGCAAGCCGGAACAGGCCGACGCGCTGGATGCAGCCATCGGAGCCACGCCGGTTCTGGCCCCGGCGCTGACCGGCGCGGCCGGCAATGCCCCGATCCTGGCGGGAGACACCCCCGTCCCTTTCAGCGCCCTGTTCAGCCGGACGGCGGCGGAGCGACTTTGGACTGACCGGGTGCGCCGGACCGACTGGTTCTGGCGCGACGGCCTCCAGGCCGGGGCAGCGTGACGATTATCGATTGCGGGAACCACAGTTCTGCAAACATGGGTGGGGTGAAGCGGGATTGACTCGATTTGCCCCACACGCGATACCATCTTTTCAGGAGCGACGCCGGACCGACGGCGTGCCGCGCGCCACGTATCATCGTGAGCGCGCTATTCGTTTTTGTTCCAAGCGGAAGGGTGCGGGTTGACCAAGAAGCTGTTCATCAAGACCTGGGGCTGCCAGATGAACGTGTACGACTCCACCCGGATGGCGGACGTCCTGGCACCGCTGGGCTACCAACCGGTCGATGAGCCGGACGGCGCCGACATGGTGATCCTGAACACCTGCCACATCCGCGAGAAGGCGGCCGAGAAGGTCTTCTCCGAGCTTGGCCGGCTGCGCCAGATGAAGGACCGCAAGGCGGAGGCCGAGGATGGTCGGATGATCCTGGCGGTCGCCGGCTGCGTCGCCCAGGCCGAAGGCGAGGAGATCGTCGCCCGCGCCCCCTTCGTCGATATGGTCTTCGGCCCGCAGACCTACCACACCCTGCCGGAGATGGTGGCGAAGGCCAGCCGTGCCGCCGGCAGCGTGCTGAACACCGATTTCCCGGCCGAATCCAAGTTCGACCTGCTGCCCGAGGAATCCGGTGCCCAGGGCGTCACCGCCTTCCTGGCGGTGCAGGAGGGCTGCGACAAGTTCTGCACCTTCTGCGTGGTGCCCTACACCCGCGGTGCGGAGTTCTCCCGCCCCGCCGGCCAGATCCTGGCCGAAGCGAAGCGGCTGGTCGCCGGCGGCACGCGCGAGATCACCCTGCTGGGCCAGAACGTCAACGCCTGGCACGGCGACGGGCCGGACGGCGCGACCTGGGGCCTCGGCCGGTTGATCCGCGAGTTGGCGGAGATCGACGGGCTGGCGCGCATCCGCTACACCACCTCGCACCCGCGCGACATGGCCGACGACCTGATCCGCGCCCATGCCGAGGTGCCGCAGCTGATGCCCTACCTGCATCTGCCGGTGCAGGCCGGGTCCGACCGCATCCTGGCGGCGATGAACCGCAAGCACAGCGCCGACGATTACCGCCGGCTTGTCGACCGGCTGCGCAGCGCCAAGCCCGATCTGGCGATGTCCGGCGACTTCATCGTCGGTTTCCCCGGCGAGACGGACGCCGACTTCGCCCAGACGCTGAAGCTGGTCACCGAGATCGGCTATGCGCAGGCCTACTCCTTTAAATACAGCTCACGTCCCGGCACCCCGGCCGCGGTCGAGGGCGCCCAGCTGCCGGAAGAGGTGAAGGAGGCGCGGTTGGAGGCGCTCCACCAGCTGCTGGACGCCCAGCAGATCGCCTTCAACCATGGCTTCGTCGGCCGCAGCGTGCCCGTCCTGTTCGACCGCATCGGCCGCCGCGACGGCCAGCTGCTGGGCCGCAGCCCGTGGATGCAGTCCGTCCATGCCGAGGCGGACGAGCGGCTGCTCGGCCGCATCGTCGAGGTGCGGGTCGACGCCGCGCGGGCCAACAGCCTCGCCGGCACCGTGGTGACCGGGGAGTATGTCACCGCCTCTCCCTTCCAGCCTGCCATAACCTTGGAGGCAAGCGCTTGAACGGTCTGCCCGAACGGCGCATCGACGTTCAATTCGATGACAACCGTCTTCTGCCGATGCTGTACGGGGAGCATGACCGCCACCTCGCCCGCATCGAATCCCTTCTCGGCGTGTCGCTGATCTCGCGTGGCAACACCCTGACCATCTCCGGCCCGTCCGACGCCGCCGAGACGGCACGGACGGCGCTGAACGGCCTGTATGGCCGGCTGACCCGCGGCCAGACCATCGACGGCGGCGAGGTCGACGGCGCCGTCCGCATGGCGACCGCCGAGGCCGGTTTCGCCGGTGTTTCAACCGGTGGTGTGTCTGGCGGCGAGGAGCCGCGCGCGCCCGGCCCGCAGGCGACCATCACCCGCGCCGAGATCGCGCTGCGCACGCGCCGGCGCGGCCCGATCACCCCGCGCACCCCCACCCAGGCCGCCTATCTGCAAGCCCTGGCTGAAAGCGAGCTGGTCTTCGGTCTCGGTCCGGCCGGCACCGGCAAGACCTATCTGGCGGTGGCCCAGGCGGTGGCGCTGCTGACCACCGGTCAGGTCGACCGCATCGTGCTGTCGCGCCCGGCGGTCGAGGCCGGCGAGCGGCTCGGCTTCCTGCCCGGCGACCTGAAGGAAAAGGTCGATCCTTACCTGCGTCCGCTCTATGACGCGCTGCACGACATGCTGCCGGCGGAACAGGTGAAGAAGCGGCTGGAGTCCGGCGAGATCGAGATCGCGCCACTGGCCTTCATGCGCGGCCGGACGCTGGGCAACGCCTTCGTCATCCTGGACGAGGCACAGAACACCACGCCGATGCAGATGAAGATGTTCCTGACCCGTCTCGGTGAAGGCGGGCGGATGGTCGTCACCGGCGACATCTCGCAGATCGACCTGCCCACGGGCACCCGGTCGGGCCTGCGCGACGCGCTGGACATCCTGCGCGGGGTGGAGGGTGTGCGCTTCGTCCGCTTCACCGACGCCGATGTCGTCCGCCACCCGATGGTGGCCCGCATCATCCGCGCCTATGACCAGGCCGATGCCCGCGAAGCGGAGCGCAGGCAGGCCCGCCGCACCAACGCCGCACCGGCCGGTTCCGCATCCGAAACGACCATTGGAAACGATGGGACCGTTGGAGAACCGGAATGACAACCGCGGTCGATATCACTGTTTCACGTGAAGCCGGCGACTGGGCCGAGGACGCCGAGTGGCTGGCGGAGCGCGCGGCGCTTGCCGCCCTGGGTGCCGCCTATGACGACGAGGAAGGGCCGGCCGAGCTGTCGGTCGTGCTGGCCGACGATGAACTGGTCCACCGGCTGAACCGCGAGTATCGCGGCAAGGACAAGCCGACCAACGTCCTGTCCTTCGCCCTGACCGAGGCGGAGGAACCGGAACCCGAGGATGGGGTGCCGGTGATGCTGGGCGACGTCATCCTCGCCTATGAAACGGTTGTACGCGAAGCCGCCGAACAGCGGAAAAGCTTCAAAGACCACATGACTCACCTTGTGATGCATGGTGTTCTGCATCTGCTGGGTTATGATCACGAGACGGACGACGAGGCCGAGGAGATGGAGGCGCTGGAAACCCGGTTGCTCGCCACGCTTGGAATCGCCGATCCTTACGCCGCCAACCACCAACCGCCGGACCGATGAGCGATATATCCGACAGTCGCACGCCCCGTGATGACCACGGGGCCGAAGACCATTCCCTGGGCCACCTGTTCAAGGGGTGGCTCCGCACCGTCTGGGGCGGCCGCGAGGACAATTCCCTGCGCGGCACCATCGAAGAGCTGATCTCCGGCCTGGACGATGCGGCCAGCGCGGACGGCGAGGATTCGCTGGGCGCCGGCGAGCGGGCGCTGCTGACCAACATCCTGAAGCTGCGCGACCGCAGCGTCGCCGACGTCATGGTGCCGCGTGCCGACATCATCGCCGTCGACATCGATACCCCCTTTCCCGCACTGGTCCAGCGCGTCGCCGAGGAAGGCCATTCCCGCCTGCCGGTGTTCCGCGAAACTTTGGACGACGTGGTCGGCATCATTCACATCAAGGATGTGATGACCCTGATGGCCAGACAGGCCGTCTCCGCCGAAGGACTGCGCCAGAAGCCGGACCTGACCGGCATCATCCGTGAGGCGAAGATCGTCGCCCCCTCCATGCATGTGCTCGACCTGCTGGTGCAGATGCGCCAGACCCGCCAGCACATGGCGCTGGTGGTGGACGAGTTCGGCGGGATCGACGGACTCGTCACCATCGAGGATCTGGTCGAGGAGATCGTCGGCGAGATCGAGGACGAGCATGACGAGGCCACGGCCCCGCGGTTGGTCGAGCGTCCCGACGGCAGCCTGATCGCCGATGCCCGCCTGCCCATCGAGGATTTCGAGGACCGCGTCGGTCCGGTGCTGACCGAGGAAGAGCGCGAGGACATCGACACACTCGGCGGTCTGGTCGTTTCCATTGCGGGCCGCGTTCCGGGATTGGGCGAGCGGCTGGTGCATCCCTCGGGCCTGGAGTTCGAGATCGTCGACGCCGACTCCCGCCGTTTGAAGCGCCTGCGAGTTCACAATGTCCCGGCCAACAGCGTCGAGCTGGCGGAGACGGCGTAAGGGGATGGGTGGGGGTCCACCTCCCCACCCCCACAACTCAGCCCCGCCCACAAGTACCTTGGCACCCCTGTCCGGCCGCATTACCTATGGCGCCGCCCGCCTCCCCGCCGCTGCCGGAGTTTCCGCTTTGACCGCCACCGACACCCTGCCCGTCCCGGCCCGGCTGGGCCGCGTTTCCGCGCGGCTGACCGCGTTGAGCGGTTGGCGCCGGCTGGCCGCCGCGGCGCTGCTGGGCGGGCTCGCCACGTTGGCGCTGCCGCCAGCCGACCTGATGCCGGTTGTCCTGGTGGCGTTTCCCGGCCTGATCTGGCTGCTGGAAGGCGTGCAGACGAAGAAGGGAGCCTTCGCCGTCGGCTGGTTCTTCGGCTTCGGCCATCACCTGCTTGGGCTCTATTGGATCAGCGCCGCGCTGTTCACTGACATTGAACGCTTCTGGTGGGCGCTGCCGCTGTCGGCGGTCGGCCTGCCGGTCCTGCTGGCGATGTTCAGCGGCGGCGCCACGCTGACCTTCCAGTTGCTGCGCCGGCGCGGCTTCGGCACCGGGCTGGGCCGGCCGCTGCTGTTCGCCGCCTGCTGGTGCGTGTGGGAATGGCTGCGCGGCCATGTCTTCACCGGTTTTCCCTGGAACCTGATCGGCTATGGTTGGGTCGGCGTGCTGCCGGTGCTGCAAACCGCCTCACTGGTCGGCATCTATGGCCTGACGCTGGTCACGGTGCTGGTGGCGTCGTTGCCCGCCGCCCTGCCCGACCGCGACACCACGCCCGGCCGTGCCCGCGCCACCTTTGTCTCCGGACTGGCTCTGTTGGCGGCCCTCGGCGGCTGGGGTGCGTGGCGGCTGGCCGGTGCCGTCGACGAACCGGTGCCGGGCATCCGGCTGCGGCTGGTGCAGGCGGCGATCGACCAGCGGCTGAAATGGGCGCCCGGCGAACGGGTGCAGAATTTCCAGAGCCATCTGGCCTTGTCCGCCGCCCCGCCGGTCGATCCCGCCGCCCCGCCGCCCAACGTCATCATCTGGCCGGAAACCGCGGTCCCCTTCTTTGTCGAGGAGGATGCGCGGGTGCGGCAGGCCATGGGATCGGTCACGCCGCCGGGCGGGTTGCTGATCACCGGCGCGCCGCGCACGACGGTGGATGCCGACGGCGAGCGGCGCTATTTCAACGGCATGGTCGTGATCGACGGCAGCGGCGCCGTGGTCGCAGACTACGACAAGTTCCACCTCGTTCCGTTCGGCGAATATATGCCGCTGCGGCAATGGCTGCCGGTCGGCGCCATCGCCGGCAATGGGGCGGAATTCTCCCCGGGTCCCGGTCCACGCACCCTGCATCTGGCCGACCGCATGGCGGGCCTGCCGCCTTTCAGCCCGCTGATCTGCTACGAGAGCATCTTCCCCGGCGCCGTGGTCGACGGCGCCGACCGGCCGCAATGGCTGCTGAACCTGACCAACGATGCTTGGTACGGCCGCACTGCCGGTCCGCACCAGCATTTCGCCATCAATCAGGTCCGGGCGGTGGAGGAAGGATTGCCCCTCGTCCGTGTGGCGAATACGGGGATATCCGGAGTGGTGGATTCCTACGGTCGTGTGCGACAATTGCTCGGACTGGGTGAGCGTGGCTTCATCGATACCACATTGCCGAAAGCTTCGGTTGGCGTCACAGCCTATGCCCGCATGGGCGACTGGATTTTCGGCATAGTGCTTCTGGGCTGTTTTATCGCGGCCTTGGCCTCGCGATATCACCGGTGACGCAGCAATACGGGCAATCCGCCCACCACTGGCAGATTAAATTCGTGTAAACGGGTTGACCGTACCGGGCTTGACTGCATACGTGGATATGTCGTAACTAGGTTGCACAACCGTTACAGGGATAAACGAGATGCAGACTGAAACTGGGGCGCCGCGCGGGCGCCGTGCGGGTGCGGGCCGTCCGAAGACCGGAAAGCCGAATCCCATCGACGTCCATGTCGGATCCCGCGTCCGTCTCCGCCGCACGCTGCTCGGAATGAGCCAGGAAAAGCTGGGCGAGGCCATTGGCCTGACCTTCCAGCAGGTTCAGAAGTACGAGCGTGGTGCCAACCGGATCGGCGCATCGCGTCTGTTCGATCTCAGCCGCGTTCTGGACGTGCCGGTTTCCTTCTTCTTCGACGATATGCCAGCCGAGGCCGCCGCGGCCCGCGTCGAGGACGACGATGAGGCGGGTGCGTCGGACGAGCGGTCCGCCAGCACCTATGAGCCCGATCCGATGGCCAAGCGCGAGACGCTGGAACTGGTTCGCGCCTATTACAAGATCAATGATCCGTCGGTGCGCAAGCGCCTGTTCGAGCTGACCAAGGCTGTGGCCAGCGCCGCCGTGGCGGAAGCCGCCGAGTAATTTTCTGTAGCAATGCCTGGCTGTAACGACTGCCAGTAACATCCGTCTGCAGCTGCCGCCGGCTGCTTGCGGCATGTGATACCCACCGAATGGGGAAGACGCGGCACGGCCGTGTCCACCCCCTTCGTGTGGTGCCTGCGATGATAGGACCAAGGCGTTACCGCCGGCCTTACCGCCGGTAGTCTTCTTGACCCCAGACGGAAACCTTGTCAAAACCGGTTTTGGACCGGTGTCTGCGGCCGCTGTACCGGTCTGCCGTTTCGGCTCATGAAATAGCGTGCCGCCGAATGCCGAGGTTTCCCGTGGCAAAGCTGAACTACGTGTTCACCAGCGAGTCCGTGTCGGAGGGTCATCCCGACAAGGTCTGCGACCGCATCTCCGACGCCATCGTCGATCTTTATCTTTCGCACGACCCGCAGGCCCGCGTGGCCGTGGAGACGCTGGCGACCACCAACCAGGTTGTTCTGGCCGGCGAGGTTCGCGGCCCCGAGAGCATCAAGGCCGACCAGCTGGTCGAGGTCGCCCGTGCCGCGGTGAAGGACATCGGCTACGAGCAGGACGGCTTCCATTGGGAGAAGATGGACGTCAAGTGCTTCGTCCATTCCCAGTCGGCCGACATTGCGGTCGGCGTCGACGCCGCGGGCAACAAGGACGAGGGTGCCGGCGACCAGGGCATCATGTTCGGCTATGCCTGCCGCGAGACCCCGGCGCTGATGCCGGCGCCGATCTACTACAGCCACGCCATCCTGAAGTCGCTGGCCGAGGCGCGCCATTCCGGCGCCGCCCCGCAGCTGGGCCCGGACGCCAAGAGCCAGGTCACCCTTCAGTACATCGACGGCCGCCCGGTCCGTGCCACCGCCATCGTGCTGTCGACGCAGCATGCCGAGGGCCTGGACCAGGAGGCCGTTCGCGAGATCGTCCTGCCGCACATCGTCAACTGCCTGCCGGACGGCTGGATGTGCGATCCGAAGAACCTGTACGTCAACCCGACCGGCCGCTTCGTCATCGGCGGCCCGGACGGTGACGCCGGCCTGACCGGCCGCAAGATCATCGTCGACACCTATGGCGGTGCGGCCCCGCACGGCGGTGGCGCCTTCTCGGGCAAGGACCCGACGAAGGTCGACCGCTCGGCCGCCTACGCCGCCCGCTATCTGGCCAAGAACGTCGTCGCGGCGGAGCTGGCGGAGAAGTGCACGATCCAGGTGTCCTACGCGATCGGCGTGTCGAAGCCGCTGTCGGTCTATGTCGACACCCACGGCACCGGCACTGTCGACGAGGACCGTCTGTCGGACATCCTCCAGCAGCTGGTGGACCTCAGCCCGCGCGGCATCCGCACGCATCTGGGCCTGAACAAGCCGATCTACGCCCGCACCGCCGCCTACGGCCATTTCGGTCGCGAGCCGGAGGTGGACGGCGGCTTCTCGTGGGAGAGGACCGATCTGGTCGACGCCCTGCGCGGCGCCTTCTGATCGCCCGGACCGGCCGATCACCAACATAAAAAGGGCGGCGGAGGCTGGAAACGGCCTCCGCCGTCTTTTTATGTAAGCCCCTTTCCTGCCGATACCGCTCTCCGAACCGCATCAGCCGCCATGACCGACAGCAAAACCGCTCAACCGAACGACGAAGCCGCCCAGACCGAAACCGGAAACCGGCTGTTCGGCCGGCGCAAGGGCCGTCCCCTGCGCAAGCGCCGGACGAGCCTGATCGAGGATCTGCTGCCGCAACTCCAGATCCCGCTGCCGAAGCCCGGCGACAGCCTGGACCCCGCCGGCCTCTTCGACACCCCGAAGCGGGACGTCTGGCTGGAGATCGGTTTCGGCATGGGCCATCACCTCGCCTGGCAGGCTGCGCACAATCCGGATATTGGCATCATCGGCGCCGAACCCTTCCTCAACGGCATCGCCGGCCTGCTGGGCATGGTCGAGGACGACTGTTTGCGGAACGTGCGCATCCAACCCGACGACGCCCGGCCGCTGCTCGACGCCCTGCCCGATGCCTCGATCGGCCGCGCCTTCGTTCTGTTCGCCGATCCCTGGCCGAAGAAGCGTCACGCCGACCGCCGCTTCATCGGGCCGGAGAACCTGCCGCGGCTGGCCCGCGTGCTGAAGGACGGAGCGGAGCTGCGTCTTGCCAGCGACGACATGGGCCTGGTGCGCTGGATGCTGGAACATACGGTGAAGCATCCCGATTTCGAGTGGACGGCCCGCTGCCCATCGGACTGGCGCAGCCGCCCAGACGACTGGCCGGCGACGCGCTACGAGGAAAAGGCGATCGCCGCCGGCCGCAAGCCAGTGTTCATGCGCTTCGTCCGCCGCCCGCGGGAATGAGCAAGCCGGTGTCAGGCGCTTGTGACTGGTTGAAGGGGATCCGGTTCAGCGAAGAGTGGAGCGGCGAAATGCTCCACCACCGGGAACGGTTGGTAGAAGTGATGGAGACGCCGCTTCCACTCTGCATAACGGTCTGAGCCACGGAATCCATCTGTGTGGTCCTCCAGACGTTCCCACCACACCAGCAGCAGATAACGGCAGCCATCTTCAAGGCAGGGCCGGACCTCCATCCCGCGAAAACCGGACGATGCCGCGATCAGCGGACGGGCGTCGGCCATCGCCTGTTCAAAGGCGCCCTGCTCACCCGGCCGCACGTTTAAAATCGCCGCTTCCAGGATCATTCCACCCCCCTTCGACGCCACCACCACCAGTTCCGCTTGTAAAGGAACATGGCGATCCCGAAAAGACTTGCGGCATCGGGCGGAATGGCTATATTCACCCTCTGAGAACCCATACGGATCGGCGGCCCGGGCAACCGGGCCGGCGAGACGCTTTGCGGGTGGGCTTTTGCCCACTTATTTTTTTATGAGCGTGTGGAAGCGCGCGCTTGTTAAACCTTCTGTTGTGGAAACCTCGTCCGGTTCGATCCCGGCCGCAGGCTTTGGGTTGGGTGGAATGGACGCTACAGGTCGCATCGAACAGATCATCACGCCGTCGGTCGAAGCCATGGGCTATGAGGTCGTGCGCGTTCAGATCTCCGGCGGCCAGCGGTCGGTTCTCCAGATCATGGCGGAGCGCGCCGACGGCGCGCCCATGACTGTCGAGGATTGCGCCGACATCAGCCGGTCCGTCTCCGCCCTGCTGGACGTGGAAGACCCCATCCGCGAGGCTTACACGCTGGAGGTCAGCTCGCCCGGCATCGACCGGCCGCTCACCCGGCTCAAGGATTTCGAGCGCTTCGCCGGCTTCGAAGCCCGGCTGGAAAGCCGCATGGCCATCGACGGCCGCAAGCGCTTCAAGGGCATGCTGAAGGGCGTCGAGGACGGCCTCGTGTGCATCGACACCGAACAGGGAGCCGCCCGGCTGGAGTTCGACAACATCCTGCGCGCCAAGCTGGTGCTGACGGACGAACTGATCCGTGCCAGCCAGGAGCAGCAGGAGGGCCCGCACAACTGACGGACCCGTCTATCAGGACGCGCCATCGGTAATGCTTGGCCCAGCTGCCCACCCCGCCGACCCGACCGGACATCACGCAAGACCGGCATCACACAAGACCGACTCAGGAAGTGTAACGGATGGAACTGCTGCAAGTCGCTGACGCGGTCGCCCGCGAAAAGAACATCGACCGGGACGAAGTCCTGGAGGCGATGGAGCAGGCGATTCAGAAGGCCGGCCGCTCCAAGTACGGCCACGAGCACGACATCCGCGCGCGCATCGACCGCAAGACCGGCGACATCCATCTGACCCGCCACCTTGAGGTGGTCGAGACGGTGGAGAACGAGGCGACGCAGGTCACCCTGCCCTACGCCCTGAAACGCAAGGCCGGCGCCAAGATCGGCGATTTCCTGGTCGACCCGCTGCCGCCGATCGATTTCGGCCGCATCGCCGCCCAGACCGCCAAGCAGGTGATCGTGCAGAAGGTGCGCGACGCCGAGCGCAAACGCCAGTTCAACGAGTACAAGGACCGCAACGGCGAGATCGTCAACGGTCTGGTCAAGCGCGTCGAATACGGCAACGTCACCGTCGACCTGGGTCGCGCCGAAGCGATCCTGCGCCGCGACGAGCTGCTGCCGCGCGAGCATTTCAAGAACGGCGACCGCGTCCGCGCCTACATCTTCGACGTCCGCGAGGAACCGCGCGGCCCGCAGATCTTCCTGTCGCGCACGCATCCGATGTTCATGGCGAAGCTGTTCGCCCAGGAAGTGCCGGAAATCTACGACGGCATCATCGAGATCAAGGCCGTCGCCCGTGACCCCGGTTCGCGCGCCAAGATCGCGGTGCTCAGCCACGACAGCTCCATCGACCCGGTTGGCGCCTGCGTCGGCATGCGCGGCAGCCGCGTCCAGGCGGTCGTCGGCGAGCTGCAGGGCGAGAAGATCGACATCATCCCGTGGTCGGGCGAGGCGGCGACCTTCGTCGTCAACGCGCTCGCCCCGGCCGAGGTCGCCAAGGTCGTGCTCGACGACGACAACCACCGCATCGAGGTGGTGGTGCCCGACGACCAGCTGTCGCTGGCCATCGGCCGCCGCGGCCAGAACGTGCGCCTCGCCTCGATGCTGACCGGCTGGGACATCGACATCCTGACCGAACAGGAAGAGTCGGAGCGCCGGTCGGAGGAAATCCACAACCGGTCCGCCCTGTTCATGCAGGCGCTCGACGTTGACGACGTGATCGCCCACCTGCTGGTCGCCGAAGGATTCACCTCGGTCGAGGAGATCGCCTTCGTCGAGACCGAGGAACTGGCGGAGATCGAAGGCTTCGACGAGTCGGTCGCCGACGAGCTTAAGCAGCGTGCCCTCGCCTTCCTGGAAGTGCAGGACGAGCAGGCCAACGAGCGCCGCCTTGAGCTGGGCGTCGAGGACATCGTCGCCGAGCTGACCGGTTTCACCGCCACGCAGCTGGTGAAGCTGGGCGAGAACGGCGTGAAGACGCTGGACGATCTGGCCGATCTGGCCGGCGACGAGCTGGTCGAGATCCTGGGCAAGGACGGCGCCAAGGACGCTCCTTCGGAAGAGGAGGCGAACGCGATCATCATGGCCGCGCGCGCCCACTGGTTCGAGGGTGAGGAACAGGACGGCGCCGCCACGGCGCCGGTGACCGACGGCTCCGCCGATGGTCAGGGCGCGCAGGCCTGACCGGCAGCAATGCCGGTTGGAACTGCGCCCGACAGGAACGATTATTCGGGACCGCGCGAGCGGATGACGATCGGATGACCGAACGGAACGACGAACGGACACCGACCGCCGCCGCGGATGCGGTGCCGGAACAGGAATTGGCACAGGACGAAGGTGCCGGGACGGACCGCCTGCCGGCCGACGACGAGAAAGGGCCTCTGCGCCGCTGCATCGCGTCGGGTACGGTGGGGCCGAAAGAGGGCATGATCCGCTTCGTGATCGGCCCCGACGGCGAGGTGGTTCCCGACCTGGAGGAACGTCTGCCCGGCCGCGGCCTTTGGGTCACGGCCGACCGGGATGCTCTGGCGAAAGCCATGGGTAAATCCGTTTTCGCCAAGGCGGCCCGTCGGGCGGTGAAGGTACCGCCCGATCTGGCCGAACGGCTGGAACGGCTGCTGGAACGCCGTTGTCTGCATGCGTTGGGCCTTGCCCGCCGTGCCGGCCATGTTCTGGCAGGGTATGAGAAGGTGCGCGAGGCGTTGAGGGCCAACCAGGTCGGCCGTGCGGGTCCCCCGCCGGCCCTGCTGGTCGAAGCCGCTGACGGCTCGCTGGACCAGCGCGGCAAGGTGACGGCGCTCGCGCCGTCGCTGCCGGTGATCGATCTCTTCGAGTCCTCGGCCTTGGCCGCGGCGCTCGGACGCGATCACGCGGTGCACGCCGTGGTGGCGCGGGGCAGGCTGGCCGCAGGGCTGGCCCGCGAAGCGGCACGCCTGAGGGGGCTGAAAGGTCCCCGAGGGGACCTGGACCTGAAAGGTCCCCAAGGGGACCCGGACGCGCACCGGGATTCTGATAAGGGCTGGGGAGTCGGCGATAAGGCCGGCCGGCCTGCGATGTAACGTCTGACCATTCGGGAACCGATGACCGATAGCAACGACCAGGACCAGAAAAAAGTCTTGCACCTAACCGGCGCCAGCAAAGGAAAGCTGGAGTCGAAGAAGCCGGTCGAGACCCAGGTCCGGCAGAGCTTCTCCCATGGCCGGTCAAAAGCGGTGACCGTAGAGGTCAAGCGCAAGCGTCATGTTGAAAAGGGCGCCGTGCCCGGCGTTGCCGACGGCGGCGCCGCCGCGCGTCAGGCCGCTCAGGGCCTGCCCATCCGCGGCGCGCAGGGCCAGCGGCCCCGTGGCGGAGGTGCCCCCGCCGGGCGCCAGCTGACCCGCGAGGAGCTGGAATCGCGCCTGCGTGCCCTTCGTGGCGCCGCGGCGTTCGAAGAACAGCGCCGCGTCGAGGCCGAGGAAGAAGCGGTGCGCGCCGAAGCCCGCGCCGCCGAGGCCGCCGCCCGTGCCGCCGAAGAGACAGAAGCAGCTCCGGCCGTCCCCTCCGAAGCCGACGCTCCGGCTTCCGCCCCCGCCGTCTCCGACGCTCCGGCCCAGGCCGCGCCGGAAATGCCGCCGATCATTCTGGATGCCGAGACCTTGCGCCAGCGCGAGCTGGATGAGATGCGCGCCATCCAGGAGGAGGAGCGCAAGATCGCTGCCGAAGCCGAACGCCGCCGCAAGGAGGAAGAGGCCAAGCGCAAGGAAGCCGAGGAGGCCAAGCGCCGCGATGCCGAACCGGCACCGCGCCGCGACAGTGGCCGTGAAGGCAGCCGCGACGGTGCGCCCCGCGACGGCGCGCGTCCAGCCGGTGCCCGGCCGGGTGCCGACCAGCGCCCCGGCGGTGCCGCCGCCCGTCCGGCCGCCGATGCCGCTCCCGGCCGCACCCTGCCGGGTGCCGGTGCCCCGCCGGCCCGTGCCGTCGAGGAAGAGGACGACAACCGCCGCAAGGGTGGTCGTGGCGGCGCTCCCGCCAAGGCCGCTCCGGCCCGTCCGGCCGCCAAGGCTCCTGCCGGCGCCGACCGCCGCAAGGGCACCAAGCTGACCGTCTCGCAAGCGCTCAGCGACGATGGCGGCGACCGCACCCGGTCGCTGGCTGCCGTCCGCCGTGCCCGCGAGCGTGAACGCCTGCGCCAGATGAGCCGTCAGGAGACGGCGAAGGTCACCCGCGACGTCGTGCTGCCGGAAGTCATCACCGTCCAGGAACTGGCCAACCGCATGGCCGAGCGTGGCGCCGACGTCATCAAGGCGCTGATGCGCATGGGCGTGATGGCCACCATCAACCAGACCATCGACGCCGACACCGCCGAGCTGGTCATCACCGAGTTCGGCCATCGCGTCCGCCGCGTGTCGGAGTCCGACGTCGAGATCGGCCTGCGTGCCACCGAGGAAGAGGGTGCCATCCTGGTGCCGCGTCCCCCGGTCGTCACCATCATGGGCCACGTCGACCACGGCAAGACCTCGCTGCTCGACGCCCTGCGCCAGACCGACGTGGTGTCGGGCGAGGCCGGCGGCATCACCCAGCACATCGGCGCCTATCAGGTGCAGCTGGAGTCGGGTGCGAAGATCACCTTCATCGACACGCCGGGCCACGCCGCCTTCACCGAGATGCGTGCCCGCGGCGCCAACGTCACCGACGTGGTCGTGCTGGTGGTCGCCGCCAACGACGGCGTCATGCCGCAGACGATCGAGGCCATCCGCCACGCCAAGGCGGCCAAGGTTCCGATCATCGTCGCCATCAACAAGTGCGACCTGCCCGATGCCAAGCCGGAGCGCGTCCGCCAGGAACTGCTCCAGCACGAGCTGGTGGTCGAGGAGATGGGCGGCGACGTTCTCGACGTCGAGGTGTCGGCCAAGGCCAAGCGCAACCTGAACAAGCTGGAAGAGGCCATCCTCCTCCAGGCCGAAATCCTGGAGCTGCGGGCCAACCCCGAGCGCGCCGCCGAAGGCGTCGTCATCGAGGCGAAGCTGGAGCGTGGCCGTGGTTCGGTCGCCACCGTGCTGGTCCAGCGCGGCACGCTGAAGGTCGGCGACGTGTTCGTGACCGGCGCCGAATGGGGCCGCGTCCGCGCCCTGATCAACGATCGCGGCCAGACCGTCAACGAGGCGGCCCCGGCCGTCCCGGTCGAGGTTCTGGGCCTGAACGGCACGCCGATGGCCGGCGACGACTTCACCGTCGTCGAGTCCGAAGCCCGTGCCCGCGAGATCGCCGAGTTCCGCCAGCGCAAGAAGCGCGAAGCTGTGGTCGCGGCGTCGGCCCGCGGTTCGCTGCAGGACATGTTCAGCCGCATCCAGGCCGGCGAGGCCAAGGAACTGCCGGTCGTCATCAAGGGCGACGTGCAGGGCTCGATCGAAGCCATCGCCAGCTCGCTGGAGAAGCTCACGGCCGAGAACACCGAGGTCAAGGTCCGCGTCCTGCACAACTCGGTCGGTGCGATCAACGAGTCCGACATCACGCTGGCCAATGCGTCCAACGCGATGATCATCGGCTTCAATGTCCGCGCCAACCCGCAGGCCCGCGACCTCGCCAAGCGCGACGGCGTCGAAATCCGCTACTACTCGATCATCTACAACGTGATCGACGACGTGAAGGCGGCACTGACCGGTCTGCTGTCTCCGACGCTGCGGGAACGCTTCATCGGCTACGCGACCATCCGCGAGGTGTTCAACATCACCAAGGTCGGCAAGGTCGCCGGTTGTATGGTCACTCAGGGCACCGTCAAGCGTGGCGCCGGCGTCCGCCTGCTGCGCGACAATGTCGTCATTCACGAAGGCACGCTCAAGACGCTCAAGCGCTTCAAGGACGAAGTCAAGGAAGTGCGCGAGGGTTACGAGTGCGGCATGGCCTTCGAGAACTACGACAACATCCAGGCCGGCGATCAGATCGAAGCTTTCGAGATCGAGGAAATCGCTCGCGAGCTGTGACCTGTCCGGTTTACCCGATCCCTTCCGGCATCCGCCGGAATGGATCGGGTGGCCTTTTTGGCTTTCAGGGGCGCGGGATCCATCCTGCGCCCTGTTCCTATATTGGGTTGGAAGAGCGTACTCCCCCAACCGCTTGTGATCGGCTGGAGAGCTGAAGCAGCCCGGCCAAGTGACATCGACGAAAGACACGTACCATGGCCAGCAAGAAGCGCGGCGCGTTCACCGCCGGCAAGCCCCCGTCCCAACGGCAACTGCGCGTCGGCGAGGAGTTGCGCCACGCCCTTGCCGACCTGTTCCGCCGCGGGGACTTCCACGATCCCGAGCTGGCCTCGCTGAACGTCACGGTCACCGAGGTGCGGATCAGCCCGGACCTGTCCAACGCCACCGTCTTCTACTCGACGCTGGGCGGCGAGCGGATGGAGGAGGCCCAGGTTGCCCTGAAACGGGCTGCCGCCTTCCTGCGCGGACAGGTCGCGCGCATGGTCAACCTGCGCCATGCCCCGACGCTGAGCTTCGAGGGCGATACCTCCTTCGACTACGCCCACCGCATCGACAGCATCCTGCACAGCCCGGAGGTCGCCCGCGACCTGAGCGGCCATCCGCTGGGCCGCGTCAACGGCGACGACGACCATGACGAGGATGAGGACGATTCCTGGGACGAGGATGAGGACGGCGAGGACGAGGACCCCGACGCGGCGGACGACGAGCTGGAAGGGGACGATCCCGACAGCGATGACTTGGGCGACGACCGCGCCATGCTCGACGACGAGGACAAGAGCGGGGAAAAGGGCGGCCGTCGTGGCTCGTAAGCGCAAGGGCACGCCGATCCACGGCTGGATGGTGCTGGACAAGCCGGAAGGCATGACATCCACCCAGGCGCTGTCGAAGGTACGCCGCCTGTTGAACGCCGAGAAGGCCGGGCATGGCGGCACGCTCGACCCGCTGGCGACCGGCATCCTGCCGATCGCGTTGGGCGAGGCGACCAAGACCGTGTCCTATGCCATGGACGGCACCAAGACCTACCGCTTCTCCATCCGCTGGGGCGAGCGCACCACCACCGACGACCGCGAGGGCGAGGTGATCGCCCGCTCGGACCATCGTCCGGCGACCGAGGCGATCCGCGCCGCCCTGCCCGCCTTCCTGGGCGAGATCCAGCAGGTGCCGCCGCAGTTCTGCGCCATCAAGATCGACGGCGAGCGCGCCTACGACATCGCCCGTGAGGGCGATGCTGTCGATCTTGCCGCCCGCACCGTGCGCATTGACCGCTTCGAACTGGTCGAGGAACCGGACGCCGACCATGCGGTGTTCGAGGTCGATTGCGGCAAGGGCACCTATGTCCGTTCGCTGGCCCGCGACCTGTCGGAGGCGCTGGGCACGGTCGGCCATGTCGGACTGCTGCGCCGTCTGCGCGTCGGCTCCTTCACGCTGGACCGGGCGATTTCCCTGGACGAACTGGCCGCCATGGAGCAAGGTGCGGCCGTCGAACGACTTCTGTTGCCGATCGAGACCGCGCTGGACGACATCCCGGCGCTGGCCCTGACGGAAGCGGAAGCGCACCGACTGAGGCACGGCCAGACGGTCGCCCTCCTCACCCGGCAGGATCGTGACCGCCTGATGGCGGTTCAGGGTGCTGACGGTGGGGACGGCACCGTCATTGCGCTTTTCGGCGGAACGCCGGTGGCGTTGGCCCGTGTCGAGGGGGCGGAGGTCCGTCCGGTGCGCGTGCTCAACCTCACATGATTTAGGAGACCCCGATGTCGATTACGCCCGAGCGCAAGCAAGAGCTGATCAAGGAATTTTCCCGCGGCACCAACGACACCGGTTCGCCCGAGGTCCAGGTGTCGATCCTGACGGAGCGCATCAGCAACCTGACGGATCACCTGAAGGGCCACAAGAAGGACTTCCACTCCCGCCGTGGTCTGCTGGTGATGGTCGGTCAGCGCCGCCGTCTGCTCGACTACCTGAAGAAGAAGGATCAGTCGCGCTACGCCGCTCTGATCGAGCGTCTGGGCCTGCGCCGCTAACGGCTGCGCCGTCCCGCTGACGGGTTCGGGTTTCCCCGGCCGGCCACCGGCCGGGGGTTTCCCTTGAAAACCGGCGGGAAGCTTTGAGTCATCGTCCACCTGTATCGTTCCGGAACACCTCATTGGTTATTGGCAATACAAACTCGATCTTGAGCGCTTCGTGACGAACAGGCCGGCCCGATCATTCGGGGACCGGCCTTTTTTGCATTCACGACTCCCGTGTCTCGATTTGTTTGATCCTGTTGTCGAGCACCACATCTCCGGTTTTCTCGCGGGGTCCTACGACCGATGGCCCCGGCCTTGGGCGGCAATCCGGCCGTTTCAGGGTGTCGGATGGAAGGAAAGAATCCATGTTTACTGTTCATCGCAAAGAAATCGAGTGGGGCGGCCGCAAGCTGGTCCTGGAGACGGGCAAGATCGCCCGTCAGGCCAACGGCGCGGTGCTGGTCACCTATGGTGACACCACCGTACTGTGCACCGCCGTCGCCGCCAAGGCGCCGAAGCCGGGCGTCGATTTCTTCCCGCTGACCGTCAACTATCAGGAAAAGGCATTCGCAGCCGGCAAGATCCCCGGCGGCTTCTTCAAGCGCGAAGGCCGTCCGACCGAGAAGGAAACGCTGGTCAGCCGCCTGATCGACCGTCCGATCCGTCCGCTGTTCGCCGACGGCTTCCGCAACGAGACGCAGGTCGTCTGCACCGTGCTGAGCCATGATCTGGAGAATGATCCGGACATCGTGGCGATGGTCGGCGCCTCGGCCGCCCTGACCATTTCCGGCATCCCGTTCCTGGGTCCGATCGGCGCCGCCCGCGTCGGCTACAAGAACGGCCAGTACATCCTGAACCCGACCATGGACGAGGTCGACGACAGCGACCTGGATCTGGTCGTCGCCGGCACCGTCGAAGGCGTTCTGATGGTCGAGTCGGAAGCCAAGGAGCTGACCGAAGAGGTCATGCTGGGCGCCGTCATGTTCGGCCACACCAACTTCCAGCCGGTGATCAACATGATCATCGATCTGGCCGAGGAATGCGCCAAGGAGCCTTGGGACCTGCCGGAGCCGTCCTACGACCGCAAGGCCCTGAAGGCCCGCCTGCGCGAGACCGTCGGTGCGGACGTCGAGGCCGCCTACACCGAGACGGTGAAGCAGAGCCGCTACGAGAAGGTCGGTGCCGCCAAGGCGAAGGCCTTGGAGACTCTGGCCGAGGAATTCGACGCCCAGTCGATCGGTTTCGAGTTCAAGGAGTTGGAGGCCGACATCCTGCGCGGCGCCGTCCTGAAGACCGGCCGCCGCATCGACGGCCGCGACACCAAGACCGTGCGCCCGATCGTGTCGGAAGTCGGCGTTCTGCCGCGCGCACACGGCTCGGCCCTGTTCACCCGCGGCGAGACCCAGGCACTGGTCGTCACCACGCTGGGCACCAGCCAGGACGAGCAGATCATCGACGCGCTCGAAGGCGAATACCGCGAGCACTTCATGCTGCACTACAACTTCCCCCCGTATTCGGTGGGTGAAGCCGGCCGCATGGGCAGCCCGGGCCGCCGCGAGATCGGCCATGGCAAGCTGGCGTGGCGCGCCATCCACCCGCTGCTGCCGAAGAAGGAAGACTTCCCCTACACGCTGCGCGTCGTGTCGGAAGTCACGGAGTCCAACGGCTCCTCCTCGATGGCCACCGTCTGCGGCACCTCGCTGTCGCTGATGGATGCCGGCGCGCCGCTGGCCCGCCCGGTCGCCGGCATCGCCATGGGCCTGATCAAGGAAGACCACGGCTTCGCCGTCCTGTCGGACATCCTGGGTGACGAAGATCACCTCGGCGACATGGACTTCAAGGTCGCCGGCACCGAGGTCGGCGTCACCGCGCTGCAGATGGACATCAAGATCACCTCGATCACCGAGGAGATCATGAAGATCGCGCTGGGCCAGGCCAAGGACGGCCGCCTGCACATCCTGGGCGAGATGTCGAAGGCGCTGACCGGCGCCCGCGAAGGCGTCAACGAGAACGCCCCGCGCATCACCGTGATCAACATCCCGAAGGAGAAGATCCGCGACGTGATCGGCTCCGGCGGCAAGGTGATCCGCGAGATCGTCGAGCAGACCGGCGCCAAGATCGACATCGACGACGATGGCACCGTCAAGGTCTCGGCCGTCGATCAGAAGAAGTCGGACGCCGCCATCGAGTGGATCAAGGGCATCGTCGCCGAGCCGGAGATGAACGTCGTCTACACCGGCAAGGTTGTGAAGGTCGTCGATTTCGGCGCCTTCGTGAACTTCCTGGGCTCACGCGACGGCCTCGTCCACATCTCCGAACTGGCACAGCAGCGCGTCGGCAAGGTGTCGGACGTCGTGTCGCAGGGTGACCAGGTGAAGGTCAAGGTCATCGGCTTCGACGACCGCGGCAAGGTCAAGCTGTCGATGAAGCAGGTCGATCAGGCCACCGGCGAGGACCTGACCAAGAAGGCGGAGTGATCCGTCGATAGGGTTCGGGACCGCCGGGCAACCGCCCGGCGGGACCTGCCATGAACAGGGGCGCTTCCCATCGGGGAGCGCCCTTTGTCATTTTAGGTGTCATTATGGGCACCCCTTCCCATTCCGCAGCTCCCGATGTCCCGCGCCGAACGTCTCCTCGATCTGATGCAGGTTCTGCGGCGGCATCGCCAGCCGGTCAGCGGCAAGTCGCTTGCCGACGAGCTGGGGGTCAGCCTGCGCACGCTCTATCGCGACATCGCCACGCTCCAGGGGCAGGGCGCGATGATCGAGGGGGAGCCGGGGGTCGGCTATCTGCTGCGCGCCGGCTTCCTGCTGCCGCCGCTGATGTTCACCGAGGAGGAGGTCGAGGCGCTGGTGCTGGGATCGCGCTGGGTGGTGGAGCGCGGCGACAGCCGGCTGGGCGGGGCGGCGCGCAATGCGCTCGCCAAGATCGCGGCGGTGCTGCCTCCGGACAAGCGGGAGGGGTTGGACGGCTCCACCCTGCTGGTCGGGCCGGGCGAACCCATCCCGGCGGGGGACGCCGAACTGGCGACCATCCGCACCGCCATCCGCTGCGAACGCAAGCTGGAGATCAGCTATCGCGACCGCGACGGGTCGGAGAGCCGGCGAACCGTCTGGCCCTTCGCGCTGGGCTTCTTCGACCGGGTGCGGGTGATGGTGGCATGGTGCGAACTGCGCCAGTCCTTCCGCCATTTCCGCACCGACCGCATCCTGGCGCTGACCGCCAGCGACATCCGCTATCCCCGCCGCCGGCAGGCGATGCTGAAGGAGTGGCGCGCGGCGGAGGGCATCCCGCAACGATGATGGCATGCTGACGGAAACTGTCAGCATAGGGGCCTAGTCTTGGCCTTGCCGGTGAGGGCGCCGAACGCAACCGCCCCACCCCAACCGCTCAAGACCGGAGCCGACCATGACCGCGACCCAGACCGCTGCCGCCGCCCTCGCCCTCGATTTCGTCCTGCTTTATGTCGACAGCCCGGCCGCCAGCGCTGCCTTCTATGCCGATCTGCTGGGCCGGCAGCCGGTGGAGGCCTCCCCCACCTTCGCCCTGTTCAAGGCGGGGAACGGGCTGATGCTGGGCCTGTGGTCGCGCCACACAGTGGAACCGGTGGCAACAGCGCCCGGCGGCGGCGAGATCGCCTTCACCGTCGTCGACGAGGCCGCGGTGCGCGACCTGCACGCCGACTGGAGCGCCCGCGGCCTGACCATCCTGCAACAGCCGACGGCGATGGATTTCGGTCATACCTTCGTTGCACAGGATCCGGACGGCCACCGCCTGCGCGTGTTCACGCCCAGCCAGGGTGAAGAAGGCCAGCCCGAACAGGTGCGGTCGTGAGCGCCACCACGCGAACCAGCGCCTGGATCGCGGTCGCCAGCGCCGAGCATGTGCGACGTGGCCGGGCCGGCGGCTTCATGCAGGTCTGCCACGGAAAGGCCGCTCCGCTGCGGCGGATCGAGGCGGGCGACCGGGTGGTCTACTACTCCCCCACCGATCGTTTCGGGGCGGCGGACGGCTTGAAGTCCTTCACCGCCATCGGCACTGTCCTGCCAGGCGAACCTTATGAGTTCGACATGGGCGACGGCTTCATCCCCTTCCGCCGTAACGTGTCCTGGTGGCCGGCGGAAGAGGCGCCGATCCAGCCACTGCTGAACCGGCTGCAACTGACCGCCGGGATGCGGAAATGGGGCTATCCCTTCCGCTTCGGCCTGCTGCCGGTCAGCCCGTACGATTTCGATCTGATTGCCGAATTCATGCGGGCGGCGGTCCCGGACGTGATCGCTGCCTGATCCGGAAAAATCACCGGCGGACGGGGATGAAACTCTCTGCCGCCAGCGTCCTGCAAAGAGCAAAGCAGCAGCGGCCTGGGTCTGAGGCGCCTCATACCTTGGTGTCAGAGTACGAACGAATGGCGGATCTTCCTGACCGAGATCAAGGCGAAACCCCTCGCAGTCCGCCATACATGCGCTTATATCGTCCGCAAGCCTGACCAAGGTCACCTGTACCGGGGCCATCGTTCTATGCATCGCTTCGCCAACCCCGCCCGCTTCCTGCGCCTGTCGGCCGCGCTGCTGCCGTGGTGCGCCGGGGCGACCGTGATCCTGACGATCCTCGGGCTGTGGTTCAGCCTGTTCAGCTCGCCGCCCGACTATCAGCAGGGCGAGACGGTGCGGATCATGTACATCCATGTCCCCGCCGCCTGGATGAGCCTGTTCGTCTACACCAACATGGCCATCGCCGCGGCTTGCGGCCTGGTGTGGAAGCACCCGTTGGCCGACCTGTTCGCCAAGGCCGCCGCCCCCATCGGCGCCGGCTTCACCTTCGTCTGCCTGGTGACCGGGTCGCTGTGGGGCGCACCGATGTGGGGAACCTGGTGGGTGTGGGACGCGCGGCTGACCAGCGTGCTGATCCTGTTCTTCCTCTATCTCGGCTATATGGCGCTGGTGAACGCCTTTGACGATCCGCAGCGCGGCATGAAGGCCGGTAACGTCCTGCTGCTGGTCGGCATCGTCAATGTGCCGATCATCAAGTTCTCGGTCGACTGGTGGAACACGCTGCACCAGCCGGCCAGCGTCGTCCGCATGGGCGGCCCCAGCATCGATCCCAGCATGCTGACGCCGCTGCTGGTGATGGCCGGCGCCTTCACCGCCTATTTCCTGTCGGTCGTCCTGCTGCGCGTGCGCACCGAGATCGCCCAGCGCAAGATACAGACGCTGCGGCTGTCGGTTGCGGGCGATGGTACCGTCAATGACGGGATGCGGGGGTAAGCGCCATGAACGAATTTCTCCATATGGGCGGGTACGCCGCCTATGTCTGGCCGGCCTACGGCATCGCCACCCTTGTCCTGCTGGGGCTGCTGGTCGCCACCTGGAAGGGGCTGCGCGACGCCGAGGCGACGCTGAAGGCGCTGGAAAGCGCCCGCCCGGCCCGCCGCCGCACCCGCAACGGCCGCAACGACACCGGCCGGAAAGCGGCCGATCAGACCGCCGGAACGCCGGCGGAAGCGAGCGAAGGATGACCCGCAAGAAACGCCGCCTCTATATGCTGGGCCTCGCCCTTCTCGGGCTGGGTTCGGCGACCGCCCTGGCGCTTACCGCCTTCCAGGACAACATCGTCTTCTTCTACAGCCCCAGCCAGTTGCAGGCCCAGCATGTCGGCGACCGCAATTTCCGCCTGGGCGGGCTGGTCGAGCAGGGCAGCGTCCAGAAGCAGCCGGACGGCGTCACCACCGTTTTCCGCGTCACCGACACCGCCAACACGGTGGACGTCCGCTACCGCGGCCAGCTGCCCGACCTGTTCCGCGAGGGCCAGGGCGTGGTGGCGGAGGGAAAGATGACCGGCGGCGTCTTCGTCGCGCGCGAGGTGCTGGCCAAGCATGACGAGAACTACATGCCGCCGGAGGTGTCGGAGGCGTTGAAGCAGGCCGGCGTCTACAAGAACCCGGCGGAGTCCGCGACGAAGACCGCGAAGAAGGAGTAGCGGACCCGTGATCCCCGAACTCGGACATTACGCGCTGGTGCTGGCGCTGTTCGTGGCGCTGGTACAGTCGGTGCCGCCGCTGGTCGGCGCCGCCACCCGCAACGGCGCCTGGATGAACGTCGCGGTGCCCGCGGCCATCGCCCAGATGCTGCTGGTGCTGATCGCCTACGGCGCCTTGACCTGGGCGCATGTGGTGTCCGATTTCAGCGTGCTGAACGTGGTGCAGAACAGCCACTCGGCCAAGCCGATGCTCTACAAGGTGTCGGGAGTCTGGGGCAACCACGAGGGCTCGATGATGCTGTGGATCGTCATGCTGACGATCTTCGGCGCCGCCGTTGCCCTGTTCGGGCGCAATTTGCCGCCGACGCTCAAGGCGCGGGTGCTGGCGGTCCAGGGGCTGATCGGGGTCGGCTTCCTGCTGTTCATCCTGATCACCTCCAATCCCTTCATCCGCGTGGTGCCGGCGCCGATCGACGGCAATGACCTGAACCCGCTGCTGCAGGACCCCGGCCTCGCCTTCCACCCGCCCTTCCTCTATGCGGGCTATGTCGGCTTCTCCATGGCCTTTTCCTTCGCCGTCGCCGCCCTGATCGAGGGGCGGGTCGATCCCGCCTGGGCGCGCTGGGTGCGGCCCTGGACGCTGGCGGCGTGGTCCACCCTGACCATGGGCATCGCCATGGGCTCCTGGTGGGCCTATTACGAGCTGGGCTGGGGCGGCTGGTGGTACTGGGACCCGGTGGAGAACGCCTCCTTCATGCCGTGGCTGGCCGGCACCGCGCTGCTGCATTCCGCCATCGTGGTGGAAAAGCGCGACGCGCTGAAGAGCTGGACCATCCTGCTGGCCATCGTCACCTTCTCGCTTTCGCTGATGGGCACCTTCCTGGTGCGCTCCGGCATCCTGACCTCGGTCCATGCCTTCGCCGTCGATCCCAAGCGCGGCATCTTCATCCTGGTGCTGCTGGCTGTCGCCACCGGCGGCTCGCTGCTGCTCTACAGCCTGCGGGCGCCGACGCTGAAGGCGGGCGGTCTGTTCGCGCCGATCAGCCGCGAAGGGGCGCTGGTGCTGAACAACCTGCTGCTGTCCACCGCGACGGCGACGGTGTTCATCGGAACGCTCTATCCGCTGTTCCTCGACATCATGAAGCTGGGCAAGGTGTCGGTCGGCGCGCCCTTCTTCAACGCCACCTTCGTGCCGGTCGCCATCCCGATGGTGATCGCCATGGTCGTCGGCCCCTTCCTGTCCTGGAAGCGGGCGGATCTGGGGGCGGCACTGTCCCGGCTGTGGGTGGCAGGCGTCGCCGTGGCGGTCGCCGTCGCCGTCACCGCCTATGTCAAGGCGGGCGGCGGGCCGTTGCTGGCGCTGGTCGGCATCGCACTGGCCGCCTGGGCCTTCGTCGGCTCGCTGGTGGAGTTCGCCGACCGCATCGCCCTGTTCCGCACCTCGTTCCGCAACAGCTGGAACCGCGCCGTGCATCTGCCGCGCAGCGCATGGGGCATGACCATCGCCCATGCCTGCCTGGGCCTGTCGATCCTCGGCATGACCGGCACCTCCGCTTGGCAGACGGAATCGATCACCGCGATGAAGCCGGGGGACCGGGCCAGCGTCGCCGGCTACGAGTTCCGCTTCGACAGCGTCGGGCTGGTCGACGGCCCCAACTTCAAGGCGGAACGCGGCGTCTTCACGGTGACGAAGGACGGCCAGCGCATCGCCACGCTGGAGCCGGAACGCCGCAGCTACAGCACCACCCGCATGACCACCACGGAATCCGCCATCCACACCACGGTCTTCTCCGACCTGTATGTGGCGCTGGGCGACCCGACGCAGAACGGCACCGCCTGGATCGTCCGCATCTACCACCACCCGCTGGTGCCGTGGATCTGGTTCGGCGGCGTCGGGATGATGCTGGGCGGGCTGGTGAGCCTGACCGACCGCCGCTTCCGCATCGGCGCGCCGGAACGCCGCCGTGCGGCCGGCAAGACCGGTGGAAAATCGGCCCCGCTGCCGGCCGAATGAGGACCAAGACACCATGCGCCGCCTTCTGTACCTGCTGCCCTTCCTGTTGTTCATCGGGGTGGGCATCGCCTTCTACCTGGGGTTCGAGCGTGACCCGCGCGACATCCCGTCGGCCCTGATCGACAAGCCGGCCCCGACCTTCGACCTGCCGGCCATTCCGGGCCAGATGGTCCAGGGTCAGCCGGCCACCAACGGCCTGTCCTCCGCCAAGTTGGCGGGGGACGTGACGCTGGTGAACGTCTTCGCCTCCTGGTGCATCCCCTGCAAGGCGGAGCATCCCGTCATCACCCGCCTGTCGCGCGAGCAGGGGGTGACGGTCTTCGGCATCAACTATAAGGACAAACCGGAGGACGCGCTGACCTGGCTGTCGCGCAACGGCAACCCCTATGCAGCCATCGGCGCCGACCAGGACGGACGGGTGTCGATCGACTGGGGCGTCTATGGCGTGCCGGAAAGCTACCTGATCGACCGCAAGGGCCGCATCCGCTTCAAGCATGTCGGCCCGCTGACGCCGCAGGTGGTGGAGGAGCAGATCCTCCCGATGGTCAAGCATCTGAGGCAGGGCTGATGAAGCGCATCCTCCTCGCGGCCCTGCTGGCGCTGTCCGCAGCAGCCTCCCCCCCTGCCCTGGCCGTCCAACCCGACGAGGTGCTGCCGGATCCGGCGCTGGAAACCCGCGCCCGCGCCATCAGCCAGGAGCTGCGCTGCCTTGTCTGCCAGAACCAGTCGATCGACGACAGCAACGCGCCGCTCGCCCGCGACCTGCGCCTGCTGGTGCGTGACCGGCTGAAGGCCGGCGACAGCGACGACAAGGTGATGGAGTACGTCACCGACCGCTACGGCGACTATGTGCTGCTGCGGCCGCCCTTCAAGGCGACCACGCTGGTGTTGTGGATCGGACCCTTCGCCGTGCTGCTGCTGGGCGCGGCCGGCACCTTCCTGTTCCTGCGCGGGCGGCGTGGCGTGGCCGCCGGTGCCGACACCGCGCCCCTGAACGCGGATGAGCGGCGGCGGCTGGACGCCCTGCTGCGGAAAGACGACTGATGCTGTTCTGGATTTTCGCCGCCGTCCTGACCGCGGCCGTGCTGCTGCTGATCGTGCCGCCGCTGCTGCGCTCGGCCGGATCCGCTCCCGACCGCGAGGAGTTCGACCGCGAGGTCTACCGCGACCAGCTGGACGAGCTGGAGCGCGACCGCGCGCGCGGCCTGATCAACGACGCCCAGGCCGAGGCCGCCAAGGCGGAGATCGCCCGGCGCATGCTGGCCACCGCCGAGAAGGGCGGGTCCAAGGGCGACGGCGGCGCAACCCCGCGCAGCGCCCGTGTCCTGGCCATTCTGCTGGCGCTGGTGCTGCCGGTCGGCGCACTTGCGGTCTATGGCACGGTCGGCCGCCCGGATCTGCCAGCCCAGCCGCTGGCCTCGCGCAATCTGGAACAGGAGCGCGGCGGCCCGCCCAAGAGCGTGATGGCCGCCATGGACAAGCTGAAGGCCCAGCTGGCGGAGAATCCCAACGACTTGCAAGGCTGGCTGATCCTGGGTCAGGCCTATGTCAAGATGAACCGCAACGCCGACGCAGCCGACGCGCTGCGCCATGCCGTCGCCCTGAACAAGGACGATGTCGAGATTCAGGGACTGTTCGGCGAGACCCTGGTCTCCGCCAATGACGGCATGGTTCCGGAGGAGGCGGTTACCGCCTTCGACGCCGTGCTGGCGAAGGAACCCAAGGACCCGCGCGCCCGCTTCTTCGCCGCCCTCGCCCGCTTCCAGGCCGGCGACCAGCAGGGGGCGCTCGACCGCTGGAGCGCACTGATGGCGGACTCGCCGGCCGATGCGCCCTGGGTGCCGGTGGTCCGCGACCAGATCCGCGAGGCCGCGGTGGCGCTGAACCTCGATCCCGCCAAAGTCACGCCGCAACCGCTGCCGCCGGAGCAGAAGGAGCAGGCTCAGCCGGCCGCTCCGAACGCTCAGGCCAACGCCCAGGCGAATGGCCAGAGCAACGCAGCCGGTCAGGACGAGATGATCCGCGGCATGGTCGCCAACCTTGCCGCCCGGCTGGACGCCGATCCTTCGGACGTCGATGGCTGGCTGAAACTCGCCCGTTCCTACGGCGTGCTGGGCGAGCCGGCCAAGGCGCTGGAGGCCGCCCGCAAGGCGCGCGAGCGGGCGCCGGAGCGGGCCGACGTGCAGATCGCCTACGCCAACGCGGTTTTGCAGACCCAGCCGCGCAACGACACGCCGAAGCCATTGCCGGAGGAGGCGACCTCCGCCCTGCGGCTGGCGCTGAAGGCTGAACCGGAGAACAAGGATGCGCTGTGGCTGCTCGGTCTCGACGCCATGATGTCCGGCCGCAAGGACGAAGCCGCCGCCCATTGGGGTAAGCTGATCGCCCAGTTCAAGCCGAGCGATCCTGAATACACTCTGTTGAAAGGACGTTTGGATGCGTTGAAGACCGGCGGCTGACCCGCCGGCCAGACAATCACCAACAACGGCCAGGAACAGAAAGCGGCAAGGAGAGGCCTGGTTGCCCCACAAGATCGACAGAGACACGCGCCTGTGCATTTCGCTCTCGGGCCGCCCGAGCAACATAGGCACGCGCTTCCACAATCACCTCTACGAAGCCCTCGCGCTGAACTACGTCTACAAGGCGTTCACCACCAATGATCTCCCAGGTGCCGTAACCGGCATCCGGGCGCTGAACATCCGCGGTTGCGGCGTGTCGATGCCCTTCAAGGAAGCCTGCATCCCCTTCCTCGACGAGCTGGATCCGTCGGCCGCAGGGTTGCAGTCGGTCAACACCATCGTCAACGACACCGCCGAGGACGGCAGCAGCCGGCTGCGCGGCTACAACACCGACTATCTCGCGGTCCGCACGCTGCTGGACCGCCACGACGTCTCGCCCGGCCTGCCCTTCGCGCTGCGCGGCAGCGGCGGCATGGCCCGCGCGGTGCTGTGCGCGCTGCGTGATTCCGGCTTCACCAATGGCATCCTGATCGCCCGCAACGAGGAGACCGGCCGCCGGCTGGCCGACGAATACAGCCTGCCCTGGCAGCCGGACACCGCGGGCATCGCCGAAGGGGCGCTGCTGGTCAATGTCACGCCGCTCGGCATGGCCGGAGCGCCGGAGGCAGATACCCTCGCCTACGAGCCGGCGCTGATCGCCTCCGCGGCCCAGGTGTTCGACGTCGTCGCCATGCCGGCCGAAACCCCATTGATCCGTGCCGCGCGCGCGGCCGGCAAGCCGGTGATCACCGGCGCCGAGGTCATCGCCCTGCAGGCGCTCGAACAGTTCGTGCTGTACACCGGCGTGCGACCGACCGACGAACAGGTCGCCGCAGCAGCAGCGTATTCGCAGGCGTGAGCGGGGCCTGATTTCCCGGTCGGCCTATTCCTTGGCCCTTTTTCTTTGCGGTGCGGCGACACACATTGACAGGGGCGGGCCAACGGGCTTTATCCGTCGGCACCGCCCTTTTCGTTTCCGCAGAAGGTTCCGCGCCGATGACCCGCAGACGACTGCCCACGCCCGACGAGCGGCGCCTGTGGCGGCTCGCCATGCGCGACGCCGAACCGATGCCCGGCCGCGAGGTCGAGGTGGAGGCGGATCCGCTGCCGACCATGGCGGAGCTGGTCGAGGAACCGGTGGCGACCAGCCTCGCCCCGCCACCGACCGCCAAGCAGTTCCCATCGCAGGCGCGGCCTTCACGGGCGCCCCATCCGCCGCTGACGCCCGGATCGACCGCCAACATCGACCGCCGCACCGGCGACCGGTTCCGCCGCGGCGAACTGGAGATCGACGGCCGCATCGACCTGCACGGCATGACCCAGGCCCAGGCCCACCACGCGCTCGCCGGCTTCGTCCACCGCGCCTGGAACGAGGGGCGGCGCTGCGTGCTGGTCATCACCGGCAAGGGCAGCTTCGGCAGCCTGGGCGTGCTGCGTCAGGCCACCCCCCGCTGGCTGGCGGATCCGGCCCTGCGCCCGATGGTTCTGGCGATCCAGCCGGCCCAGCCGAAGCATGGCGGCGATGGTGCGTTGTATGTCTTGATCAAACGGCGGCGCGACCGTAAGGACTAGGTCCCACACAGTCAGGGACTCCCTATGACTCCGTTCGGCGAACGGGTCCGGTCACTGCGCGACGCCAGGGGCGTAACGCTGAAGCAGATGGCGACCGACCTGTCCATCTCGTCCGCCTATCTGTCGGCCCTGGAGCATGGCAAGCGCGGCCAGCCTTCCCCCCAGCTGGTCCGGCAGATCTGCGCCTATTTCGGCATCATCTGGGACGAGGCGGAAGAGCTGGAACGGTTGGCGGATCTGTCCCACCCGCGCGTGACGGTCGACACGTCCGGCCTGAGCGCCCGGGCGACGGAGCTTGCAAACCGGCTGTCTGAACGGATCGGTGATCTGGACGAGGAGCGGATCGACGCGATCCTGGCAATTCTGGACGCGGTACCGCCGAAGACGACGACGCGGCGCCGGGTTTGGGCGCGGCGGAGATAGGCGCGCCCCCTCTCCCTCTTCCAAATCCTTGGGGAGAGAGGGGGCCTCTTACCTCAAACCTTCCCGATCATCCGCCCCAGATCGCGGCCGGCAAACAGGTGGATGTGCAGGTGGGGCACTTCCTGGTGTGCTGCCTCGCCGCAGTTGGACAGGATGCGATAGCCGGGACCATCGGCGCCGACCATGCGGGCGACCTCGCCCACGGCGCGGAAAAGGCCGGCGATCTCCGCCTCCGATGCTTTAGCGGTGAAGTCGTCCATGTCGGTGTAGGCGCCCTTCGGGATCACCAGCACATGGGTCGGCGCCTGCGGGTCGATGTCGTGGAAAGCGAGCGCGTGCTCGGTCTCATGCACCTTCTTGCATGGGATTTCGCCGCGCAGGATTCGGGCGAACACGTTGTTGGCGTCATAGCTCTTGGCCATCGCATGCGTCCTCTTGGTGGGGAATCCCGCTCAAGCCCCGATCAGGCCTTACGGGACTTCTTCTCGTCGATGCCGCTGGTGCCCTCGCGCTGGGCGAGCTTGCTCCAGACCTCCGCCGGATCCAGCCCGGTGTCGGCCCACAGCACCAGCAGGTGATAGAGCAGGTCGGCGGATTCCGCAGCCAGCGCGGCCTTGTCGCCGCGCACCGCCTCCAGGATGGCCTCCACCGCCTCCTCGCCCACCTTCTGGGCGATCTTGGCGGTGCCGCGGCTGTAGAGCTTGGCGGTGTAGGAGGTTTCCGGATCCGCCCCCTTGCGGGCCAGCACGGTGGAGAACAGGCGGTCGAGCACCTCGGCGGACAGGGTGGCCGACGGCAGGGTCGGCACCTTCTCCACGGCCTTCTTGTCACCCATTCGCCGTCTCCACTGCCTTGGCCGGGCGCACCGGGATGCCGGCGGCGCTCAGCGCGCCCTTGGCCTGACCGATGGTGTAAGTGCCGAAATGGAAGATCGAGGCAGCGAGCACCGCGGTGGCGTGCCCCTCGCGGATGCCCTCCACCAGATGGTCGAGCGTGCCGACGCCGCCGGACGCGATCACCGGAATGCGGATGCTGTCCGCAACCGTGCGCGTCAGTTCCAAGTCGAAGCCGCTCTTGGTGCCGTCGCGGTCCATCGAGGTCAGCAGGATTTCGCCCGCCCCCAGCGATTCCATCCGCTTGGCCCATTCCACCGCGTCGATGCCGGTGGCGTTGCGGCCACCATGGGTGAAGACCTCCCATTTGCCGGGAGCGACCTTCTTGGCGTCGATGGCGACGACGATGCACTGGGCTCCGAACTTCTCCGCGCCTTCGCGCACGAAGTCCGGACGGTGGATCGCCGCGGTGTTGATCGACACCTTGTCGGCGCCGGCCAGCAGCAGCTTGCGGATGTCGTCAACCGTGCGCACGCCGCCGCCGACGGTCAGCGGCATGAAGACCTGCTCCGCCGTCCGCCGCACCACATCAAAGATGGTGTCGCGGTTCTCGTGGCTGGCGGTGATGTCGAGGAAGGTCAGCTCGTCGGCGCCTTCACGGTCGTAAACGCGGGCCTGCTCCACTGGATCGCCGGCGTCGACCAGATCGACGAAGTTGACCCCCTTCACCACCCGGCCGTCCTTGACGTCCAGGCAGGGGATGACGCGCATCTTCAGCATCAGTCGGCGTCCTCAACGGCGGGGGCGGACAGCAGGGCCAGCGCCTCCTTGGGATCGATCCGGCCGTCATACAGCGCACGGCCGCAGATCACGCCCTCGATCCCGGTGTCCTCCTCAACCTTCAGCGCCTTGAGGTCCTCGATCGAGGAGACGCCGCCCGAGGCGATCACCGGGGTGGTCAGGTGGAAGGCGAGGTCGGAGGTGGATTCGACATTCACACCGCCCATCGCGCCGTCGCGGTTGATATCGGTGTAGATGATGGCGGCGACACCACAATCCTCGAACTTCAGCGCCAGATCGAGCGCCTTGATGTCGGAGGTCTCAGCCCAGCCGGCTACGGCGACATAGCCTTCTCGCGCGTCGATGCCGACGGCGATCTTGCCCGGGAACTCGCGGCAGGCGGCCTTGACCAGCTCCGGATCGCGCAGCGCCACCGTGCCCAGGATGACGCGGCTGATGCCCTTCTCCAGCCACATGCCGATGGTGTTCAGGTCGCGGATTCCGCCGCCGAGCTGCACCGGGATGGTCACCGACTTCAGGATGCTCTCCACCGCGGCGCCATTCACCGGCTTGCCCTCGAAGGCGCCGTTGAGGTCGACCAGATGCAGCCATTCAAAGCCCTGGCTCTGGAACAGGCGGGCCTGCTCGCCGGGATCGGTGTTGAAGACCGTGGCCTGGCTCATCTCGCCGCGCAGCAGGCGGACGCAGGCACCGTCCTTGAGGTCGATGGCGGGATAGATGATCATCGCGGGCGTCTTCCTATGGCCTAGCTGGCGGTTGTTGGGCTGGCGGTTATTGGGCAGGCGGCTGTTGAGCAGGCTCGAGATCCTTGCAGTAGAAATGTCCGGCAAGCGGCTTTCCCTGCACCAGCGCGTAGAAGGGGTGGGTGCCCCAGCGCTTGAATCCGAGCGATTCGTAAAGCGCGATGGCCGCCTCCTGCGTCACGCGAACGTCGAGGTTCAGCACCTTGAAGCCGACGGCGCGCGCCTCGTCCAGCACCGCCATGGTCAGGCGGCGGGCAAGGCCGTGGCCGCGCGCCCAGGGGGCGACGAAGCTGGTGGTCAGCTGGGCGGCGTGGGCCTGCGCCTCGTTGTTGCGCGGCGGCTTGACCAGCTGGGCGGATCCGGCGACCACGCCGTCGAGGCGGGCGACGAACAGCACCCGTTCCGGCACCACAAGCACGCCCTTCCAATAGCGCTCCATCACGTCGCGCGGCGGCGGCTCGACCCAGCCGAAGCCACCGCCGGCGCGGATGGCGTCGTCGGCCGCGTCGCACAGATCGTGCAACTCGGCGGTCTTCAGCGCATCGACCTTGTCGATGGCAATCTCGGCCATCGGTTCAGACCTTCCAGCGCAGGAAATTCGCGATCAGCGCCAGGCCGGTGGCCTGGCTCTTCTCCGGATGGAACTGGGTGCCGACCAGATTGTCGCGCCCAACCACCGCGGCGAAGGGGCCGCCATATTCCGCCGACGCGATCAGCGTTTCGGGATCGGCCAGCTTGAACTGATAGGAATGGACGAAATAGGCGTGGGCGCCCTCCGGCAGGCCGGCCAGAACCGGGTGTGGATGGCGGACGTTCAGTTCGTTCCAGCCCATGTGCGGGATTTTCAGGGTCGGGTCGGACGGCTCCAGCTTCACCACCTCGCCCCGGATCCAGCCCAACCCCTCGGTCACGCCATACTCGCGCCCGCGTTCGGCCATCAGCTGCATGCCGACGCAGATGCCGAGGAAGGGACGGGCGCGGCGGTGCACCACCTCCTCCAGCGCGTCGAGCATGCCGGGGACTTCCGACAGGCCGCGCTTGCAGTCGGCGAAGGCGCCGACGCCGGGCAGCACCACGCGGTCGGCCTGGCGGACCGCATCGGCGTCGGAGGTGACGATGACATTGTAGGAAGCCTCGGCTTCACCGGCCGCACGCTCGATCGCCTTGGCGGCGGAGCGCAGGTTGCCGGAGCCGTAATCGATCAGCGCGACCGTTTCCATGGACGTGACAAACCTTCCGATAGGACGGCGGAGAGGGACTTCAGGTCCCCGCCGTCAGAGCGATCCGCCGAGCGTGCCCTTGGTGGAGGGAACCGCATCGCGCTTGCGCGGGTCGATCTCCACCCCGGCGCGCAGCGCGCGGGCAAGCGCCTTGTAGCAGCTTTCCACGATATGGTGGTTGTTCTCGCCATACAGGTTTTCGACGTGCAGCGTGACGCCGGCGGCCATGGCGAAGGCCTGGAACCATTCGCGGAACAGCTCGGTATCGAAATCGCCGATCTTGTCGCGGGTGAAGTTCACTTTCCAGATCAGGTAGGGCCGGTTGGAGAAGTCCAGCGCCACCCGCGTCAGCGTCTCGTCCATCGGCACATAGGAATGGCCGTAGCGCTGGATGCCCTTGCGGTCGCCCAGCGCCTTCGCCACCGCCATGCCGATGGCGATGCCGGTGTCTTCGGTCGTGTGGTGATAGTCGATGTGCAGGTCGCCGTCGGCCAGGACCGTCAGGTCCATCAGACTGTGGCGCGACAGCTGTTCCAGCATATGGTCGAGGAAGCCGACCCCCGTCTTGACGTCGTAGACGCCGGTGCCGTCAAGGTTCAGCGCGACCCGGATCCGGGTCTCCGTGGTGTTCCGCTCGATCGAGGCGCGGCGGCCGCCATTCGTGGGGGTCTGGTCCATGGCGGTTTTGTAGCAGGAAGCATCCCCACACGCCAGCATCCGGCACGATTGATGCGCGGCCTGTCCATTCCGACGATTGTCCTACATAGGTGTGCGAGCTACAGTTCTATACACTTCATGCGTGCATATCGGCTTATGATGACCCATCAGCGCCCATTCCCCGCAGTTCTGGTTCTCCTTCTCGGCCTGCTGCCAACTGGCTGCGGCGGCATGTCCCCGCCTCCGCCCCTGGGCAAAAAGGCGCCACCGGTGGCCACCGGAACCACGGCGCCCTTTCGTTTCGGCGAGCTGACCATCGGGTCGATGCGGCGCGGAATGCAGATCGGGCGTTACATCTGGGGCATCGACTGCGCCCCACCCTACGACGACGTCTATTGGACCAGCGGCGTCAACATGCGGCGGGGTTCCACCTTCGACGAGCGGTTCGCCGAGGTGATGACCGCCGCCGGCTTCGACGTGGTCGGCCGTCCCGGCGGTCCAGACAACCCCGACGGCAACCGCAGCCGCGCCCGGTTCACCGTGCAGGGCGATTTGCGCGACGTGCAGTTGGAACTTTGCCACCGCACCAACTGGCTGACCGGCAGCAGCAAGGGAAGCTCCGGCACCGGCAGCGTCCGGGTGGAATGGACGGTCTACGACGCTCGCGGCGGCGGGCTGGTCCATCGTGTGGTCACCACCGGCGCCACCGCACAGGAAGGTGGCGTGCCGCAAGGCGATACCCTGCTGATCGAGGAGTCCTTCGCCGCGGCGGTGGAGGCACTCGCCGCCGACGCGGGTTTCCGCGCCCTGCTGTCGGGCGGCGCCCTGCCCGCTCCGTCTGCGGCGACGTCGGCGATGTTTCCCGTGACGGCGCCGGCCGGATCCGTCCCCACGCTGCTGACGCCAGCCGCCGCATCTCCTGTCCTGGCGGCACCGGCCACGGTACCCACACCTGCTGCGAGCAGCCGGCTGTTTCTGCGAACCGGTGCCGTATCCGCTCGGCTCGCGTCGGCAAGGATACCGGTCGGCGGCTCGCACGGGCTGGTGATCGGCGAGACCGATCTGTCGGGCGAGGCGCAGGCGGTGCTGCTGGTTCCCCTCCCCGGATCAGACCCCACCGTCACCGTTCGGCCGGCCCGCGGGGTGGAGCTGACCGGCTGGGTGGTCGGGCGCGACACGGCCAGCGGCTTCGCCCTGGTCCGGGTGCCGGCCCGGCTCCCTGCCCTGTCCGTCCGCACCGCGTCTCCGCGCGTCAGCGAGCCGGTGCGGGCAGTCGCGGGCGGACGTGGCAGGGAAATCGCCGGCATCGTCGGCGGCCTGCCGGCCGACGAGGGGCGCGGCGCCACGTTGATCCAGGCGGATCTGGGCTCCGCCGCCCTGTTCACCGCGGTGACCGAGGCAGGTGACCCGCTGCTGGACGGCAAAGGTGCTCTGGTCGGCGTGGCGCCCTCCGCCGGCCGCTCCGTCGCTACGCCGGCCGGGCTGGTGGAATTCCTGGCGCTCGGTCCGCTGCTCGAACGGCTGGGAGCGGATCCGGGTGGTCCCGCGTCGGGTACCCCGACGCGCAAACCGGCCGAGACGCACCGCAAACCACAGGCAGACTTGTGGGAGCTTGAGGACCCTGAAGGCGACATGCTTGACGGCGACATCACCCCTCCCACATAGACCGCATGTCCTGCCGCTACGACTGAGTAGAGTCCATGTGTCCACACCGGCGTACATGATCCGGTCCGGCAGGATTTTTCCCATTCTCCAGCGTGGTTCCCGCATGACCTATCCAGCGTCCAATCCTCATGATCCCATCCAGTGGCACGGCACCACGATCCTGTCGGTGCGCAAGAACGGTCAGGTGGTGATCGCCGGCGACGGGCAGGTCTCGGTCGGCCCGACGGTGATGAAGGCCAACGCGCGCAAGGTCCGCTGGCTGGCCGGCGGCACGGTGATGGCCGGCTTCGCCGGCGCCACCGCCGACGCGATGACCCTGTTCGAGCGGCTGGAAGGCAAGCTGGAGCAGTATCCCGGCCAGTTGACCCGCGCCTGCGTCGAGATGGCCAAGGACTGGCGCACCGATCGCTATCTGCGCCGGCTTGAGGCGATGATGGCGGTGGCCGACAAGAGCGTCAGCCTCGTGCTGACCGGCAACGGTGACGTGCTGGAACCGGAGGATGGGCTGATCGGCATCGGCTCCGGCGGATCCTATGCCCTGTCGGCGGCGCGTGCACTGATCGACATCGACGGGATGGATGCGGAAGCCGTGGCGCGCAAGGCGATGAAGATCGCCGCCGGCATCTGCGTCTACACCAACGAAAACGTCACCCTGGAAAAGCTGTGAGCGCCATGAGCCAGACCGCATCCGTCTCCGCCGACAGCGCCGCCTTCAGCCCGCGCGAGATCGTCTCGGAACTCGACCGCTACATCGTCGGCCAGACCGAGGCCAAGCGCGCCGTCGCCATCGCGCTGCGCAACCGCTGGCGCCGGCAGCAGCTGCCCGAAGGACTGCGGGAAGAGGTTCTGCCGAAGAACATCCTGATGATCGGCCCGACCGGCGTCGGCAAGACCGAGATCGCCCGCCGCCTCGCCCGGCTGGCCCAGGCCCCCTTCCTGAAGGTCGAGGCCACCAAATTCACCGAGGTCGGCTATGTCGGCCGCGACGTGGAACAGATAGTCCGCGATCTGGTGGAGGCCGCCATCGGCCTGACCCGCGAGCGCCTGCGCAAGGAGGTCGCCGCCAAGGCGGAACTGCGGGCGGAGGAGCGGGTGCTCGACGCGCTGTGCGGCGACAGCGCCAGTGCCGAGACGCGGGCCAAGTTCCGCAAGATGCTGCGCGAAGGCACGCTGAACGACAAAGAGATCGAAATCCAGGTCGCCGACACCGGTGCGCCGGCCGGCATGCCGACCTTCGACATCCCCGGCGTGCCGGGCGGCCAGATGGGCATGCTGAACCTGAACGACATGTTCGGCAAGATGATGGGCGGCCGCACCAAGACCCGCCGCATGACGGTGTCCGAAAGCCACGGCGTGCTGATGGCCGAGGAGTCCGACAAGCTGCTGGACCAGGAGAAGGTGGTGGCGGAGGCGATCCGCGCGGTCGAGCAGAACGGCATCGTCTTCCTCGACGAGATCGACAAGATCTCCGCCCGCTCCGACGCCCGTGGCGCCGATGTCAGCCGCGAGGGCGTCCAGCGCGACCTGCTGCCGCTGATCGAGGGCACCACCGTTTCGACCAAGCACGGGCCGGTGAAGACCGACCACATCCTGTTCATCGCGTCCGGCGCCTTCCATGTCGCCAAGCCGTCGGACTTGCTGCCGGAGCTGCAGGGCCGCCTGCCGATCCGCGTCGAGTTGAAGGCGCTGAGCCAGGACGACTTCAAGCGCATCCTGACCGAGCCGGAAGCCAGCCTGATCCGCCAATACAAGGCGCTGATGAAGACGGAGGAGGTCGATCTGGTCTTCACCGACGACAGCATCGACGAGCTGGCCCGGCTGGCGGCGGAGATCAACAGCTCGGTCGAGAATATCGGCGCACGGCGGCTGCACACGGTGCTGGAACGCCTGCTGGAGGAGATCAGCTTCGCCGCCAGCGACCGTGCGGGAGAGACCATCACCATCGACGCCGCCCTGGTGCGGGAGCGGGTCGGCGGGCTGGCGAAAAACCCGGACCTGTCGAAGTTCATCCTGTGACGGGCGCGGGGGCACTTGCGTCGGGTGCCCCCGCTTCACGTGAAACATTCCTCTCCTGGGCTTCTACCCGCCGGCGGCGGCCTTCACGCTCTTCGGTAGCAGCAACGCGTAGGTACCGCGACTCTTCATCACCCCGGCCCTGCGCTCCGCCTCGGGCCCGTGGCCCCAGAAAACATCGCCGCGCACCGGCCCGCGGATCGCCCCGCCGGTGTCCTGGGCGACCAGCAGCCGTTGCAACCGCTGCCCGGCCTCGACCGGATCGTCGGCATCCAGCCACACCGGCACGCCGTAGGGCATGAACTTCGAGTCCACCGCCAGACTGCGGCCGGGGGTCAGCGCCACGCCCTGGGCGCCGTTCGGACCATCGCCGGTCAGCGGCTGGAAGAAGACGTAGGACGGGTTGACGTTCATCACCGCCGCCGCCTGATCGGGGTGCGCCAATAGCCAGTCGCGGATGGTCTGGAGCGAGACCTCCTCCCGCTTCAAGGCACCACGGTCGATCAGTTCCTTGCCAATGGCGACATATTTGTGGCCGTTCTGGGCGGCGTAGCCGATGCGTGTCTCACTGCCGTCGGCAAGCCGGATCCGGCCCGACCCCTGGATTTGCAGGAAGAAGGCACCGATCGGGTCCTTCACCCATACCAGTTCCAGGCCCTTGCCCTTCAACGATCCGGCGATGATGGCCGCACGGTCCTCGTAGGGCTTCAGCTTGCCGTCGACCACCCGGCCGGCCGTGCGTTCCCCCTTCCAGCGGTCGGAAAAGTCGCCGAGATCGACCATCACCAGATCGGGCGGCCGGCGGTAGAGCGGCACCGGATAGGCCGGATCCGGCCGCAGGCTGCCTTCCAGCTCGGCTTCGTAATAGCCGGTGAACAGTCCGTCGGGCGTGCCGTTGTTGCCGGCGGCATATGGAGTGAAGTTCGCCTCGAAGAAGGCGCGGGCGGCGGCATCGTCACCGGCAGGCAGATCCGCCAGCTGGGCACAAGGTCCCTGCCAGTCGCCGATCGTCCCCGCCACCCCGTTCGGCCCGACCGGCCGGTCCGCCGGTTGGCTTTTGAAACGGGCGCAGGAGCGGGCGAGTGCCGGTACCGCCTGGGCGACCGGATCGCTTCGCCAACCCGCCAAGTCGGCGAAGGACAGCGGCGCCAGGGTCAGGGCATCGGGCGGCGGCTTGGCCTCCTCCTTGGGGGCGCAGGCCGAAAACAGCAACGCCACCGCCCCAAAGAGGGCGATGGCGCTGAAACCGGTACGGTGAGGCTGTGCCATCAGTGCTGGTTCATTATTGAACTGGCCGCACTTCGACCAGGGCCCAGTTCGGATCGCGGGAACGCAGGTTGCGGGCGAAGGTCCAGACGTCGGTGTTCTCCACCAGCGCCTTGGGATCGCCATCGACGACGGCGCCGGCGCGGTCGCGCACTACATTCACCTGATCGGAGACCAGACGCACGGTGACACGGGCGGTGCGACCGGCATCCAGCTTCGCTTCCACCACTTCGGCCTCACGCACCTGCTCGATGCGGGACTCATGCTGTTCGCCGGCAGCCTGACGGTCGCGGATGACGCGGGCGAAGCTGTCATAGACGTCGTCGGCCAGCAGCGGGCGCAGTGTCGCGGTGTCGCCGCGGGCGAAGGCGTCGACGATCATGGCGAAGGCGGCCTTGGCGCCGTCCAGGAAATGCTTCTCGTCGAAATTCGGGTCGGCGGCCCGGATCTGGTCGATCGAGGCGGCGAGCGACAGCGGCTCGTCCGAAGCGATCACGTCTGCACCAGGTGCGACATCCGGCCGCGGCCGGTTGCGCTCCGGCATGGTCACGACATTGTCGGGCTTCGCCGTACCGGGAGCGGACGTGAAGGGGTTGGAGCGCTGCCGCTCCTCCCCCGTCCGGCGGCCAAGGACGCTGCGCAGCCGATAGACGAGGAAGGCCGCGATCATCGCGAAGATCACGATCTCGATGAACACGAACCCGTCTCCCATCATCTGTTCCTTCCAAAACAACAGCCAAAACGACGTGTCGCGGGCTCTTCGCCAAAGCGAAATCGCCGGTGGATCCGGCCCGCCTCTGGACCTTGCCGCCAGCCGGCATTACGTGTTGTTTGCCCGCCAGCAACGGCCGATTGGATCAGGCAGCCGGTGTTTCCGCCGGACGACCTATCCAAACCTAGATAGGGGCAGCGAGCCCGAAGAGCAAGGACACCATGAATCCCCTGTTGTTGATCCTTCTTCTGCCGATCCTGGAGATCGTCGGATTCATCCAGGTCGGCGATTGGATCGGCGCCGGGCCGACCATCGGGCTGCTGGCCCTGTCAGCAGTGGTGGGCATGCTGCTGGTCCGCCACCAGGGGCTCGCCTCTCTGAGCCGGGCACAGGCGGCGGCGGCGCGGGGGGAGGCACCGATCGGCACCGTGCTGGACGGCTTCTGCGCCGTGCTGGCCGGCATCCTGCTGATCATCCCCGGCTTCCTGACCGACATTCTGGGGATCATGCTGCTCATCCGGCCCTTGCGCCGCGGCATCGGCCGCTGGCTGCTCGGTCGCCTCAGCACCGGGATGCCGGTCTTCACCACCACCGGCAAAGGCGGGTTCGGAGCAGCAGGCTTCGGCCAGGATTTTAGCCGGGATTTTGGCCAGGATGTCGGCGGTGCGGACTTCGGTACAGAAGGTCCCAGACGCGCCGACGATCCGTTCCGTCCCACCCCCGGCGTGATCGACGGCGATTACCGCGACGTCACTCCCGGCGAGAAGGCGGACGACCACGACGCCCCGCGGCTGACCGACTCCCAATGGGGGAAGCACCGTCCGGATGAGCGGCACTGAGCCGCCGGCCGGTAGCTGGTTTCCGGCCGGTGGTTTCCGTTGGCAGGACGGTCGATCCGTGATAGCCAGCCCTTTGGGCGAAGGCACAACCGTCGCGAACCAAATCCCGTCACCTCACATCCGGGTCGGTCCGCCGCCCCTGCCCTGTCTGGGGCCGGGACGCGGACCGGCGATTAGGAGTCCGTTATGTCCGATCAGATGAGCAACGGCGCCGAGCAGCAGCAGACGTCCTCGCTGCCGATGCATGTCCTCGCGCAGTATGTGAAGGACTTCTCCTTCGAGAACCCCAACGCCCCGCAGAGCCTGCTGCCCAACCAGCCGCAGCCGCAGGTGAACATCGGTGTCGACGTCCAGGGCCAGAAGGTCGGCGACGATCTCTACGAACTGACGCTGAACCTGCGTTGCGAAGCCCGCCAGGGCGAGTCCGTCGCCTTCCTGGTCGAGCTGGCCTATGGCGCCCTGTTCCAGTTCCCCGGCCTGCCGGAAGAGCATCACCGCCCGGTCCTGATGATCGAAGGCGCCCGGATGATCTTCCCGTTCGCCCGCGCCATCATCTCCAGCGCTACCCGTGAAGGCGGCTTCCCGCCGCTGATGATCAACCCGATCGACTTCGCAGAGCTGTATCATCGCCAGTCGGCCCAGGAAGCCGCGCCGCAGCAGCCTCCGTTCTGACACAGCAAATCCAGCTGAGTTGGGAAAAAGAAAAGGGCGGGAGACCGAAAGGTCCCCGCCCTTTTTCTGTGCCGCCCTCCCTTAGGAGGGAAAGGCGGCCGGCATGCCCCTATTGGTTCATGCTTTCGAAGAACTCGTTGTTCGACTTTGTGTGCTTCAGCTTGTCGACCAGGAAGTCGACCGCGTCGGTCACGCCCATCGGCATCAGGATACGGCGCAGGATCCACATCTTCGACATCGTGCCCTTGTCGACCAGCAGCTCCTCCTTGCGGGTGCCCGACTTGGAGATGTCGATGGCCGGGAAGGTGCGCTTGTCCGAGAGCTTGCGGTCCAGCACGATTTCCGAGTTGCCGGTTCCCTTGAACTCTTCGAAGATCACCTCGTCCATGCGGCTGCCGGTGTCGATCAGCGCGGTGGCGATGATGGTCAGCGACCCGCCCTCTTCCACGTTGCGGGCGGCACCGAAGAATCGCTTGGGACGTTGCAGGGCGTTGGCGTCGACACCGCCGGTCAGCACCTTGCCCGATGACGGCACCACCGTGTTGTAGGCGCGGGCCAGACGGGTGATGCTGTCCAGCAGGATGACCACGTCACGCTTATGCTCGACCAGGCGTTTGGCCTTCTCGATCACCATTTCCGCGACCTGAACGTGCCGGGTCGCCGGCTCGTCGAAGGTGGAGCTGATGACCTCGCCGCGGACCGAACGGGCCATGTCCGTCACTTCTTCCGGACGCTCGTCGATCAGCAGAACGATCAGATAGGCTTCGGGGTGGTTGGTGGCGACCGAATGGGCGATGTTCTGCAGCATCACCGTCTTGCCGGTGCGCGGCGGCGCCACGATCAGCCCGCGCTGCCCCTTGCCGAGCGGCGCCACCAGATCGACGATGCGCCCGGTGAGGTTCTTCTTGGTCGGGTCCTCAACCTCCATCCGGATGCGTTCTTCCGGGTAGAGCGGCGTCAGATTGTCGAAGTTGATGCGGTGACGGACCTTGTCGGGCGCGTCGAAATTGATGGTGTTGACCTTCAGCAGGGCGAAATAGCGCTCACCGTCCTTCGGTGAGCGGATCTGCCCTTCCACCGTGTCGCCGGTGCGCAGGCCGAAGCGGCGCACCTGGCTGGGGCTGACATAGATGTCGTCAGGACCCGGCAGATAATTGGCCTCTGGCGAGCGCAGGAAGCCGAACCCGTCCTGCAAGACCTCCAGCACGCCGTCGCCGAAGATCGGAATGTCGTTCTCGGCCAGCTGCTTCAGGATCGCGAACATCATGTCCTGCTTGCGCAGCGTGCTCGCGTTCTCGATCTGCAACTCCTCCGCGAACGCCAGCAGTTCGGCGGGGCTTTTGCACTTCAGCTCTTGGAGATGCATCGGATTGCCTGTGAAATCGTCATGCGGGGGAGTGGCCTTGGGGGTGGGGAGTGCCGGAGGGTCCGGCCGACGGCGGCTGGGGGCGGTGGAAGCCGCAACGCGGTCGCGTCGGATGGGCAGCGGGTGGCGCTTCGGCGAAGGCGCGCCAGGGCGTCCGGAAAATGGTCGCACGGGAGCGGATCGCTAGCCACCAGGCCCGGCTCAGGATCAGAGCGTCGGATCGGCAGATGTGGGCGTGGGAGGCCACGGGGCGAAAACCCCGTGGTCCTGACATGGTTATCGGATCGGCGGAGGCAAGTCAAACGAAAGCGAAACCCGCAAAGGTCGCGGATTCCGCTTTTTCCGAAGGATGATAGACCTGGGATTCACCGGCACGCCGGTCAGAACGGCTTGACGATGACAAAGATGACGATGCCGATCATCAGCAGCGTCGGCACCTCGTTGGCGATGCGGTAGAAGCGTTGTGGACGCGTGTTGCGGTCCTCGGCGAACTCCCGGCGCCAGCGGGCCATCATCATGTGGCTGGCGGTCAGCAGCAGCACGAACAGCAGCTTGGCATGCAGCCAACCCTGCTTCATCCATTCCGGCGTCAGCAGGATCATGGTGATGCCGAACACATAGGACGCGATCATCGCCGGGTTCATGATGGCGCGCAGCAGGCGGCGTTCCATCACCTTGAAGGTCTCCGACGCCTCGGATCCGGCCACCACCTGGCAGTGGTAGACGAACAGGCGCGGCAGATAGAGCAGCCCCGCCATCCAGGCGATGATGCTGATGACGTGCAGCGCCTTGATCCATTCGTACAGCACCGGGCGTGTCCCCTCTTGTCTTTGCGGTTCGGCAATTGCGGTTCAGGACCGCGCCTGCGGGCAGCCGGAGAAGTTGGACGGGCAGATCCGGTCGCCCTTCTGCGAACAGATCGCCGCCTTGCCCGCGACAGTCTGCCGCACCAGTTTGGCCAGCCCATCGATGAAGCCGGGATGCACCCCCACCGTCGGCACGCGGGTGAAGTGCGGCACCCCCGCCTCCTTGGCGAGATGGCGGTATTCGACTTCGATCTCCACCAGTGTCTCGGAATGCTCCGAGACGAAGGCCATCGGCACCACAAGGATCGGCACGCCGTCCTGTCCGGCGCGGCGGATCTCGGCGTCGGTGCTGGGACCGATCCACTCCATCGGACCGACGCGGCTCTGGTAACAGTTGATCCAGTCGAGATCGTCGATGCCCAGCGCCGCGGCGATGGATTCAGCGGTCCGCTCGCACTGCCACTGATAGGGGTCGCCAGCGGTCACCACCTTCTTCGGCAGCCCATGCGCGGAGAACAGGACGCGCGGCTTGCCATGGGCACTGGCCGCCTCGTAATGCGGGCGGATCAGGTCCGCCGTGCCGTCGATGAAGCCGGCCTGGGTCGGGTAACAGCACAACAGCTTCGTCGGCGCCGTCAGTCCGACGGTCCGCGCCGCCTCATGCCAAGCCTTGGCACTCGATGCGGTCGTGGTGGTGGAGAATTGCGGATAAAGCGGCAGCAGAACGACCAGATCCGGGGCGTAGGCCTTCACCCGGGCGGCCGTCTCGGCGCTCATCGGGTGCCAGTAGCGCATGGCGATGAAGACCTTGGTCTCCGCCCCCGCAACAGCCGGATCCGCGCCCAGCATGGCTTCCAGTGCCGCCGCCTGGGCTTCCGTGTTCTCCAGCAACGGCGACTTGCCGCCGAGCTGGGCATAGATCGCGGTCGCCGGCTTGGCCCGCCGTCCGCTGATCAGGCTTGCGATCAGGAAGCGGAACGGGTTCGGCAGCCGGATGATGGCCGGATCCGCGAACAGGTTGAACAGGAAGGGCCGCACCGCCTCCGGCGCATCGGGGCCGCCGAGGTTGAACAGCACGACGGCGACGCGCTGCGGCGAGCCGCCGGGGGCCGCATTGGTCGAGGCGGAGGTCTGGGGGAATTGCTGGCTCATGGTGCCCGCTAAACTGGAGCGTCGCCGCCGCTCTGTCCAGACCCCCGCCGTCGCTTTTTCAGCCGCTTAACAGTGATGGCCTCAGCCCTGCCCCGGCCAGTCCCGCAGGATGCGCGTCAGCGCCTCCACATGGGCCGGCGGGGTCGACTGGATGACGCCATGGCCCAGGTTGAACACGAAGGGTCCACCGGCCAACGCCGCCAGGATGTCGTGGGTCGCCGTCTCAAGCGCCTTGCCGCTGGCCGCCAGCATGATCGGATCGAGGTTTCCCTGCACCGGCAACCGCGTCTGGAGGGTCTGCGCCGCCCACACCGGCGGAACGGTGGTGTCGAGCCCGACGGCGTCCACCCCGGACCCGGCGACATACTCCTCATAGGCGTGGCCGGCGCCGCGCGGGAAGCCGATGACCGGCGTGTTCGGGTGCTTCGCCTTCACCAGTGCGACGATCCGCCGCGTCGGCTCGATCACCCAGCGGCGGAACTCGGCCACCGGCAGCACGCCGGCCCAGCTGTCGAACAGCTGCACCGTCTCCGCCCCCGCCTCGATCTGGCGGCAGAGATAGTCGGCGGTCGCCTCGACGATCAGGTCGATCAGCTGACCGAATCCCGCCGGGTCGCCATATGCCCAGCGCTTGACATGGGCATACTCCTTTGAGCCCGCCCCTTCGACCATGTAGCAGGCGATGGTCCAGGGAGCCCCGGCAAAGCCGATCAGCGTCGTCTGCTCGGGAATCGCGGTGGAGAGCCGGCGCACCGTCTCGTAGACCGGCGCCAGCGTCTCGTGGAAGCGGTCGCGCGACAGGCGCTTCAGGTCCTCGACGCTGCGGACCGGATCCAGCTTCGGCCCCTCCCCTTCCAGATAGGCCAGCGGCTGCCCCAGGGCATGCGGCACCACCAGGATGTCGGAGAACAGAATCGCCGCGTCCATGCCGTAGCGGCGCAGCGGCTGCAGGGTGACCTCGACCGCGAAGTCGGGATTGTAGCAGAGGTCGAGGAAGCTGCCCGCCTTGGCCCGCAGCTCGCGATACTCCGGCAGATAGCGCCCGGCCTGACGCATCAGCCAGAAGGGCGGACGCGACCGCACCTCTCCCGCCAGGGCGGCGAGCATCGGCTTCAGGGCAGGCTGGAAAGCCTGATTCTGGACGTCGGAGGTGGTGGCGGACAAGGCGGTGCGTTCCTTGGATTGCGATTCTGGAATCTGAGTCCCTGCGATTCCAGCGCCGATTCCGCGCGGGATTCCGGGACGGGTTTATCCCCTCTTCTTCACTATATTTTTTAAAGGGAGAAAGGAAGAGGATGAGGTGGATGGCTGTGGATAACGGTGATCCCCGACTCAAGAGAATCTATCCACAGATCCGGGAGCTTGTGCAGCCATGTGCGCGGATCTGTGGACGATTCGGAGCACTACCGCCGGAAACGGCGGAAATGCTATAGCTGGACGAACGGGAGTCCCGTGGATAACAGGGCGGACGGGGCCGGATCTTCCCAGCTTCCGAAGCGGTCGGCGGAGTTGTTCCGCCCTTGGCCGTAACGGGGAGGAGGAGTCCCCCAGCCGGGATGAAACGCAGGCGGATCCGGTTGTCCACAGATCTGGGCCGGGTTCTCCACAGAATGTTGGGGACGGATGAAAGAGTTCCACCTACATCTCGTGTCCGATGCGACGGGCGAGACCATCAACAGCGTGGCGCGCGCCTGCGTCATCCAGTTCGACGATGTGCGGCCGATCGAGCATTTCTGGAATCTGGTGCGGACCGACCGCCAGCTCGACCTCGTGCTGGAGGGAATCCGGGACAATCACGGGCTGGTGATGTTCACGCTGGTCGACGAGACGCTGCGCCGCCGGCTCCAGGATTTCTGCCGCGAAATGCAGGTGCCCTGCATTCCCGTGCTCGATCCGCTCATCAACGCGCTCGCCGCCTTCCTGGGCGTGGAATCGCAGCGTCAGCCCGGCCGCCAGCATGTGCTGGACGCCGAGTATTTCAGCCGCATCGACGCCGTCGACTTCGCCCTGTCCCATGACGACGGCCAGTCGAACTGGGACCTGCATGAGGCCGACGTGGTGCTGATCGGCGTGTCGCGCAGTTCCAAGACGCCGACCTGCATCTATCTGGCCAACCGCGGCATCAAGGCGGCCAACATCCCGCTGGTGCCCGGCAGCCCGCTGCCGGCGGAGCTGGATCTGCTGACCCGGCCGCTGATCGTCGGGTTGACCAAGGATCCCGACCGGCTGGTGCAGATCCGCCGCAACCGGCTGAAGCTGCTGAACCAGGGCGAAGGCTCCAGTTATGCCGATCCCGAGGTGGTGCGCTCGGAGGTTCAGGAGGCGCGTCGCCTGTTCAGCCGGCGCGGCTGGCCGGTGATCGACGTCACCCGCCGCTCCATCGAAGAGACGGCGGCCGAGATCATGATGCTGCTCGCCCGCCGCCAGAGCGCCAAATTCAGTCCGGAAGGAAAGAAGACGTGAGCGCGCCGCTTCTGGTGCCCCAACTGGTTTTGGCGTCCGGTTCGCGCACGCGGGCGGCGATGCTGGAGCAGGCCGGCATCAACGCCATCCTCGACAAGCCGCTGGTCGACGAGGACGAGGTGAAGGCTGCCGGCCGGGCCGAGGGTGTCTCCGCCGACATCGTCGCCGAGGCCTTGGCCGAGTTGAAGGCGCAGCGCATCACCCGCCGCCATCCCGGCGCGCTGGTGATCGGCGCCGACCAGATGCTGGACTGCGAGGGGCGCTGGTTCGACAAGCCGGCCGACCGCTCCGCGGCGCGCGCCCAGCTGCTCGATCTGCGCGGTAAGACGCACCGGCTGGTCAGCTGTGCCGTGGTGGTGCGCGACGGTGAGCGGATCTGGCATAAGGTCGACAGCGCCCGGCTGACCATGCGCAACTTCTCCGAAGCCTTTCTCGACGAGTATCTCGATCGCGTCGGCAACGACGTGCTGCACTCGGTCGGCGCCTATCAGCTGGAAGGGCTGGGGGCGCAGCTGTTCCAGCGGGTCGAGGGCGACTTCTTCACCATCCTCGGGCTGCCGCTTCTGCCGCTGCTCGGGTTTCTGCGCGTGCATGGGGTGGGCAAGGAATGACGGCGCTGCATTTTATCAGCGGGAAGGCTAAAATTGCCGGTGTGATGGGTTGGCCGATCGGCCATTCGCGTTCCCCCCGGCTGCATGGCTTCTGGCTGCGGCAGTATGGGATCGATGGCGCCTATGTGCCGCTGGCAGTGGCGCCGGACTGTGCCGAACAGGCGATCCGCGCCCTGCCCGCCCTGGGCTTCCGTGGCTGCAACGTCACCGTCCCGCTGAAGGAGATCGCCTTCCGCACCGTCGATCGGCTGGACGAAACGGCGCGGCGCATGGGGGCGGTCAACACGATCGTGGTGGCGGATGACGGCGCGCTGGTGGGTGGCAACACCGACGGCTTCGGCTTCATCGAGAATCTGCGTGCTGAGCAGCCTGACTGGACGGCGGAGCGTGGCCCGGCGGTGGTGATCGGGGCCGGCGGCGCCGCCCGCGCCGTGGTGGTCGCCCTGCTCGACGCCGGCGCGCCGGAGGTCAGACTGGTCAACCGCACCCGTGCCCGTGCCGAGGAGCTGGCGGCGGATCTGGCTGCGGTCGGTCTGAATGGCGATGGGCTGAGCAGCGGCGTGACGGTGGTCGATTGGGTTTCACGTGAAACCGCCCTGGACGGTGTGTCCCTGCTGGTCAACACCACCACCCAGGGCATGGCCGGACAGCCGGCGCTGGACCTCAGCCTGCGCGCCCTGCCCGTCTCGGCGGTGGTCAACGACATCGTCTATGTGCCGTTGGAAACCCCGCTGCTCGCCGAAGCGAGGACGCGCGGCAATCCGGTGGCCGGCGGCATCGGCATGTTGCTGCATCAGGCCCGTCCGGGCTTCAAGGCCTGGTTCGGGATCGAACCGCAGGTGACGCCGGAATTGACCCGTTACGTCCTGGAAGGTTGAGGCGCGGGCCATGATCGTGCTGGGCCTGACCGGCTCCATCGGCATGGGCAAGAGCACCGCCGCCCGCATGCTGCAGGCGATGGGTGCTCCGGTATGCGATTCCGACGCGGTGGTCCATGGGCTGCTCGCCCGCGGCGGCCGGGCGGTGCCGGCGATCGACGCAGCTTTCCCCGGGGTGGTGGTCGACGGGGTGGTCAGCCGGCCGGCGCTGGGTGCTGCGGTGTTTCGTGACCCGGATGCGCTGAAACGCCTGGAAGCGATCCTGCACCCGATGGTCCAGGCGGCACAGCGCGACTTTCTTGTCCGTGCCGCCCGCTGTGGCGCCAGGATTGCCGTGCTGGACATCCCCTTGCTGTTCGAGACCAATGGCCAGCGGCGGGTCGATGCGACCATCGTCGTCTCGGCTCCCTTCGCCGTCCAGCGCGCCCGTGTGCTGGCCCGGCCGGGCATGACGGCGGAGAAGTTCGCCGGCATCCTCGCCCGCCAGATGCCGGATCCGGAGAAGCGGCGGCGCGCCGACTATGTCGTGCCGACCGGCGCCGGTCGGCTGGTGACGCGGCGGGCGCTTCAGGGCATTGTGCGGGACGTGGTGCGGCGGCCGGGCAGGCATTGGCCGCCGCGCGGCTATCAACCAGGGCAGATCCATCATGCGTGAAATCGTTCTCGACACTGAAACCACTGGCTTCAAGCCGGAGGAGGGTCACCGGCTGGTCGAGATCGGCTGCATCGAGCTGGTCAACCACCTCGCCACCGGCGAACGCTTTCACGTCTATCTCAACCCCGAACGCGACATGCCGCCGGAAGCCTTCGCCGTCCACGGTCTGAGCAGCGAGTTCCTGGCCGACAAGCCGCTGTTCAACGACATTGCCGGGGACTTCGTCGCTTTCATCGGCGACGCACCGTTGGTGATCCACAACGCCGCCTTCGACATGCACTTCCTGAACTGGGAGCTGAAGATCGCCGGCTATCCGGTGATGCCGAAGGACCGCGCCATCGACACGCTGCTGATGGCCCGGCAGAAGTTCCCCGGTTCGCCTGCCACCCTGGATGCGCTGTGCAAACGCTTCGGCGTCGACAACTCCAACCGCACCCTGCACGGCGCGCTGCTCGACGCGCAGCTGTTGGCCGAGGTCTATCTGGAGCTGCTGGGCGGCCGGCAGACCGGCCTGTCCTTTGCCGGCGGCCCGACGGCGAAGAGCGGCCCCACGGGCCCGGTCCGGATCGACCGCCCCTTCCGGGAAGCCCGCGTCTTCGCCGTCAGCGACGAAGAAGCTGCGGCGCATGCGGAGATGCTGAAGAAGATCAAGAACCCGCTTTGGGCGGTGGAGTAAGGGGGACGGATCCGGCACTCCGCCCCCAATCCAAAGTTCTAGGGCACGAGCACCGTCGACCCGGTCGTCGCCCGTGATTCCAGCGCCCGGTGCGCATCGGCGGTGTCCTTCAACGCAAAGCGTTGGTTGACCGTGAAGGTCACGCCGCCATTCTTCACCGCGTCGAACAGATCGGCGGCCGAGGCCATCAGATCTTCCCGCTTGGCGGTGTAGGTTGCCAGCGTCGGCCGGGTCACATAGAGCGACCCCCTCGCCGCCAGCACCCCCAGATCCAGCGGTGCCGGCGCGCCCGAGGCGGCACCGAACAGCACCATCAGTCCGCGCGGTCGCAGACAGTCCAGCCCCTTCAGGAAGGTCGTCTTGCCGACGCCGTCATAGACCACCGGCACGCCCTGCCCGTCCGTCAACTCCTTCACCCGTGCGACGAAGTCCTCGCGGGTGTAGTCGATGGTGTGATGGCAGCCATGGGCCTTGGCCAACTCGGCCTTCTCCTCCGACCCGACGGTGCCGATCACGATGGCGCCGAGATGCCACGCCCAGGAGCACAGCAGCAGCCCAACCCCACCGGCGGCGGCCTGGACCAGGATGGTGTCGCCGGGCTGCACGACATAGGTGCTGCGCAGCAGATACTGTGCGGTCAATCCTTGGAGCAGCGTGGCCGCCGTCGCCTGCTCGTCGAGCCAGCTCGGCAGCGGCACCAGCCGGTCGGCGGCGATCAGCCGGCTCTCGGCATAGGCGCCGATCGACATGGCATAGCCGACGCGGTCACCGGCCTTCAGCGTGGTGACGTCCGGGCCCAGCGCCTCGACCACGCCGGTGCCGGCCATGCCGATCACCGCCGGCAGATCCGGCAGCTTGTAGGCGCCGGAGCGGTGATAGGTGTCGATGTAGTTCAGCCCGACCGCGGTCTGGCGGATGCGCACCTGTCCCGGACCGGGCTCTCCCACCTCGATCTCGTCCCAGCGCAGAACCTCCGGCCCGCCGTGCTCATGGATGCGGATCGCGTGAACCATGGTGGTTGGTTTCCCTTGTCGTTGATCGTTGACTGTCGCTCGGGCCTCAGAGCAGCGCGAACTGCTCGGCTGCTGCACCGTTGCCCTGGCTTATGCCGGCATGCCGGCGCTCCAGCGCCAGCAGCCACGCCTTGGTGTCGAGCCCGCCATGGCCGGAATAGCCTCCGGGCGCTCCGCCGCTCGCCAGCACCCGGTGACAGGGAATGATGATCGGGATCGGGTTGGCGCCGCAGGCGCCGCCGACCGCGCGCGGCCCGCTGCCCAGCATCTTCGCGATCCCGCCATAGGTGGCGGTGCCGCCATAGGGGATCGCCAGCATCGCCTCCCACACGCTTTGCCGGAACGCGGTGCCCGCCGGCTTCAGCGGCAGGTCGAAGCGCTGGAGCCGTCCCATGAAATAAGCCTCAAGCTGGCCCGCAGTCTCGACCAGCAGCGCATCCGGATCGTCCCGTTTGAAGCGGCCCCAGCCAACCGAGGTCAGGGCGGATCCGTCCCCGGTCAGCATCAGGGGACCGAGCGGGCTGTCGATGGAAAGGCACGCCATGGTTTTCTCCCCAAAAGCTCAGCTTTTCCCAAACCTAGTTTTTCTTGGCCAGAAGCACAGCCAGATCCGCGGTCGCCGTCACCGGGGCCGAACAGGTCATGCCGCGGCAGACATAGGCGGTTGCCGCCCCGTCGCGCATCCCTTTCCCCTGTGCCGGATGAGCGGCAGGCAAATCCGCTCCTGGTGTCAGCACGGTCAGGATGCGATTGGGTAGCGAGTGCTCCAGCACCGTCCGGCGCAGCGCTTCCGTCTCCGCTGCCTTGGGCGGTCCGACGATGACGATCTGCACCGGCGCCGTCATCAATTCCACCGCGTTCAGGAAGGTCGGCAGCGGGAAGAAGTTGCGTGTCAACTCGCCGGAGAAGGCGGCCGCGAGTGCTTCGGCGCGGTCGCGATACGCCTCCTCGCCGGTGCGCTGGAACAGCGTGGTCAGCACCGCCAGCATGGTGCCGTTGCCGCTGGGCGTGGCGTTGTCATAGGCCGTCTTGGTCCGGACGATCAGCCCCTCGGCATCGTCGGCGGTGAAGAAATAGCCACCGTTGGTGGCATCCCAGAAATGGGCGTCGAGCGTCGCCACCCAGGTCTTAGCCTGATCGAGAGCCGCTGGATCGCCGGTCGCCTCATGCAGCGCCAGGGCCGCGCGCGCCATGTGGGCATAGTCATCGAGCATGCCGGCATGCTTGCCCTGCCCGTGCCGCCAGCTGTGGCAGAGCCGTCCGTCCATGTCCATACGGTCGCGGACAAAGGCGAAGGCGCGGCCGGCGGCGTCCAGCCATTCCGGCTCATTCAGGGCCAGGGCGGCATGGGTCAGTGCTGCGATCATCAGGCCGTTCCAGTCGGCCAGCACCTTGTCGTCCCAGCCCGGCCGCACCCGTTTCGCCCGCGCCCGCAGCAGGATCTCCCGGCCCTTGGCAAGCGTCGCTTCGATGGCCGCGTCTGCCAGGGTCAGACCGCCCAGGCGGTTGAGGATGGTGACGCCTTCCCAATTGCCCTGGGGAATCACCTCGTAAACGCGCTTAAACGTCGCCAACCCGTCGGCATCCAAAGCCGGGGTCAGCAACCGGTCGACCTCCTCCTCCTTCCAGATGTAAAAGAGCCCTTCTTCGCCTTCGCTGTCGGCGTCGAGCGTCGCGGCGAAACCACCGCCGTCGGCGATCATCTCGCGCAGCAGCCAGCCGACCGTCTCGCGGATGCGCGTCTCCAGCAGCGGATCGCGCGTCTCCTGCCAGACCAGAGTCATCAGGTCGAGCAGTTCGGCATTGTCGTAGAGCATCTTCTCGAAATGCGGCACCAGCCAGCGTTCATCGACCGAGTAGCGGGCGAAGCCGCCGCCGAGATGGTCGTAGATGCCGCCCTGCGCCATGTTGGCCAGCGTATGGGTCACCGCTTCGCGGAACGGCTCGCGCCCGGTGCGCTGCCACGCCCGCCACAGCAGTTCGAACAGCGGCACCTGCGGGAATTTCGGTGCGTTGCCGATGCCGCCATGGATCGGATCGACCTCACGCAGCAACCGTTGCGCCACCTGATCCAACACCCCGGCATCGACCGCGCCGGCCGACCGGTTCTCCCCCATCCCGGCGAGCGCCGATTTCAGCGCGTCGACATTCTTGCCGACCTTGTCCGGCTCCTGGGCATAGGTGCCGGCGATGCCGCGCAGCACCTCGGGGAAGCCGGCACGACCATAGCGCGCGGCTGGCGGGAAATAGGTGCCGCCCCAGAAGGGCTCCGCATCCGGCGTCAGGAACATGGTCAGCGGCCAGCCGCCCTGCTGTCCCAGCAGTGCCAGTGCCGACTGGTAGATGGTGTCGAGGTCCGGCCGCTCTTCCCGATCCACCTTGATGTTGATGAACAGCTCGTTCATCAGCCCGGCGATCCCCGGATTCTCGAAGCTTTCGTGCGCCATCACGTGGCACCAGTGGCAGGCGGCGTAGCCGACCGACAGAAGAACCGGCTTGTTCTCCGCCTTCGCACGGGCGAAGGCCTCCGGACCCCAGGGCATCCAATGCACTGGATTGTCCTTGTGCTGAAGCAGATAGGGGCTCGTCTCCCGGCCCAGCAGGTTCGCGCCCAACGGAGTGGCGGGCATGGCGGTGTCCGATCTGTTGGTGTGTCTTTAGACAATAGGTGGCGCCGGGGTGGCGTTGCGCCAGGGCATCCTATCTGTATAGTGGGGCATGAGCCGCCACGGCGCTCAACCCCAAAATCAACACGGCCAATGCCTGGACCGCTCCCGCACCGGGCGCCGGATCCGGCTCTGGAGGGGGGCCCATGAAAATCACCGTCGACATCGACTGCACGCCGGATGAGGCTCGGCACTTCCTGGGTCTGCCCGACGTGAAGCCGATGCAGGATGCCATGATGCAGGAGATTCAGGAACGGATGCGTTCCAATCTCCAGGCCATGGATCCGGAGACCATGCTGAAGACCTGGCTTCCCGCCGGCATCCAGGGCATGGAACAGATGCAAAAGATGTTTTGGTCCCAGATGGCGTCGGCCCTGGGCCAGGAAGGAAGAAAGTGACCGACCAAACCGTTGAATCTCAGAAACCTTACTTTGAAGCCCATGTCTTCTGCTGCACCAACCGCCGGCCCGACGGGCACAAGCGCGGATCCTGCGCCGCCCACGGGTCGGAGAAGCTGCGCGACTATATGAAGGCCCGAGCCCGCGAACTCGGCTTCGATGGCAAGGTGCGGATCAATTCCGCCGGCTGTCTCGACCGTTGCGAGCTGGGTCCGACGCTGGTGATCTATCCGGAAGGCGTCTGGTACACCTATCACAGCACCGGCGACATCGACGAAATCCTGGAAACCCATCTGGGCGGAGGCCGCCGCGTCGAACGGCTGCTGCTGACGACGGAGCAGCGGGAGCTGCGACCCGAGCAACAGGGCTGATCCTCCGCCGATGTCCACCGACACCATCTACGCGCTTGCCACCGCCCCCGGACGATCCGGTGTGGCGGTGGTTCGCATTTCGGGGGCTGAGGCCGGATCTGCGCTCGCCGCCCTGACTGGCCGCTCCCTGCCTGCGCCGCGCCGTGCCGTGCTGACCAAGCTGCGCGATCCGCGCACCGGCGATGCGCTTGACGACGCGCTGGTCCTGCGCTTCACCGCCCCTGCCAGCTTCACCGGCGAGGATGTGGTGGAACTGCACCTGCATGGCGGCCGCGCCGTCGTCACCGGCGTGATCGAGGCGCTCGCCACCCTGCCCGGCCTGCGGCTGGCCGAGCCCGGCGAGTTCACCCGTCGCGCCTTCGAGAATGGCAAGCTCGACCTGACCGAGGCCGAGGCGGTCGCCGACCTGATCGATGCCGAGACCACCGCTCAGCGGCGGCAGGCCTTGCGGCAGATGGAAGGGGCACTCGGCCGGCTCTATGACGGCTGGCGGGAGCGGCTGACCCGCGCCCTCGCCCACATCGAGGCCGACATCGACTTCGCCGAGGACGATCTGCCCGGCGGTGTCGCTGATGCCGTCCGTCCGGTGGTCGCGGGGCTGGCCGGCGAGATCGCCGCCCATCTCGATGACGGCGGGCGCGGCGAGCGTCTTCGCGAGGGCCTGTACATCGCGATCATCGGTGCGCCGAACGCCGGCAAGTCGAGCCTGTTGAACGCGCTCGCCCGTCGCGACGCCGCCATCGTCTCCGCTCGGGCCGGCACCACCCGGGACATCATCGAAGTGCAGCTCGACCTTGGCGGTTATCCGGTGGTGCTGGCCGACACCGCCGGTCTGCGCGAGGCTGCGGCCGATGAGGTGGAGGAGGAAGGCATCCGCCGCGCCCGTGACCGGGCGGCGCGTGCCGACGTGAAGGTCGCGGTGTTCGATGCCACCACCCTGCCCGATCTCGACCCGGCGACGCTGGAGCTGATCGATGGTGACACAGTGGTGGTGTTCAACAAGACTGACCTCGCGAATGCCACTGATCTGCGCCCGGATCTGTCTGCCATCCTGGTCTCCGCGCAGACCGGTGACGGACTGAAGATGTTGGAGGAAAAGCTGACGGAGTTCAGTGCCGACCGCCTTGCAATCGGTAGCGCGCCGTCACTGACCCGTGCCCGTCACCGGGCGGCGTTGACCGAGTGTCGGGAGTCGCTGATGCGGGCGTTGGAGGCACCATTGCCCGAATTGGCGGCGGAGGATGTTCGCCTCGCCAGCCGGGCGCTCGGGCGTATCACTGGGCGGGTGGATGTGGAAGATTTGCTGGATGTGATCTTCCGGGACTTTTGCATTGGGAAGTGAGGCAGGTGGCAAGTGGTGGGGCTGCAAGCGGGGGCGTGTTTCACGTGAAACAGCACCGACTTGCGGCACTTCTCCCCGCCTCCCTTCTCGCCTTCCCCTTGGATCCCTGCCGCCATTCGGCTATGGTCCCGCGCATGCGGAATTTTGATGTCATCGTTGTCGGCGGCGGTCACGCCGGCTGTGAGGCGGCTGCGGCGGCAGCGCGCATGGGTGCGCGCACGCTCCTGCTGACCCATAAGGTTGAAACCATCGGCGAGATGTCCTGCAACCCCGCCATCGGCGGCTTGGCCAAGGGCCATCTGGTGCGGGAGATCGATGCGCTGGACGGGGTGATGGCAAAGGCCATCGACCGCGGCGGCATCCAGTTCCGTATCCTGAACCGCAGCAAGGGACCCGCCGTCCGCGGACCGCGCGCCCAGGCCGACCGTAAGCTCTATCGTCAGGCGATGCAGGCTCTGCTGGCCGAGCAGGAGAACCTGTTCATCGAAGCCGGCGGTGCCGAGGACCTGATCGTCGAACCCGATGGCAGTTCTTCCGGAGGGCGCATCTCCGGCGTCGTCACCGGGGGCGGCGAGTCCATCCGCGCCGGCGCCGTGGTGCTGACCACCGGCACTTTTCTGCGCGGCCTGATCCACATCGGCGAGGAGCGCACCCCCGCCGGCCGAGTTGGCGAGTCGCCATCTATCGGCTTGTCCGACACGCTGGCCCGTCTTGGCTTCCCGCTCGGCCGTCTGAAGACCGGCACGCCGCCGCGCCTCGATGGCCGTACCATCGATTGGGATGCGCTGGAGAAGCAGCCCGGCGATATGCCGCCGCCGCCCTTCTCCTATATGACCGAGCGGATCGACACGCCGCAGATCGACTGCGCGATCACCTGGACGACGCCGGAAGCCCACGCGCTGATCCGTGCCAACCTGCATCGTGCGCCGATGTATTCCGGCCAGATCACCGGCACCGGTCCGCGCTATTGCCCGTCGATCGAGGACAAGGTCGTCCGCTTCGCCGAGAAGGAGAAGCACCAGATCTTCCTCGAACCGGAGGGGCTGGACGATCCCACCGTCTACCCGAACGGCATCTCGACCTCCCTGCCCCGCGACGTGCAGCTCGGCATTCTCGCCAGCATGCCGGGGCTGGAGAGGGTGACGATGATCCGCCCCGGCTACGCCATCGAATACGACTATGTCGATCCGCGCGAGTTGAAGCCGACGCTGGAGACCCGGCGGGCGCCGCGCCTGTTCCTCGCGGGCCAGATCAACGGCACCACCGGCTATGAGGAAGCGGCGGCCCAAGGGCTGATGGCCGGCATCAACGCCGCGCTGGCGGCGGGCGGCAGCCGCGACGGTTTCGTGCTCGACCGTGCCGATGCCTATATCGGCGTGCTGATCGACGATCTGATCGGCCGCGGCACCAACGAGCCTTACCGGATGTTCACCTCGCGCGCCGAATACCGGCTGCTGCTGCGCGCCGACAATGCCGACCAGCGGCTGACCGCAAAGGGCGTCGCCATCGGCTGTGTCGGGTCTGAACGGCGCGATGTCTTTGCCGCCAAGAGTGCTGCGCTTTCCGCCGGGCGTGCTCTGGTCGCCTCGCTGCAGGCGACGCCGGTCGAACTGTCCCGCCAGGGTGTCGCGGTGAACCAGGATGGCGTGCGCCGCAGTGCTGCCGACCTGCTGCGCTATCCCGACATCGACCTCGCCGCCCTCGCCCGCCTGTGGCCGGAACTGGGTGAGATCGCGCCGGAGATTGCCGAGCAGCTGGAGATCGACGGCAAATATGCCGGCTATCTTGGTCGGCAGGAGGCCGACATCCGCGCCTTCCGCAAGGACGAGTCCCTCGCCCTTCCCGACGATCTCGATGTCGACGGCATCGGCAGCCTGTCCGCCGAAATCCGGCAGAAGCTGCGCCAGTCGCGGCCAGCGACGCTGGGGGCGGCGGCGCGCATCCCCGGCATGACTCCGGCGGCCTTGGTCGCCCTGCTCCGCCACGTGAAGCGTCGCAATGTCGCGTCCTCCGGGGTGGCTGCGGAATGAGCGGGTTCGATGCGGTTGCCTTTCAGGAAGCCACGGGTGTTTCACGTGAAACGCTCGATCGCCTGATCGCGTATGAGGGTCTGCTCCGCAAGTGGCAACCGAAGATCAATCTGGTCGGTCCCTCCACCCTGCCGGATGCCTGGAAGCGTCACTTCCTCGACTCCGCGCAGCTCTATCCGCTGCTGCCGGAAGGCACGTGTGTGCTGGTCGATCTCGGTAGCGGTGCCGGCTTCCCCGGTCTGGTGCTCGCCATTCTCGGTGTGCCGCAGGTCCATCTGATCGAGAGCGACGTGCGCAAATGCGCCTTCCTGCGCGAGGTCGCCCGGGTCTGCGAAGCGTCGGTCACCGTCCATACCAAGCGGATCGAGACCGTCACCGGTATCGACGCCGATATCGTCACCGCCCGTGCACTTGCACCGCTGACCGACCTGTTCGGTTGGGCCCATCCCTTCATCGGCTCGCGTGGCAAGTGCCTGTTCCTGAAGGGTGCGGCGCTGGACGATGAATTGACCGCCGCACTGCAATATTGGACACTGGGGGCCGAGCGATTTGACAGCCGCACCGATCCGAGTGGAACCATCCTGCGTGTGAGTGACCTTGAGCGTGCGTGAAAACCGTGCCTGACACACTCTCTCCGCCCTTCTCCCGCCAACCGGACTCCCGAGAGGCTGCCATGTCTGCCGTCACCCGTCCCCTTGCCCGTGTGGTTGCAATTGCCAACCAGAAGGGCGGCGTGGGCAAGACCACGACGACGATCAACCTTGCCACCGCGCTCGCCGTCATCGGCAAGCGGGTGCTGGTCATCGACCTCGATCCGCAGGGCAATGCGTCGACCGGTCTCGGCATCCCGCGGTCCGACCGCCGTGTCGGCATCTATGATGTTTTGTTCGACGATGTCTCGCTTGAGGAAGCCGCTACCCCCTCCTCCGTGCCGAACCTGTCGATCATCACCTCGTCGGTCGACCTGTCGGGTGCGGAGATCGAACTGGTCGGTGCCGAACGCCGCGAATTCCGTCTACGCGAGGCGGTCGCCAACAGCGCGCTTGAATACGATTACGTCCTGATCGACTGTCCGCCGGCGTTGGGCCTGCTGACGCTGAACGCGCTGGTCGCGTCGCATGCGGTGATGGTCCCTCTGCAGTGCGAGTTCTACGCGCTGGAAGGTCTCAGCCATCTGGTCCGCACCATCGAGCGGGTGAAGCGCGCCTTCAACCCGAACCTCGACATTCACGGCGTCGTGCTGACCATGTTCGACAAGCGCAACAACCTGTCGGACATGGTGGCGGCGGACGTCCGCGGCTTCTTCGGGGAGAAGGTGTACGACACCGTGATCCCGCGCAACGTCAAGGTGTCGGAGGCGCCGTCCCACGGCAAGCCGGTGCTGATCTACGACATGCGCTGCCCCGGTTCCCAGGCCTACATCCATCTGGCGGGCGAGGTGCTTCGCCGTGAGAAGAGACTGACCGCATGATCGACGACACCAAACAAGGCGGCGCCCGCCGCGCCAGCCTGGGCCGCGGCCTGTCCGCTCTGTTCGGCGAAGCGACCGAGGATTACTCGGCGCTCGACAAGGTGCGGCAGTCCAAGCAGGTGCCGATCGAGTTCGTCCACCCCGGCAAGTACCAGCCGCGGCGGAAGTTCGACGACGAGGCGATCCAGGGCCTCGTCGAGTCCATTCGCGACAAAGGCATTCTCCAGCCGCTGCTGGTCCGCCGCGACGGCGAGGATGCCAATTCCTATGAGCTGATCGCCGGCGAACGCCGCTGGCGCGCGGCGCAGATCGCCGGCCTGCATGAAGTGCCGGTCATCATCCGCGATCTCAGCGACCGCGAGGCGCTGGAAATCGCGCTGATCGAGAACATCCAGCGCCAGGATCTGACCCCTCTGGAAGAGGCTGAGGGCTATCGGCGCCTGATGGAGGAGTTCGAACACACGCAGGAGGATCTGGCCCGCGCCGTCGGCAAGAGCCGCAGCCATGTCGCCAACATGATGCGCCTGCTGGCCCTGCCGGAGCCGGTCAAGTCGATGGTGCAGGACGGCGCATTGACCGCCGGCCATGCCCGCGCCCTGCTGACCGCCCCGGATCCGGCCGCCGTCGCCCGCGAGGTGGTCACCCGCGGCCTGAACGTGCGCCAGACCGAAGACCTGATGCGCGGCGACCAGCCCAAGGCGAAGAAGGGCAAGGCCGCGATTGGCGGTTCCGGATCCGCGCCTGCGATGAAGGACGTCGACCTGATCAATCTGGAGGAGGAAATCTCCGCCCGCATCGGGTTGAAGGTCGCCATCAATCCGCAGGGTCAGCGCGGGACGATCACCATCCACTACCAGACGCTCGACCAGCTGGACGACGTGCTGCACCGGCTGGGCGGGGAAGAGTAACAGGCCCGATGGGGGCGGGCCGTTTGCCCCCTACCCCCTCACCTTCCCGAAGTCGATATAGCGATAGATCAGCCCATTTTCTTCCATGGGCGCGCTCGACCACACTTCCGCCCAGTCCGCTCCGATCGGCGGCATCAGCGTGTCGCCGTCGACCGCGCTTTCGATGCGGGTCAGGTGCAGGCTGTCGGCAATCGGCATCGTCTCGCGGAACAGGGCGGCGCCGCCAATGACGCAGAGTTCGGCAGCGCCGGACTCCTGCGCCCACGACACCGCCGCACCCAGCCCGTTGAACCAGCGGGCGCCGTCCTTTTCGCCGACTTCGGCCTGACGGCTGATCACCAGATTGTCCCGGCCGGGAAGCGGACGGCGCGGCAGGGACTCCCAGGTCTTCCGACCCATCAGGATCGGTTTGCCCATCGTCAGTTCCCTGAACCGGCGCAGGTCGCTGGGAAGGGTCCACGGAAGCCGGCCATCGTGGCCGATCACGTCGTTCGTTGCGGCGGCGACGATCAGAGTGATGAGCATCCCATGCCCTTTCCCTGCTGGAGCTGACCGATTTTACGTCAGAATTGCGCCGAGCACCGCATTCAGACGCTGTAGCCCCTCCGGTGTGGCAACCAGACGGTCGGCATCGCGGGCCAGGAAACCGCCGTCGATCAGGCGGGACAGGGCCGCCGGATCGACGACATCGTCCAGTGTCCGGCCGGTTTCCTCCGTCAGGCGGGCAAGCCGCACGCCTTCGGTCAGGCGCAGCCCCATCATCAGCAGCTCGGTCCCGCGGGCGTCCCGGTCGATGGGATCGGGAGCGGCGGCGCCATGGCCGTCGCGCTCCACCCGCTCCAGCCAGATTTCCGGGGCACGGTGGGCACGGGTGGCGAACTTCTCGCCGTCCAGCGTCAGCCGGCCATGGGCACCGGGACCGATGCCGACATAGTCGCCATAGCGCCAGTAGGTCAGGTTGTGGCGGCTTTCCTCGCCCGGACGGGCATGGTTGGAGATCTCGTAGGCCGGCAGCCCGGCCGCCGTCAGCTGGCTCTGCGTCGCCTCATAGAGATCGCCGGCCAGATCATCGTCGGGCAGCACCAGATCGCCGCGGGCATGGAGCGGATAGAAGGCCGTGCCCTGCTCGATGGTCAACTGATAGACCGAGAGGTGGCCGACCGCATACTCCAGCGCTTGCGCCAGCTCCGCCTGCCAGGCCGCCACCGTCTGGCCGGGACGGGCATAGATCAGGTCGAAGGAGAAGCGGCCGAAAGTCCGTGCCGCCAGCTCGATGGCGCCGGTCGCCTCCGCCGCGTTGTGCTCACGGCCGAGGAACTTCAGGCTGGTATCGTCCAGCGCCTGGATGCCCAGCGAAACGCGGTTGATCCCGGCGCTGCGGAAGGCGCGGAACTTGTCGGCTTCGACGGAGGTCGGGTTGGCCTCCAGCGTCACCTCCAGCCCATCGGCGACCGTCCAGCGCCGGGCGATGCGGTCGACGATGGCGCCGACGGTGGAAGGCTCCATCAGCGACGGGGTGCCACCGCCGAAGAAGATCGAGGTGACGGTGCGGCCGGCGGTCAGGTCGGCGTAATGGTCCAGCTCGCGCAGCAGCCCGGCCCGCCAGCGGTCGTGATCGACCCGCTCGCGGACATGGCTGTTGAAATCGCAGTAGGGGCACTTCGACTTGCAGAAGGGCCAATGGACGTAGATGGCAAAACCAGGATCTGAACCACTCACCGGAAGCACCGCTCCACCAGCTGGCGGAAGGCGTCGGCGCGGTGGCTCATCTCGTGCTTCCTGGCCGGATCCATCTCGCCGAAGGTCAGCCCATGGCCGTCGGGCAGGAACATCGGGTCGTAGCCGAAGCCATGCGGTCCCCGCGGCGGCCACACCAGTGTGCCGGTGCAGCGGCCCTCCACACTCTCGACATAGCCGTCCGGCCAAGCGAGCGACAGGGCACAGACGAAATAGGCGCTGCGGTCGGTCTTGCCGGCAAGACCGTCCTCGACCTTCCGCATCGCCATGGCGAAGTCCTTGGTCGGGCCGGCCCAGCGGGCGGAGTAGATGCCGGGATCGCCGTTCAGCGCCGGCACCACCAGCCCGCTGTCGTCGGCGAGCGCCACATGGCCGGCGGCGGCCGCGGCCTTGGCCTTGAGTTCGGCGTTGGCAATGAAGCTGGTGCCGGTTTCCTCAGGTTCGGGCAGGCCCAGCTCCCCGGCCGCGGTGAAGGTGGCGACATAGGGGCCGAGCAGATCGGCGATCTCGCGCACCTTGCCCTTGTTGTGGCTGGCGATGACGAGCGTGTCACCGGTGAAGCGGCGGGGAGCGGACATGGTTATGACCCTCTGGCTGAAACGGTCTTACTTGATGCCGAGAACCTGCTTCTGCAACGCCACCAGCTCGGTCACGCCCTTGCGGGCGAGCGCCAGCAGCTCCATGAACTGCGGCTCGGAGAAGGGGGTTTCCTCGGCGGTGCCCTGGATTTCGACGATGCCGGCCTTGCCGGTCAGGACGAAGTTGGCATCGGCCTGCGCCTTGGAATCCTCGTCGTAATCGAGGTCGAGCACGGCGTTGCCCTGATAGAGGCCGCAGGAGACGGCGGCGACCTGATCGGTCAGCGGCATGGTCTTGAGCGCGCCGATCTGCATCAGATGCTGGAAGGCCAGATGCAGGGCGACATAGCTGCCGGTGATGGCGGCGGTGCGGGTGCCGCCGTCGGCCTGGATCACGTCGCAGTCGATCTTGATCTGCTTCTCGCCCATCGCCGAGCGGTCGGTGACGGCACGCAGGGCGCGGCCGATCAGGCGCTGGATTTCCTGGGTGCGGCCGGACTGCTTGCCCTTGGCCGCCTCGCGGTCGCTGCGGCTGTGGGTGGAGCGCGGCAGCATGCCGTATTCGGCGGTGACCCAGCCCAGCCCGGTGTTCTTCAGGAAGCGCGGCACCGTTTCGTCGACGCTGGCGGTGCACAGCACATGCGTGTTGCCGAAACGCACCATGCAGGACCCCTCGGCATAACGGCTGAAGCCGGGTTCGAGGGAGACGGTGCGCAGTTGGTCGAAGGCGCGGCCGGAGGGGCGCATGGGCATCATTCCGAAGGTCGTTTGCAGATCGGCGGCAAGCTAACGGCTCTGCCCCGCCCCGTCCAGCGCGGTGTCCTCCAGTACGGTGTCCGTGACCATCGGGGCAGGCGAAGGCGGCACTGCCGGGCGCGTCGCCCGCTCCAGCCACAGCGTCAGCACGGGAATGGCAAGCCCGATGGCGATGGAGACGGTGGCCATGGTCGAGACATGCTCCAGCCGGCCGTCAGGCGCGTTGGTCAGGATCTCCGCCGACAGGAAGGCGCCGAAGGCGGAGCTGAGATGCTGGACCGCCGACACCAGGGCCATGAAGCCGGCCCGCTCCTGCGGGTCCGGCACGCGGGAGAAGGCGGCGCCGTTGGCGACCATGCGGACGCCGACGAAGGTCATGAAGAACGGGAACAGCCCCAGCACCGGCATCCAGGGACGGTAGCCGATGAAGGCGGTGAAGATCACGACGCTCAACCCCACGGTCGCCGCGAAGGTGATGGCGCTGGACCCATGGCGGTCGACCAGCCGGCCGGCCCAGCGCGAGGCGAAGAAACTCAGCGTGCCGCCGGTCATGTACACCAGGCTGAGATGGTCGCGCGGGAAGCCCAGATTGCCCTGCACATAGGCGGCGATGTTGGGGACGATCATGAATTGCTGGACCTGCACCAGCGCCACGGTGGCGTAGGCCAGCCAGACCTTGCGGCGCGACAGCAGCGCCGTCATCCGCACCCACGCGCCGGTCTCCACCCCCGCTGCGGCGGTCAGATGGCCGCGCTGCGGCGGAAGGATTGCGATGGCGGCGATGGCGACGACCAGCCCGGCAAAGGCCACCGCGAAGAAAGGCAGACGCCAGCCGCCATAGAGCGCCAGTTCCAGCCCCACCGGCACCCCGGCGATGGCCGACAGCGAAAAGGCCGACATGACGGCTCCCATCGCCTGCCCGCGCCGCTGCGGCGCCACCCGGTCGGTCAGCGTCGCGATGGCGACCGCGACGGCGGGACCGCCGAACAGCCCGGCCAGCACGCGCGCCGCCAGCAGTGACGGGAAGTCCCAGGCCAGACCGCCGAGCGCCGTGGAGACGATCAGCCCGGCCATCGCGACGGCAAGCGCCCGGCGCCGGTCGAAGCGGTCGAGCAGCATCGACCCGATCAGCCCCGCCACCGCGGCGGCGGCGGTGTAGCTGCCGCCGATATAGCCGATGTGTGCCGCCGGGATGCCAAGCGCCCGCGCGAAGTCGGGGCCGAGCGGCATCACCATCATGAAATCCAGGATGTTGATGAACTGCACCGCCGCGATGACCAGCGTGATGCGGCGTTCGTCGGGCGTCAGCGCGGTGGGGGCCGAAGGGCGTGTGGCCAGGGACAAGGCGGGGGCTCCGGCGGAGGCGGAAATCGCATGATTTCGGGGTTGCACTGCATGGTAACAGCCTCCGCCCGGCCTTCCCAAACGCCATGGTCATGCAAGGCGAGCGCAGCAGATAGGACGCAATCCCAACTGAATGTGTCTCCAATCGTCAAAAAAGTGCATGATTCGTACAAAAAGCGGGTGATGGAGGCTTGGCGAGTTGCGTGTGCGGCGTGTACCATCGCAACCCCACCGTCGGCACCGCACCGCACAAAAAGCATCAACGACGACCGACGGGCTGTACACTCCGTTGAGGAACACGACATCCATGTCCGACACCAAGCGCGTCACCGACGAAGAGGCCCTGCTGCTGCATTCCAGCGGCCGGCCCGGCAAGCTGGAAATCACTCCGACCAAGCCACTGACCACCCAGCGCGATCTGGCGCTGGCCTATTCGCCCGGCGTCGCCGCGCCCTGTCTGCGCATCGCCGAGGATCCTTCGCTCGCCTATGAATACACGGCCAAGGGCAACGTCGTCGCCATCATCTCCAACGGCACCGCGGTGCTGGGGCTGGGCGACCTTGGTGCCCTCGCCGGCAAGCCTGTGATGGAAGGCAAGGCGGTGCTGTTCAAGCGCTTTGCCGACGTCGACGGCATCGACCTGGAGGTCGACACCCGCGACGTGGACGAATTCGTCAACTGCGTCCGCTTCCTCGGCCCCAGCTTCGGCGGCATCAATCTGGAAGACATCAAGGCGCCCGACTGCTTCATCATCGAGGAGCGGCTGCGCGAATTGCTGGACATCCCGGTCTTCCATGACGACCAGCATGGCACCGCGATCATCGCCGCCGCCGGCCTGATCAATGCCTGCGACATCACCGGCCGGAAGATCGAAGACGTCAAGATGGTGGTGAACGGCGCCGGTGCCGCGGGCATCGCCTGCGCCGAGCTGTTCTGCACGATGGGTGTTTCACGTGAAAACATCATCCTGTGCGACACCAAGGGCGTGGTCTATCGCGGCCGTACCAACGGAATGAACCAGTGGAAGTCGTCCTTCGCCGTCGACACCGACAAGAGGACGCTGGAAGAGGCGGTGGCCGGTTCCGACGTGTTCGTCGGCCTGTCGGCCAAGGGCGCCATGACCCCGGAGATGGTGAAGTCGATGGCGGCCAAGCCGATCATCTTCGCGCTCGCCAACCCCGATCCGGAGATCACCCCGGAAGAGGTCAAGGCGGTGCGCGGCGACGCCATCGTGGCGACCGGGCGGTCGGACTATCCGAACCAGGTCAACAACGTCCTGGGTTTCCCCTACCTGTTCCGCGGCGCGCTGGACGTCCGCGCCACCACCATCAACGAGGCGATGAAGGTCGCTGCCGCCAAGGCGCTGGCGGCGCTGGCGCGCGAGGATGTGCCGGACGAGGTCGACGCCGCCTATTCCGGACGTCGACTGCGCTATGGCCCGGATTACATCATCCCGGTGCCCTTCGATCCGCGCCTGATCGTCACCGTCCCGGCCGCTGTCGCCCAGGCCGCCATGGAAAGCGGGGTGGCGCGCAAGCCGATCCTCGACCTGACCAGCTACAAGCATGCCCTGCGCACCCGCCTTGACCCGACCGCCGACAGCCTGGAACTGATCCTGGAGAAGGTGCGGACCAACCCGCGCCGCGTCGTCTTCGCCGAAGGCGAGGAGGAGCGGACGATCCGCGCCGCGATGGCCTTCCGCGCTCACGGCTATGGCACGCCGGTGCTGATCGGCCGCGAGGAGGTCATCAAGGAACAGCTGGCGGCGATGGGCCAGGGCCATGTCCAGTTCGAGATCCACAACGCCCGCCTGTCGGACGCCAACCGCCGTTACGCCGATCACCTCTATCGCCGTCTGCAGCGCAAGGGCGCCCTGCTGCGCGACTGCCAGCGGATGGTCAACCAGGACCGCAACGTTTTCGCTGCCTGCATGGTGGCGCAGGGCGACGCCCACGCCATGGTGACCGGCCTGACCCGCAGCTTCGGCGTCGCGTATGAGGAAATCCGCCGCGTCATCGATCCGAAGGCGAGCGAACCGGTGTTTGGCCTGCACCTGTCCATCACCCGCAGCCGCACCGTCTTCATCGCCGATACCACCGTCCATGTCCGTCCCGACGGCAAGACGCTGGCCGACATCGCGGTCGGCGCGGCGGCCAAGGCCCGGCAGATGGGGCACGAGCCGCGTATCGCGATGCTGTCCTTCTCCAATTTCGGCCAGACGCCGCACCCGAACACCGATCCGCTGCGGGAAGCCCTGTCGATCCTCGACAGCCGCCGGGTCGATTTCGAGTATGACGGCGAGATGTCGGCTGATGTGGCGCTGGACTACCAGCTGATGAAGCGGGTCTACCCGTTCTGCCGGCTGTCCGGTCCGGCCAATGTGCTGATCATGCCCGGCCTGCATTCGGCCAACATCTCGGCCAAGCTGCTGAACAAGATGGCCGGTGGCCAGATGATCGGCCCGCTGCTGATCGGCTTGGACAAGCCGGCGCAGATCGTCACCATGGGCGCCTCGGTCAACGACATCGTCACCGCCGCCGCCCTGGCGGCGCACGACTCGCTGCCGTGGTGAGGTGAGACGTCTCTTCTTCCGCCGCGGTGGAGGAAGGGGCGTGACCTTTTCGGCATGGGTGACCTATAGTCCATAAAGGACTTTTTGCGAGTGAGGGCTGCCCATGCCGGACGGTCTTGTCAGTGCGGCTGAAGCGAACCGCGACTTTCCGAAAATGTTGCGCGAAGTCGAAGGTGGTGCGCGCATCACCATCACCAAGGATGGCAAACCGGTCGCTGTGCTGTCGCCGGCAGACGCCTCCATGAACGTCGATCGCAACCATGCGCATCGACGGATGATGGATTTGCTGGCGCAAGGGCTTCCGCTCGACTTCCGGGGCGGTGTCGACCGTGAAGACGTGCATTCTCGATGATGCTGGCCCGATGATGTTGGCTGGTATCGACACCAACATTCTCCTCTACGCCGCCGACAGTGCCGGTGATCCGGCAAAGCATCGCTTGGCCATCACCCTTCTGGACCGTCTGGGTGCCAGCGGGCATGGGGTATTGCCGCTTCAGACTCTGACGGAGTTCTATTCGGTTGCAGTCAGGAAGTACCACGCACCTCCAGAACAAGCCTCACGCTACGTTGATGCGTGGAACGGAGTTTTCACCGTGCGTGAGGCTGTTTTCGCGGATGTAGTCGATGCCATGCGCGTACACCGTGACCATGGTGTCCAGTTTTGGGATGGCATGATTTGGTCGGTGGTCAAACGTGCTGGCGGCCGTGTCTTGTTCAGCGAGGATTTGCAGGATGGCCGCGAACTTGAAGGTGTCCGTTTCATAAACCCGCTCGCGCCGGCGAACGCTTCTGCTCTCGATGAATTCCTCTAATCCTAACAGCGTCCAAGCGGTCTTTCATTCCAGCGCCTTGTAGAAAAACGTCGTATCGCAGAACCCACCCTGCGGCCACAGGGCGAAGTTGGGGATGACGCCCACCTTCACCCAGCCGGCGCGGGTGTAGAGCCGTTCGGCCTCGGGCGAGCCGGTGTCCAGCACCAGCAGGGTCTTGCCGGCGGCGCGTCCCGCAACCTCGGCGGCCTGCATCAGGGCGGCGCCGACGCCCCGGCGGCGGGCGCGGCGGTGGACCAGCATCTTGGACAGGTCGGCACGGTGCGGCTGGTTCGGCGGCTGGGCGACCACCAGCTGGACGGTGCCGAGCACGCCGTCGCCATCCTCCGCCACCAGCAGGATGCGCTCTTCCCGCTCCACCCCGGCCGCCACGCTCCGCCAGAAGCCTTCGGCAGTGGCGCGGTCGAGCGGGGCCATGAAGCTGACCGACGCACCGCCCTCCACGCAATCCAGCAGCACGTCGGTCAGCCCGGAAATCGCGGCATGGACGTCGGCGACCGTCAGCACGCGGACCGTCACCGGGGCTGCCCCGATCTCCTGGCGGGAGTCCAGGTCGGCACCGTCCATCGCAAGCTCCTTTCAGCGTTTAATGGCGTTTAAGGCGGGACGCCCATCGGTGGTCAGAGCCACGATGTAGCGGGCGGTCCGGTCGGTCGGGTTGTGGAAACCAGTCGGCCGGTCGAGCCGCATGGCGAGGCAGTCGCCGGTGGACAGGCGGTGCGTCACTTCCCCCACCGTCAACTCGATGGTGCCGTCCAGCAGATAGACCTGCTGGTCCACACTGGCCGCGCGGTTGCCGCTGTCGTAGGAGACACGGGCGCCCGCCGGCAACTCCACCTCCACCAGTTCGATGGGCGACGGAAATCCGGGAGGCGACAGGTTGCGCCGGCGGTAGCCGGTGGCCGGATCGGCCCAGGCAATCTGGTCGGCGCGGCGAACCACCGGGCTGGCGTCCTCGCGTTCCGCCTCGGCGAACAGGGTCGCCAGCGTCACGCCGAGCCCTGCGGCGAGCCGTTCCAGCACCGACGCCGTCGGACTGCTCTCCCCCCGCTCCACCAGCGAGATCATCGAGCGGCTGACGCCTGACCGTTCGGCAAGCCCGTCCATCGTCAGGCCACGATCCGACCGCAGGGCACGCAAACGGGTGGCGAGCCGGCTGTCGATGTCATTTCCAGTGTTTTCCATGAAACTAGAATGTATGTTCAGGATACTGGAGTCAACGGTCTGCCGCACAGTCATGCCGATGAATCTTTTATGACCGCCGCGCAAGGGGTGCTGCGATGGTGTAGAAGGGCTAGAGATTGCAGTGCTCCTCCCCGTATCTCCCAGTCCGGTGCCGACCCCATGCGCCAGAAGGCGTTGCCGCCCTCCTCGCTGCTGACCGCCATCCTGCTGATGCTGGTGCCCTTGGCCATTATCCTGGCTTGGGCGGTCTATGCCGGGGCCTTGCATGGCGGGCTGGCGCTGGTGGCCGGCGTTGCGGCGCTGGCGGGGGCCGTCATGACCGTGCGCACATACCGCCGCGATGCCGACGCGGTGACCGACTATGCCGCCCGGTTGGCCGAAGCCGACGAGCCGCTGGCCCCGGCCGGGACGCCGCCCGCCCTGAAGGCGCTGGCCGCCACCATCGGCCGCCTGCACCGGGTCGGGCTGCGCCGGGCGGAAAGCGTGCGGATGCAACTGGATGCCGATGAGGCGGTGATCGACGCCCTGCCTGCGCCGCTGCTGCTGATGGATGCCGACAGGCAGGTGGTGCGCGCCAACCAGACGGCGCGGGAGCTGTTCGGCGACAAGATCGTCGATCGCGACCTCGCCTCGTCCCTGCGCACGCCTGCGGTGCTGGAGGCGGTGGATTCGGTCCTGCGCGGCGGTGCGTCCCGCATCATCGAGTTCACGCTCCCGGTCCCGGTGGAACGCAGCTTCGAGGCGCAGGTGAAGCCGTTCCAGCGCTTGGTTCCGGAACCCGATCCCTCGCTGCTGGATGGCGAGATCGAGGAGGAGCCGGCGCCGCGCCCGCCGACCGTCGCTCGCATGGCGATCCTGACCCTGCACGACGTCACCGCCGCCCGCCGGTCGGAGCAGATGCGCGCCGACTTCATCGCCAATGCCAGTCACGAGTTGCGTACGCCGCTGTCCTCCCTGCTGGGCTTCATCGAGACGCTGCGCGGACCTGCCCGCGACGATACGGAGGCGCAGGACCGCTTCCTGGCGATCATGCACGATCAGGCCAGCCGCATGACCCGTCTGGTCAACGACCTGCTGTCGCTGTCCCGCATCGAGCTGGACGAGCACATGCCACCCAACGGCCGCGTCGATGTGGTTGAGGAACTGGAGAACGTCATCGCTGCGCTTCAGCTGAAGGCGGCGGAGCGCCGCATCCGCCTGCGCCTGGAGGCGCCGGAGGATTTGCCGCCGGTCGTCGGCGACGAGGACCAGTTGACCCAGGTCTTTCAGAACCTCGTCAGCAACGCGATCAAATACACGCGCGAAGACACCAACGTGACCGTCACCGTGGCGCTGGTCGATGGCGCGGCGGTGGGCTTCACCGGCCTGCCGGCACCCGGCGGGGCGCCAAAGGACAAGCGCGCCGGGCGTGGCGGCACCGCGATGGTGTCGGTGTCGGTGCGCGATCGCGGCGACGGCATCGCCCGTACCCATCTGCCCCGCCTGACTGAGCGCTTTTACCGGGTCGATGCCGCGCGGTCGCGCGCCATGGGCGGCACCGGGCTGGGGCTGGCGATCGTCAAACACATCCTGAACCGTCACCGTGGTCGCCTGACCATCGAAAGCGAGGTCGGGGTGGGCAGCGCCTTCACGGCCTATCTGCCTGCGGTCGGAGAGGCCCTTTCCCCCTCTCCCCCCCGGGGAGAGGGCCGGGGTGAGGGGGAGACGCTCCTGGATTTTCGCGGAAGGGCCGCCGCGCTTCCCCCTCACCCTAACCCTCTCCCCGGGGGGGAGAGGGGATTTGGCGGGGTGTGAGGGGGGCGCTCTGTGACGCTGTCATGAAAGCGTCATAAAAACGTAATCAATTGGTCGCCCTGCGGGTCTATGGTCCGCGCCATTCCGATGGACCGGTCTCCGTACGATCGAAGGAGGGGCACCCATGAGCACCCGGACGCAAGTCGCCGCCGTAACGGCCCTGACCCTGTGCCTCGCCGCCGCACCCGCCTTGGCCCAGTCACGCGACCAGATCCGGGCGGTCGGCTCCTCCACCGTTTTCCCCTTCACCACCGCGGTGGCGGAGGCCTTTGGCAAGACCGGCAAGTTCAAGACCCCGGTGGTTGAATCGACCGGCACCGGCGGTGGCCTGAAGCTGTTCTGCGCCGGCGTCGGCCCGGCCCATCCCGACATCGCCAACGCCTCGCGCAGGATCAAGAAATCGGAAGTCGACCAGTGCACCGCCAACGGCGTCACCACGATGACCGAGCTGAAGATCGGCTATGACGGCATCGCGCTCGCTTCCTCCAAGAAAGCCGCCCCGGTGTCGCTGTCCACCGTCATCCTATGGAAGGCGCTGGCGAAGGAGGTGCCGGTGAACGGCGTCCTGGTCGCCAACCCCTACAAGTTGTGGTCCGACATCGACCCATCGCTGCCCAGGACGGTGATCGAGGTGCTGGGTCCGCCGCCCACGTCCGGTACGCGCGACACCTTCAATGAGCTGGCGATGCTGGAAGGCTGCAAGAAAGTCTCCGAGGTCGCCAAGGCGGTTCCCGACGAGAAGGTGCGCGAACGTGCCTGCATGACCATCCGCGAGGACGGCGCCTATGTCGAGGCCGGCGAGAACGACAACCTGATCGTCCAGAAGCTGGCATCCAACCCCAATGCCTTCGGCATCTTCGGTTACAGCTACCTCGACCAGAACCGCGACACCCTGCAATCCGCGAAGATGGACGGGGTGGAGCTGACGGCGGAGACGGTGGCCGCCGGCAAGTACGAGCTGGCCCGTCCGCTCTACATCTATGTCAAGAACGCCCATGCCGGCGTCATTCCGGGCATCCGCGAGTTCATCGGCGAATACACCTCGGAACGGGCGCTGGGCGATGACGGCTATCTGATCGACAAGGGCCTGATCGCGGAGCCGAAGGCGCTGCGCGACGCCGCTCGTGTCGAGGCGGTCAACCTGACGCCGCTCCAGTTCTGACCAACTCCCCCGCCTGAGCCACCTGCATGCAGCTGACCCTTCTTGCGCTGATCCTGGCCCTGCTCACCGTGATCGGCTTCATGATCGGCCGGTCGCGCGCGTCGTCGTCGGTCGGCGGGCGGGTGGCGGAGCTGCATTCGGTTCCCGCCTACCACGGCGTCTATGTCGCGCTGTGGGCCGGGCTGCCGGCGCTGCTGCTGTTCGTCGCCTGGACGGCGTTCGAGGGCTGGTTCGCCATGCAGCTGGTGCTGTCGGCCTTGCCGGAGTGGCTGGCCACGGGCGACGGCCAGTCGGTCGCCCTGCTGAAGGCCGACATCCTCAACCTCGCCCGCGGCATCGCCACCGGGCGCGAGCCCGATCCGTTGGTGGCCGAGGCGGCGCGCCGCTATGCCGCGCTCCGCGATCTCGCCGACTGGAGCCTGCTGGCCGTCGGCGCCAGCCTTGCCGTGGCCGGGCTGGCCTGGGGCCGCCACCGCATCGGCCCGGACCTGCGCGCCCGCCCGGTGGTGGAGCGGGTGGTGCGGGTGGCACTGGTCCTCTGCTCGCTGGTCGCCATCCTGACCACGGTCGGCATCGTGCTGTCTCTGCTGTTCGAGGCGCTGCGCTTCTTCAGCGTCGTCTCGCCGCTCGACTTCCTGTTCGGCACCCATTGGAGCCCGCAGATGGCGATGCGGGCCGATCAGGTTGGGTCCAGCGGCTCCTTCGGCGCGATCCCGCTGTTCGCCGGCACGCTTCTCATCACCGTCATCGCCATGGCGGTGGCAGTGCCGGTCGGGCTGATGGCGGCGATCTACATGTCCGAATATGCCGGGCGCGGCGTGCGCACTTGGCTGAAGCCGGCGCTGGAGATCCTGGCCGGCATCCCGACGGTGGTCTACGGCTTCTTCGCCGCGCTGACGATGGCGCCCTTCGTGCGTTCGGTCGGCGAGGCGCTGGGGCTGGATGTCAGTTCGGAATCAGCGCTGGCCGCCGGCATCGTCATGGGGGTGATGATCATTCCCTTCGTCAGCTCGCTGTCGGACGACGTCATCAACGCGGTGCCGCAGAGCTTGCGCGACGGCTCCTACGGCCTCGGCGCCACCAAGTCGGAGACGATCAGGCAGGTGGTGCTGCCGGCGGCGCTGCCCGGCATCGTCGCCGCGGTTATGCTGGCGGTCAGCCGCGCCATCGGCGAGACGATGATCGTCACCATGGCGTCGGGCCTGACCGCCAACCTGACCGCCAACCCGTTGCAGGCGGTCACCACCGTCACCACCCAGATTGCCACGCTGCTGGTCGGCGACCAGGAGTTCGACAGCCCGAAGACGCTGTCGGCCTTCGGCCTCGGCCTCGTGCTGTTCCTCGTCACGCTCTGCCTCAACATGGTCGCCCTGCGGGTGGTCCGGACCTATCGGGAAAAATATGACTGACCTCGTCGAGCGGGACGCGGCGGCCGTGACGCCCTCCCCCACCTCCTCCACCGCGCCGAAGTCGCGCCTGCGCAGCGAGGCCTTCGCCCGTCGCCTGCGCGCCCGCCATGCCGCGGAGCGCCGGTTCCGGCTGGCCGGCGCCGCCGCGGTGGCGCTGGCGGCGCTGATGCTGGTTTTGCTGCTGGGCTCCATCGTCGCCAAGGGCGCCAGTGCCTTCCTGGAGGCCCGCATCCGGCTGGAGGTGACGCTCGACCCGGCGGAGGTCGCCGACCGCAACTATGCGGCCCCGCTGCGCCGGGCGCTCTACGCCCAGTTCCCGCAGGTCACCGACCGCGCCGGCAAGCGCGTGCTGAACGACCTGCTGTCATCGGGCGCACCCTACGAGCTGGAAGCGATGCTCGCCAAGGATCCGGCGATGGCCGGGACGACGCGGACCATCTGGGTCCGCGCCGACGACCAGATCGACCAGCTGGTGAAGGGCGCCTACCGCCGCGATCTGCCGGAGAGCGAGCGCGGCCTCAGCGACTCCAAGATCGCCGCCGCCGACGCGTTGCTGGCCTCCGGTACGCTGGCGCAGGGCTTCAACACCACGCTGTTCACCGCCGGCGACAGCCGCGAACCGGAACAGGCCGGCATCGGCGGCGCCATCGCCGGCTCGCTGCTGACCCTGCTGGTGACCATGGCGCTGTCGGTGCCGACCGGCATTGCCGCCGCGGTCTATCTGGAGGAGTTCGCGCCGAAGAACCGCTGGACCGACCTGATCGAGGTGAACATCAACAACCTCGCCGCGGTGCCGTCGATCATCTTTGGTCTGCTCGGTTTGGCCGTGTTCCTGGGATTCTTCGGCATGCCGCGCTCCGCCCCGCTGGTCGGCGGGCTGGTGATGGCGCTGATGACGCTGCCGGTCATCATCATCGCGTCCCGCGTCGCGCTGAAGGCGGTGCCGCCGTCGATCCGCCAGGCGGCGCTGGGCATCGGCGCCTCGCCGCTGCAGACGGTGCTGCACCATGTGCTGCCGCTGGCGATGCCGGGCATCCTGACCGGCACCATCATCGGCATGGCCCGCGCGCTGGGCGAGACGGCGCCGCTGCTGATGATCGGCATGGTCGCCTTCATCGTCGACATCCCCCACGGGCTGACCGACAGCGCCACGGTTCTGCCGGTGCAGATCTACATGTGGGCCGACAGCCCGGAGCGCGCCTTCACCGAACGCACCTCGGCGGCGATCCTGATCCTGCTCGGCGTCCTGATCCTGCTGAACGGTGCCGCCGTGATCCTGCGCAAGATTTTCGAGAGACGGTGGTGAGCGCCATGAGTATCCAGAACCCGCTGAAGCTGCGGCCCCGCGCCGAAGACCGTCCCGGCCAGCGTTCCGGCGCCGCCCTGCCCGCCAAGATGACCGCCCGCGGGGTGACGGTGTTCTACGGCGCCAAGCAGGCGTTGAAGGGCATCAACCTCGACATCCAGGAAAACCGGGTGCTGGCGCTGATCGGCCCATCCGGCTGCGGCAAGTCGACCTTCCTGCGCTGCCTGAACCGGATGAACGACACCATCGAGGGCTGCCGGGTCGAAGGGCGGATCGCGCTCGATGGCGAGGACGTCTATGGCAAGGCGGTCGATGCGGTGCAGCTGCGCGCCCGCGTCGGCATGGTGTTCCAGAAGCCGAACCCCTTCCCCAAGTCGATCTACGACAATGTCGCCTACGGCCCGCGCATCCATGGCCTGGCTTCCGGTCGCGACGAGCTGGACGAGGTGGTGCAGACCTCGCTGAAGCGCGCCGGCCTGTGGGGCGAGGTGAAGGACCGGCTGCGCGAACCCGGCACCAGCCTGTCCGGCGGCCAGCAGCAGCGGCTGTGCATCGCCCGCGCCATCGCCGTCAGCCCCGAGGTGATCCTGATGGACGAGCCCTGCTCGGCGCTCGACCCCATCGCGACCGCCCACATCGAGGAGCTGATCGACGAGCTGCGGGCCAACTACACCATCGTCATCGTCACCCACAACATGCAGCAGGCCGCCCGCGTGTCGCAGCGCACCGCCTTCTTCCATCTGGGCGAGATGGTGGAGTGCGACGACACCGAGGACATCTTCACCAACCCGCGCGACGAGCGCACCCAGGGCTACATCACCGGCCGCTATGGCTGAGCCCTGCCTTACGTCCGTGCCCTCCCCTCCTCCTTTGTTGAAAAGGCTGTCCCATGCCGGTTAACGTCGAGACGCGCGCTGTGAACGGAGCCACCATGAATGCGGCCCTGAAGCCGCTCGTCCTGATCGTCGAGGACGAGGCCGACATCCTGACGCTGCTGAAGTACAACCTGGAAAAGGAAGGCTTCCGCGTCGCCACCGCCAGCGACGGCGAGGAGGCCCTGCTGGCCGCCGGCGAACAGACGCCGCACATCGTGCTGCTCGACTGGATGCTGCCGCTGATGAGTGGGCTGGAGGTCTGCCGCCAGTTGCGCCGCAACGCCAAGACCCGCGACATCCCGATCATCATGCTGACCGCCCGCGGCGAGGAAGGCGACCGGGTGCGCGGCCTGAATTCCGGCGCCGACGACTACATCACCAAGCCCTTCTCCCCGACCGAGCTGGTCGCCCGCATGCGCGCCGTGCTGCGCCGCGCCTCGCCCGGCATGACCGACGAGGTGCTGACCTTCGCCGACGTGACCATGGATCTGGCCGCCCACCGCGTCCGCCGCAACGGCCGCGACGTCCATTTGGGTCCGACGGAATTCCGCCTGCTGCGTCATTTCATGCAGCATCCCGGCCGGGTGTTCTCGCGTGAACAGCTGCTCGATCTGGTGTGGGGTCACGACGTGTACGTCGAGCCGCGTACGGTAGACGTCCACATCCGCCGCCTGCGCAAGGCGATGAACGAGGAGGACGAGCTGGACCTGATCCGCACCGTGCGGTCGGCCGGCTATGCGCTGGATACCAAGTCGGTGTGAGTGCGGGGTAGGATGGGGGCCGGACCACCGCAGCACTGGTGAGACTGCCCCCATGCCCCCGATGATCCTGGTCTTCACCGATTTCGGGCTTTCCGGCCCCTATACTGGCCAGATGAAGGCGGTGCTGGCGCAACAGGCACCCGCCGTTCCGGCCATCGACCTGTTCGCCGACGCTCCCGCCTTCGACCCGCAGCTTTCGGCCTATCTGCTGGCCGGCTACGCCCCGGCCTTTCCCGCAGGCAGCGTCTTTCTCTGCGTCGTCGATCCAGGTGTCGGCACCGACCGGCGGCCGGTGATGGTGGAGGCCGATGGGCGCTGGTTCGTCGGTCCCGACAACGGCCTGTTCGCTTTGGTCGCCCGCCGTGCAACGTCGCTAAACGCCTGGAAGATCGACTGGATCCCGGACCGGCTGTCCGCCAGCTTCCATGGCCGGGACCTGTTCGCTCCCGTCGCCGCCAGCCTCGCCACCGGCCGCCCGGTCGAGCGCAGCCCGCTCGATCCAGCCGCCATCGACCGACCGGACTGGCCGGACGAGCTGCAACGCATCGTCTATGTCGATATTTACGGCAACGCCATGACCGGGATACGGGCAGCCACCCTGCCCGCCGATGCGGTGCTGACCGCCGGCGGTGCCCGTGTCACCCACGCCCGTACCTTCGGCGCCGTCGGGCCGGGAGAGCCGCTGTGGTACGAGAACTCCAACGGGCTGGCGGAGATCGCCGTCAACCGTGGGCGTGCCGACCTGATGCTGGGACTGGCCGTGGGCGACCCGGTGACCGTGGAGTCCTGAGAAAAGCCGCACAAAAGAAAACCGCCCGGAAGCGGGGCTTCCGGGCGGCTGCTGCTCGATCGGATGCTTGTCCGATCAGGCGTCTCTTGTCAGATGTCTGGGGTTCAGTCGTTGTTGCGTTGGCCCATGAACTGCAGCAGGAACTGGAACAGGTTGATGAAGTCCAGGTAGAGCGTCAGGGCGCCCATCAGGGCCAGCTTGCCGGTGCTCTCGTGATCGTAGCCCTCGGCGTAGCTTTCCTTGATCGCCTGGGTGTCGTAGGCGGTCAGGCCGGTGAAGATCAGCACACCGATGGCGGAGATCGCGAAGTGCAGGGCCGGCGACTGGAAGAAGATGTTCGCCAGGCCGGCGATCACCAGGCCGATGACGCCCATCATCAGGAAGGAGCCCATCTTCGACAGGTCGGCCTTCGTGGTGTAGCCGTAGAGGCTCATCGCCAGGAAGGTCGCGGCGGTGACGAAGAAGGTCAGCGCGATCGACGCCCCGGTGAAGACCAGGAAGATGGCCGACATCGACAGGCCCATGGCGCCGCAATAGGCCCAGAAGATCATCTGCGCCGATGCGAAGGACAGGCGCTGGATGCCGAAGGACAGCACCATGACGAAGGCCAGCGGGGCCAGCATCACCACCCACTTCAGCGGCGAGCCGAAGATCGCCATCATGATGGCCGGGCTGGACGACACGAGTGCCGCGACCAGACCCGTCAGGATCAGGCCGGCGCCCATGTAGTTGTACACGCGCAGCATGTGCTGCCGCAGGCCTTCGTCGAAGTATCCCCGATCTGTCGCGCGGCCCACGGTCGCGAAGCGGTTATAGGTCGGGTCTGCCATGGTTTGGTTTCCTCGGTGGAATAGGGTGATCCCGTGCCAGGACATATTGGCGAGTCCGTCAGGCGGTTCAATAGGAATCGGCGACGCTTTTTCTGAATGAAAAAGCTTTCACGATTCGTTTTTCCTGCGGCTTCATGACACGGGCGTCACTCGTTCCGAAGCAATGGTGCCGAAGGCTGGCCCAAAGCCCGCCAAGTACCATAGAACCCGAAAGCGAGCGTGATCGCCGTGCTCAGCAAAGCGGTGGTCACGACCGCCGACGGCAGGAAGCTCCATTCCCAATGCATCAGGAACTTCAGCACCGCCCAGGCGGTCAGCGTTCCGATGATGCCGGCGATCACCGCGGTCAACAGGCCCAGCAGGCCGTATTCCAGCAGGAAGGCACGCAACACGTCGCCGCGCGTGGCGCCCAGCACCTTCAGTACCACCGCATCATAGACCCGGCGGCGGTGGCCGGCGGCGACCGCGCCGGCCAGCACCAGCGTGCCGGCGGCCAGCGTGATGCCGGCGACGATGCGCACAGCGGTGCCGATGTGGCCCAGCATCTCCGCCACCGTGTCCAGCGCGTCCTTCACCCGCACCATGGTGATGTTGGGGAAGCGTTGCAGGACGGCGCGCTGCACCTGCGTCTCGGCATCGGGCGTGGCGCGGACGGTGGCGACCCAGGTCTGCGGCGCCCCCTCCAGCGTGCCGGGGGCGAAGACCATGGTGAAGTTGATCGCCATGCTGCTGAAGTCGGCCGAGCGCACGTTGGCGACCTTGGCCTCGAAGCTGCGGCCCAGGATGTTGACGGTCATGGTGGCGCCGGGACCGATGCCGAAGGCCTCGGCGACGCTCTGGTGGATGGAGATCAGCGGCGGTCCGGCATAGTCGGTCGGCCACCAGGACCCGGCGGTGACGGTGGAATGCTTCGGCAGCGTCGCCGAATAGGTGATGCCGCGGTCGCCGGCCAGGATCCAGGCCTGCTCCGGATTGACCAGCGCCTTTTCGGCGTCCTCGCCGTTCACCCGCTCGATCCGGCCGCGCAGGCTCGGCACCGCCTCGAAGGCGCTGGCGCCGGGGACGGCGGTGACGAGGTCGCGCAGGGGATCGAACTGGTCGCGCTGGATGTCGACGAAGAAGAAGGCGGGGGCGTCCTGCGGGATCGTCTCCGACATCCGGCGGGAGAAGTTGCCCTGGATCAGCGCGATGGCGACCAGCACCGTCAGGCCGAGCCCCAGCGACAGCACCACCGCTGCCGTCGGGTTGCCCGGCCGGTGCAGGTTGGCGAGCGCCAGCCGCAGCCCCGGCCGCCGGACGCGGCCGACCCGCGCCGCTCCCCAGGTGACCAGGGCGGCGGCGGCGCGGAAAGCGATGAAGGTGGCGATGGAGCCGCCGACGAACCACAGCGCGAAGACCTTGTTGTGCGCGGTCAGCACCGCCAGCCCGGCGAGCGCCAGGGCCGACACGATCATCGCGACCGTATAGGGCGTGCGCGGCCGGCCGCCGGCCGGTGCGATCACGTCGCGGAACAGCGCGCCCGCCGGCACTTCGCGCGCCCGGCCGAGCGGCCACAGCGAGAAGGTCAGCGCCGTCAGCACACCATAGAGGGCGGCGAGTGCCAGGGCGCCGGGATAGACGCCGATATGCGCCGACACCGGCAGCACGCCGTCGAGCAGCCGGCCGAGCGCCAGCGGCGCCACGGCGCCGAGCGCCAGCCCGATGACGATGCCCAGCAGAGCCAGCGCCAGGATCTGCGCCAGATAGAGCTGGAACACCAGGGCGCCGGGGGCGCCGATGCATTTCATCATGGCGATGGTGCGGGCGCGCGAATCCAGGTGGCTGCGCACCGCGTTGCCGACCCCGACGCCGCCGACCAGCAGCGCCGTCAGCCCGACCAGCGTCAGGAACAGCGTCATGCGGTCGATGAAGCGCTCGATCTGCGGCGAGGCGTTGGTGTAGTCGCGCATCCGCCAGGGCGCGTCGGGGAAGCGGGCGCGCAACCCCTCCTGCCACGCCTTCAGGTCGGTCTCCGGCGGCAGCGCCACCTTGGCGCTCCACCAGGTGAGACTGCCGGGTTGCAGCAACCCGGTGTTCGTCAGCGACGGCAGCGCCACCAGCAGCCGCGGCCCGAGCGAGAAGGCGTTGGAGGAGGCGCGGTCAGGCTCGCGGTCCAGCACGGCGGCGACGCGGTAGACGCCTTCGCCGACATGAATGGTGTCGCCGGGCTTCACGCCCAGCCGGTCGACCAGACTGGCCTCGACCACCGCACCCCAGCGGCCGTCCTTCTGCGCCAGCGCGTCGCGCAGGTCGCCGCCCCCCTCCAGCGTCACGGCGCCGTAAAGCGGATAGACATCGTCGACCGCCTTCAGCTCGACCAGCGAGGAGCGGACATCGTCATCCGCGCGGGCCATCGCCCGCATCTCGGCGGAGGTCGACACCCGGCCGCCGGCCTTCAGCGCCGCCATCTGCTCTTCGGCCGGCGGATTGTAGAGTTGCCGCAACGCGACATCGCCGCCGAGGATGGAGCGCCCGTCGCTCGCCAGCCCGTCGAGCAGCCCGCTCGACACCGACTGCACCGCGGCGATGGCGGCGACGCCAAGGGCGAGGCAGGCGAGAAAGACCCAGAACCCTTTCAGGCCGGTGCGCAGCTCCCGCCGGGCAAGCCGGAGCGCGAGGCGGAGGTCGGTCATCGCGTGGCCCCCTTCCCCCTGCTGGTGTCCCCTCTCCCCCTCGGGGAGAGGGTTAGGGTGAGGGGGATGCATGGCGTGGATTGGGTCAGTGGCGAGCGCTCTGCGCGTCGAACAACGCCACGCCGTGCGTCCCCCTCACCCCGACCCTCTCCCCGCTTTCGGCGGACCGCAGGTCCGCCTGTCGCGTCAGCGCAAACTCCGTTTGCGCGTGAGCGGGGGGGAGAGGGAGAAACGGTCCGCATCACTTCACCCATCCCCCTCACTCCCCCGCCGCCTGGAGCTTCGCGCGCCGGGCCGCCTGCCCGTCGTCCGCGATCCGCCCATCCGCAAGCCGCACCGTCCGGTCGCAGCGTGCGGCGAGGCTCTGGTCGTGGGTGATCAGCACCAGCGTCGTGCCGCGCCGCTCGGCCAGATCGAACAGCAACTTGACGATGGTGGCACCGGTATCGATGTCGAGGTTGCCGGTCGGCTCGTCGGCCAGCAGCAGCGAGGGCTCGGTGACGAAGGCGCGGGCGAGCGCGGTGCGCTGCTGTTCGCCGCCCGACAGCTGGCCGGGATAATGGTGGATGCGGTGCCCCAGCCCGACCTGTTCCAGCCCGACGCGGGCGCGGTCGAAGGCGTCGGCGACGCGAGCGAATTCCAGCGGGATGGCGACATTCTCCAGCGCCGTCATCGTCGGCACCAGATGGAAGGCCTGGAAGACGATCCCCACATGCTGCCGGCGGAAGCGCGCCAGCCCATCCTCGTCCAGGCGCCCGAGATCCTGTCCGGCGACGCGGACGCTGCCGCCGCTGGGGCGCTCCAGCCCGGCCATCACCATCATCATGGTGGACTTGCCGGAGCCGCTGGGGCCGACGACGCCGACCCGCTCGCCGGCCGCCACCTGAAGATTCACGCCGCGCAGGATGTTGACGGGTCCGGCGCCGCTGTCCAATTTCAGGTGGATGTCGTCGAGTTCAACGATGATTTCGTTTGAAGAGCGGGCGATGGAGTTTGACGACGTTGCAGGGGACTGAGCCTTGGACATGCGACACTCGCACAAGCGGAATGGACCATCGCCATATGGCACGACCCGCCGGGCTTTCAACACGGGTGCCTTCGGCGTGGGGCTCGCCTTTCTTTTCGCCGCAGGGGCACCGATGACCGTTCCGACCCGAGCCGACGCGGCGCAGCCGGTGAAGCTGCTGGCGCTGGGCGACAGCCTGACCGCCGGCTATGGGTTGCCGGAACCGCAGGGCTTCACCCGCCAGCTGGAAAAGGCGCTGGCGGCGAAAGGCTACAGCGTCACCGTCGTCAATGCCGGCGTGTCGGGCGACACCACCGCCGGCGGCCGGGCACGGCTGGATTGGGCGCTGGCCGACAAGCCGGACGCCGCCATCGTCGAGCTGGGCGCCAACGACATGCTGCGCGGGCTCGACCCCGGTCAGGCCAGGGCCAATCTCGACGCCATCCTGAAGACGCTGAAGGAGCGCAAGGTGCCGACCCTGCTGGCCGGCATGTTCGCCTCGCCCAGCCTGGGCAAGCCCTACACCGACAGCTTCAACGCCATCTATCCGGATCTGGCGAAGAGCTACGATGTGCCGCTCTATCCCTTCTTCCTCGACGGGGTGGCGTTGCAGCAGGCGCTGATCCAGCCGGACGGGCTGCATCCCAACGCCCAGGGCGTGGCGGTGATCGTCGAGCGCATCCTGCCCTCCGTCACCGCCCTGCTCGACGGCCTCCCCAATATCAGCAAGACTACGGAAAAGACCGGAGGCTGAGCCGCCATGACCGTGACCCCCATGACCGTGACCCCCATGACCGCGACCCAGGACAGCGACACCCGCTTTACCGCCGCCTGCGCCGCCGGGGCGGAGTGGGGACCGACGGTCAAGGCCTGTCTTGACCGGCTGGGGCCGGTGGCCGGCTGCAGCCTGGGCTTCCTCTACCTGACCGACGGCCTGGCGGAGCACGCCACCAGCATCGTCACCCTGCTGCGCGGCGTCACCGGCATCCGCCATTGGGTCGGCACCGCCGGCATCGGCGTGATGGCGAACGGGGCCGTCCTGTTCGACGAGCCGGGGATGGCGATCATGGCCGCCCGTCTGCCGGAAGACAGCTTCCGCCTGTTCCCGACCCTGACCGACGGGTTGGAGCCGCTGCGCGGCAGTGCCGGCGGCTGGCTCGACAAGCATGGCGCGGCGCTGGCGCTGGTCCATGTCGATCCGCACCATGCCGACATGGCCGGGCTGGTCGCCCGTCTGTCGGAGGAGGCCGGCGTCTTCCTGGTCGGCGGCCTCACCGCCTCGCGCGGGGAGTTCCCGCAGATCGCCGCCGGGGCGGAGGATGCCGATCCGGTGACCGAGGGCGGCGTGTCGGGCGTGCTATTCGCGCCGCAGATGCCGGTCGCCACCGCCCTGACCCAGGGCTGCCGCCCGATCGGACCGACGCGCACCGTCACCGCCAGCGACGACAATGTGATCCTGGAGATCGACGGCCGGCCGGCGCTGGACGTCTTCAAGGAGGACATCGGGCCGGAGCTTGCCGCCGACCTCCGGCAGGTGGCCGGGCTGATCTGCGCCGGGTTGCCCATCGCCGGCTCCGACACCCAGGATTATCTGGTGCGCGACCTGATCGCCATCGACCCGCGCGCCGGCTGGATCTCCATCGCCGAGCGGGTGACGACCGGCCAGCCGGTGATGTTCACCCGCCGCGATCCGGAAACCGCCGCCGCCGACATGCGCCGGATGCTGGACAGCCTCAAGAAACGGGTGAAGGCGACGCCGAAGGGAGCGGTGTATGTCAGTTGCATCGCCCGCGGTCCCGGCCTGTTCGGTGCCGCCGACGCCGAGTTGTCGATGATCCGCGACACCTTCGGCGACATTCCGCTGACCGGCTTCTTCGCCTCGGGCGAGGTGTCGCACAACCGGCTCTATGGCTACACCGGCGTGCTGACGCTTTTCCTCTAAAAGATCATTTCGAATAAGGAACGTTCCGGATGCAGTATCGTCCGCTCGGCCGCACCGGCCTGTCGGTCAGCGCCATCGGCCTCGGCACCATGACCTGGGGCCGCCAGAACACCGAGGCCGAAGGCCATGCCCAGATGGACGCGGCACTCGACCGCGGCATCAATTTCTGGGACACGGCGGAGATGTACGCCATCCCGCCCACCGCCGACACCTATGGCAAGACCGAGGAGGTGATCGGCAACTGGTTCCAGTCGCGCGGCAAGCGCGACAAGGTGATCCTCGCCAGCAAGATCATCGGCCTGCCGGCCGGCGGCTTCGGCTGGGTGCGCGAGGGCAAGTCGCGGCTGGACCGCGCCAACGTCTTTGCGGCGGTCGAGGCCAGTCTGTCGCGGCTGAAGACCGACTACATCGACCTCTACCAGATCCATTGGCCCGACCGCGTCACCAACCGCTTCGGCGTCCGCACCTACAAGCACAAGCCCGAGCAGGACGGCGTGCCGATCGAGGAGACGCTGGCGGCGCTGGCCGAGCTGGTGCAGGCCGGCAAGATCCGCCATGTCGGCCTGTCGAATGAGAGCCCGTGGGGCGTGATGCGCTGGCTGCACGCCGCCGAAATCGCCGGCCTGCCGCGCGTCGCCTCGATCCAGAACGCCTACAACCTGCTGAACCGGACCTTCGAGAACGGGTTGTCGGAAGTGGCCCTGCGCGAGGATGTCGGGCTGCTGGCCTATTCGCCGCTGGGCGCCGGCACCCTGACCGGCAAGTATCTGAACGGTGCCGTGCCGCCGGGCAGCCGCCGCGCGCTCGACCACCGGCCGTCGCGCTACGCCACCGTCAATGCCGATGCCGCGACGGAGGCCTATCTGGACATCGCCCGCCGCCACGGTCTGGCGCCCAACCAGATGGCCATCGCCTTCACAGTGCAGCAACCCTTCGTCACTTCGTCGCTGATCGGCGCGACGACGATGGAAACGCTGATCTCCAACATCGACTCCATCGACCTGACCCTGTCGCCGGAGGTGATGGCGGAGATCGACGCCATGCACAACCGCATGCCGGATCCGTGTCCGTAAGCTGTTCTGCGACCCGCCCCTTTTCCGAAAGGGGGCGGGTGGTTGCAGCAACCCCGGAGGTGCCCGATGCTCCGCCTGTTCGTCGCGCTCGACCTGACGGAAGAGGTTCGCCGGCGGCTGGCCGGTCTGGCCGGCGGGGTGCCCGGCGCGCGCTGGACCGAGCCTGAAACCATGCATCTGACCCTGCGCTTCATCGGCGAGGTGCCGGACGATCAGGCGATGGACATCGACGCCGCGCTGGCGGAGCTGCGGGTGCCGGCCTTTTCCCTTACCCTCGACGGTGTCGGCGTGTTCGGTGCCGGCCGCAAGGCAAGGGTGCTGTGGGCGGGGGTGGAGCGCAGCGAGGCGCTGGCCCATCTCCAGGCCAAGGTCGAATCCGCCATCGTCCGCTGCGGCCTGCCGGCGGAGGAGCGGAAATTCTCCCCCCACGTCACGCTGGCCCGGCTGAAGGACGCGCCGGCCGACCGCATCGCCCGCTTCCTGTCCGATCGCGGCCTGTTCCGCGCCGGGCCGATGCCGGTCGATCACCTCACCCTTTACCGCAGCCATCTCGGCAATGGCGGGGCTTTGTATGAGGCGTTGGGGGAGTATCCGCTTGAGCCGATCGCGCCTTAGGCGGTGATGCTGTCCCAGGGCTCGGCTTCGGCCTGCGGCGCAGCGGCGCTGCCGCAGGAGACCACCCGGTCCTTGCCCTCCTGCTTGGCGCGGTACATGCGCTGATCGGCCAGTTCCACCAGTGACTCCCAATCGATGGGGCGATCGGCGGTCTGTTCGGCGATGCCGATGCTGGCGGTCTGCAAGGTACTGTCCGGCCGCTTGCCGAAGCCGGCGCGGCGCATCCGCTCCACCGCGATCATGGCGCCATTCACCGGTGTGTCGGGCATGACGACCAGGAACTCCTCGCCGCCCCAGCGGATCAGCGCGTCGGACTGGCGCAGCAGGCTGCGGATGGTGTTGGCGGCATGGCGCAGGACGCGGTCGCCCTCCTCATGCCCGTGGCGGTCGTTCACCGCCTTGAAGTCGTCCAGGTCGACGAAGATCACCGTCAGCGGCTGCCCGGTGCGTTCGGCATGGGCGACCTGGAGTTTCAGCAACTCCTCGCCGATGCGGCGGGAGAAGGCACCGGTCAGCGCATCGTGCGCCGCCTGTTCCAGCAGCGCGATCATGAAGTGCAGCTGGCTGATCGCCGCCAGCGTCGCCACCACCGCGATCAGCGCCAGCAGCCACAGGGCGCTGATGTAGGACGGGAACGGCATCACCAACGACCCGTAGAAGCCGGCGGCCAGATGGGCGCCCAGCATCGGTGCTGCGAACAGCGCCCCCTCCACCGCGGTCAGCGGGAAGACGCTGAGGCCCGCCACCATCACGAAGGGCAGATAGCCGTAGCCGGCGCTGACGGCGATGCGCAGGTCGTCGACGCCCTGGTTGCAGAGCAGCGGGTGTGAGACGGCGAAGAACAGGGTCGGGATCGCCAGAAGGGCAGCCAGCCGTCCCCAGGCGCAGGTCATGTCCTCGCAGGAGCGGCTGTCGAAGGCGAGCGCCAGGAAGGCGGCGCTGGCGGTCAGGCGCAGCAGGATCAGCCAGATCGCCAGCGACCATTCGAAGACGGTGACGTCGATGGCGATCCACAAGGGCGTCAGGATGCCGAAGATCAACGCCACCATGCGAACGCGCGACTGTATCATCGCGGCACGGCGACGTTGCAGGATCGGCGTGTGTCCCGCCGGCAGGATCAGGTCGGGCAGTTCGTCGCTGCGGACGAAGGCACCGAACAGCGTGGCGAGAAGCCTCTCAACCCGCATCAGGCAGCCTGCCCCCGGCAGTGGCCGGACATGTCGCCAATGGATTAGCCATCCTGGGTGATTACACGTGCATGACCGGGCCTTCAACGGCTTTCGCGTGGAAATGGCTTATGGCCCGGCGGAAAACACGGAAAGATCCCAGCGTGCGACAAAAAGTAACGGGCGGTGCGTCGCAGACGCACCGCCCGTACAGATCACCCGCGATTGTCGGCTGATCAGTCCTTCAGGTCTTCCCAAAGCTCCTTCACCTTGGCGAAGAAACCCTCCGACTGCGGGTTCGACCCTTCCTTGCCGGCACCTTCGAACTCGCGCAACAGTTCCTGCTGGCGCTTGGTCAGGTTCACCGGGGTTTCCACCACCGCCTGGATGTACATGTCGCCGCGCTGGGCGCTGCGCAGCACCGACATGCCCTTGCCCTTGATGCGGAACTGGTGGCCGGACTGGGTACCCGGCGGGACCGTCACCTTGGTGCGGCTGCCGTCGATGGTCGGCACCTCCACCGACCCGCCAAGCGCCGCCGTGGTCATCGGGATCGGCACCCGGCAGTGGATGTTGGCGCCGTCACGCTGGAAGATCGGGTGCGGAGCGATTGCCAGGAAGATGTAGAGGTCGCCGGCCGGCGCCCCGCGCAGCCCCGCTTCACCCTCGCCCGCCAGACGGATGCGGGTGCCATCCTCGACACCGGCGGGGATGTTGACCTGCAGGGTCTTTTCCTTGCGCAGACGGCCGGAGCCGCCGCAGTTCTTGCAGGCATCCTTGATGACCTTGCCGGCGCCGTGGCAGCCGGGGCAGGTCCGCTCGATGGTGAAGAAGCCCTGCTGCGCCCGCACCTTGCCGTGACCCTGGCAGGTCGGGCAGGTGATCGGCTGGGTTCCCGACGCGGCACCGGAACCGTTGCAGCTGTCGCACTGCACGGTGGTGGGGACGCGGATGGTGGTCTGGGTGCCCTTGAAGGCCTCCTCCAGCCCGATCTCCAGATTGTAGCGCAGATCCTGGCCGCGGCCGGACGCTCCGCCGCCGCCGCGGCGCCCGCCCATGAACTCGCCGAACATCTCGTCGAAGATGTCGGCGAAGCCACCGCCGCCGCCGAAGTCGAAGTTGAAGCCGCCGGCGCCCGCACCCGGTCCCGGACCACGGCCACCCTCGAAGGCGGCGTGGCCGAACCGGTCGTAGGCCGCGCGCTTCTGATCGTCCTTCAGGACGTCATACGCCTCGCTGATTTCCTTGAACTTCTGCTCGGCGTCCTTGTCACCCTGGTTGCGGTCCGGGTGGTACTGCATCGCCATCTTGCGATAAGCCTTTTTCAGCTCATCCGCGCTGGCGTTCTTCGCCACACCGAGCAGCTCGTAATAATCCTGTTTCGCCATGGGGGCCGACCGCCTTTGAGTCGTTCTGGTCCAAACTGTCCGCGTCGCGTCGGAGCCTGACCCCAGCATACCGAAGGCCCGCCGCCGGGGAAAGGCGGCGGGCCATCGATGCTCGCGTCAGGTCCGTATCAAAAAGAAGCTGGCGTCGGGTTTACGCCGACTTCTTCTTGTCGTCCTGGACCTCTTCGAAGTCGGCGTCGACGACGCCCGGCTCGTTCGGCTGGGCGCCCGGCGCCTCGCCGCCCGCAGCCGGGGCCTCGCCCTGGCCGGCCTTGTACATCGCCTCGCCCAGCTTCATCGACACCTGGGCCAGCGCTTCGGTCTTCGACTTGATGCCTTCCAAATCCTCGCTGTCCAGCACCGACTTCAGCTCGGTGACGGCAGCTTCCGCGGCGGTCTTGTCGGAGGCCGGGATCTTGTCGCCGTTCTCCTTGATGGTCCGCTCGGTGGTGTGGATCAGGGCGTCGGCGTGGTTGCGGGCGTCGACCAGCTCACGGCGCTTCTTGTCGTCGGCGGAGTGGGCCTCCGCGTCCTTCACCATCTTCTGGATGTCGGCGTCCGACAGGCCGCCCGAAGCCTGGATGCGGATCTGCTGCTCCTTGCCGGTCGCCTTGTCCTTCGCCGTAACGCTGACGATGCCGTTGGCGTCGATGTCGAAGGTCACCTCGATCTGCGGCACGCCGCGCGGGGCCGGCGGGATGCCGACCAGATCGAACTGGCCCAGCGCCTTGTTGTCGGCAGCCATCTCGCGCTCGCCCTGGAAGACGCGGATGGTGACGGCGTTCTGGTTGTCCTCGGCGGTCGAGAAGGTCTGGCTCTTCTTCGTCGGGACCGTGGTGTTGCGGTCGATCAGACGGGTGAAGACGCCGCCCAGCGTCTCGATGCCCAGCGACAGCGGGGTGACGTCGAGCAGCAGGACGTCCTTGACCTCGCCCTTCAGCACGCCGCCTTGGATGGCGGCGCCGATGGCGACCACCTCGTCCGGGTTGACGCCGCGGTGCGGCTCACGGCCGAAGAACTGCTTCACCGCGTCGATGACCTTGGGCATGCGGGTCATGCCGCCGACCAGGATCACCTCGTCGATCTCGCTGGCCTTCAGGCCGGCATCCTTCAGGGCCGCCTTGCAGGGCTCGATCGTGCGCTGCACCAGCTCGTCCACCAGGGCTTCCAGCTTGGCGCGGGTCAGCTTGATGTTCAGGTGCTTCGGACCGGTCTGGTCGGCGGTGATGAAGGGCAGGTTGACTTCGGTCTGCGTGGTGGACGACAGCTCGATCTTCGCCTTCTCCGCAGCTTCCTTCAGGCGCTGCAGCGCGAGCTTGTCCTTGCGCAGGTCGATGCCCTGCTCCTTGCTGAACTCGTCCGCGAGATATTCGATGATCCTGCTGTCGAAGTCCTCGCCGCCCAGGAAGGTGTCGCCGTTGGTCGACTTCACCTCGAACACGCCGTCGCCGATCTCCAGCACGGAGATGTCAAAGGTGCCGCCACCCAGGTCATAGACCGCGACGGTGCCGGAGCCCTTCTTCTCCATGCCGTAGGCCAGAGCGGCGGCAGTCGGCTCGTTGATGATGCGCAGCACGTCCAGGCCGGCGATCTTGCCGGCGTCCTTGGTGGCCTGGCGCTGGCTGTCGTTGAAGTAGGCCGGGACGGTGATGACCGCCTGCGTGACCTTCTCGCCCAGATAGTTCTCGGCGGTTTCCTTCATCTTGGTGAGGATGAAGGCGCTGATCTGGCTGGGGCTGTACTTCTTGCCGTGCGCCTCGACCCAGGCGTCGCCGTTGTCGCCGGAGATGATGCGGTAGGGAACCAGACCCTGGTCCTTCTTGGTCAGCGGATCGTCGAAGCGGCGGCCGATCAGACGCTTGATCGCGAAGAGGGTGTTTTCCGGATTGGTGACCGCCTGACGCTTGGCGGGCTGACCGATCAGCCGCTCGCCGCCCTGGCTGAAGGCGACCATGGACGGCGTCGTCCGCGCGCCCTCGGCGTTCTCGATCACCTTGGCGCTGCCGCCTTCCATCACGGCGACGCACGAGTTCGTGGTGCCGAGGTCGATACCAATCACTTTGCTCATGTTCAGCCTCTTTCGTTCGGCAGATGCGTGGCGGCCCGTCTGGTCCGGCACCGCCGCGATCCCCATTGGGTCGGTGAAACGTCGGTGGAGCGCTTGGGGGTCCGGTCCGCGGGGAAGCGACGCTCAAGAGCGATGCCCCCGGGTCCGACCCGTGCTGGCGGAGATATAGGCGGAGCCGTTTCGGGCTGCAACAGGGTGGCGCGCCTTTCGGCCCGCAAAAGCGGGGAAAAATCGCCGCCGCGACATCCTTTGCCACACCGGCGCCGCCACGCTGCCCCCGGCAATAGAATACTTGCGTATTCAAGTACGCAATCACGAGTATCCGGATATTCAGCGCAGATGATTCAAATCGTCACAGGTGTTACAAGTGATTAATCCTTAGCTTTTGAACTAGCCAAGGAAGTTAACCTTTCATTAACAAGCAACCGCGTGCAAAGCTGCGCCCAATCAATTCGCGGTTGCTGTGATTATTCATGATCCGGCGAATCAATTAGTGAAAGCTCAAAAGGAATATGCTATCTCGTTTGTCTATAGGGGGTGACCGCAAGGGGATGCGGCCGGCGCTGCCGCCGATGCCACAGCCGGAGCATGCGGTTCCTTGGCGATGCTGGTCACACAGGTGTGAAAGGGAAGCGCGATGATGGACGAACGACGCGATGTGGCCCTGGCCATCAAGTCCTGCCTGGACAGCCTGATGAGCGATGCGACCCGGTGCGATCTGGACGACCTGGCGCGCTTCATCAGCCTCGCCTCCCTCGCCGCCGAAGAGGCCGCCGTCGCCCACGACCCGCAGGCGGTCCGGCTGAAGGCGTTGATGGCCACCGGCGCCGGCCACTGCTGACCGGCAGTCCTTACCGGCCATTCCCAGGATAGAGCAGCCATCGGCGGAGTGGTGTCGGCGCACCGGTCATGAACTGGTCATGACAGGCGGAGTCGGATGGTCCTCCTCCTTACAGTATCTCGGCATTGCGGATGGCGTCGTCGATCCGGCCCAGCATCTCGGCGCAGGATTCGTCGCCATCCATCAGGTCGGGCAGCGCGAAACTGAACATGGCCACCGCGGCGACCGATCCCGCCGCATCGGCCCGCTCCGCCCCGACCAGCCACAAATAATGGGTCTCAGCCCGGCCATCCTCTTCCGTCCGCATCATCGCCTGGGCGATCACGGCTCCGTCCGCCCGGCTTTCCACCATCCGGTCGCCCGCCCGCTGGTCCTGTGGCCTGACGAAGCGCAGGGCCATTTCCTGCAAGGTGGCGGCGGTTCCGCCGGAGTCCGGCCGCGGCGTCACCCGGTCGGTCACCAGCCGCAGCACGCCGGCGGCCGGCGGCGGCGGCCGGAAGGTGCTGACCGCTTGGCCTTCATGCTCTTCCACGTCGACCGCCCAGCCGGCCGGCAGCCGGAACCGCACCGTATCGGCCCAGCCGATGTCGGAGCCCTGCGTGTTGCCCTGTGCGTTGGGTGAATAGGTATCGTCGGCCATCGCCCGCTCCCGAAAATCGCCGCGTGCCTCGCTATGGCACACCGGGGCCGGCACCATAGGCGGCACCCGTCCTGCCGCCAATACCCGATTGAACCGGTCGGGAACGTCCCCGGAACCGATGCAGGAACCGCTTATTCCGGAATCAGGAACTGTACACCCAGCCAACGCCAACGGCCCTCGGCAGCCGGGAGGGTGCAGTTGACGCGGGCACGGCCTGGCGGGAAGGGATCGCGGATGCGGACCTCCACCCGGTCCTCGGCGATGCGTTCCAGCGCAGTGCGGCCCTGGCCGGTGGCGAAACAGGCCAGCTTGGAGCTGTCGCCCACGCCATCGGCAATCGTGAAGCCCAGCGGTGGCGGATTGACGGTGACCAGCGGATCGTCGGGCGTCAGGTCCGACACCGGCAGCGGCAGCGCGTTGGCCGCCAGCTCGAACCGGTCGGCGCTGCCATAGGTTTCGTTCATGACGAAGCGCGGCAGGCTCCAGGGATCGGCCTGTGGGTGCAGGACGCCGGACTGCTGGCCGAAGGCGGCGGTGAAGCCTTGGTCGATCACCAGCTGCCGCACGGCCAGTGAATATTCACCTTGCGGGTAGGCGATGACCGCCGGGCGGCGTCCCAGTTCCGCCTGGAAGCGGTCTGACATCCGGCGCAGGTCGGCGGCCAACTGATCGGGGCTGCGCGCCAGCATCGACTGGGTGGAGGTGCCGAGCGCCCCGATGGTGACGCCGGCTGCCGCCAGCTGGCGTATTTCGCCCCAGGTCATGTGGGCGGGGGAGCCGCGATCCACCGGATCGGTGGCGACGAACAGGGTGAAGGGGAGGTTGGCCGCCTTCAGCCGCGGCCAGGCCTCGGTAAAGGCGGAGCGGCTGGCCTCGTCGATGGTGATCGCCACCGTGCGGTCGGGCAGCGGCTTGCCGGTGCGCAGGGCGTCGAGAATTTTCGGCAGAGGCAGGACGTTGTAATCCCCATCGGTCAGCTCGTCCAAATGGGCCTCGAACTGATCGATGCGGATGCTGATCGAAGGATTCTGGTCCTCGCCGAAGCGGTCATAGGCGAACACCACCGCGCTGGCGCCCGGCTGAGAGGCGGCTTCGGCGGCGGCGGGCCGGGACACCGGCACGAACACGGTCCAGACGGACAGTGCTGCGGCGGCGAGTACCGTGACGGCACGACGGAACGGCATGGCGCCCTTGCGGAAAAGGCTGATCGGGGCGACCTCCGCCCCAACGCAAATGGTGTGCCATAGTCTCCGTCCTGCGAACAAGCGCCGTCCGCCGCTTTCCTGCGGAGGGCAGCGATGCGGTGCGCGCGTGCAACAATGGACCGGCGCCGACAAGGCACAAGTCCAGATAGCGGGACGGGCACCATCCGCCGGAGGCCGGTCCTGCCCCTGGATAATCTGTTTTACATCAGCCGTCCGCCGGCCGCCGCGTCGGTCAGCAGCGGATAGCGCTCGGCGTTCGGCAGCTGATAGTGCCACCATTCCGACGGGTAATGCTCCCACCCGGCGCCGACCATCACGCCCAGCAGCAGGGCGCGGTTGCGCTGCTGTTCGGTGGTCAGGTCGCTGCGGCCATGGTGCGACCGCTCGGTCATCGCGTCGAACCCGGTGCCCATGTCAAGTGGCGTGCCCGTGCCGTCCACCAGCGTCAGGTCGATCGCCACACCGCGGGTGTGGTTGGAACCCAGGCGCGGGTCGGCGATGTAGGTGGGATCGGAAAATGCGTGCCAAAGCCTCCATTGCGCCTCAGCCGGGCGGAAGGCATCGTACACCCGCAGCCGGCAGCCGATGCCGCGGGCCAACCGGATGGCGTCGCCGAGCCGGCGGGCCGCATCCGGGTGCAGCAGGCACACCGCCGAGCGGTAGATCGGCGTGCCCGACAGATTGTCGGCGGTGGCGTAGAGAAGCTCCAGATCGATGTCGAAGGCCGGAGGCGTGATCTCGGTCAGCATGGAAAGGACAACCGTCGGCGTGTGGGGAAGACGAACGTCCTCTAGCATGGCCGCAACGCCATCTGCCATGGTCGCGGATTTGAGGAATGCTGATCTGCCATTTCCGTGGGGGCGGCTGCCCCCACCAGGACGATTCCGGCCGGGGTGGCGATCCATGACGGCCGGGTGTGCGTATCATGAAACGTCCGCCTGCGTGACGCAGCGGTAAGGAAGGTGTGGTGATGAAGGTTCTGGGTCTGGATACGGCCACATCCGGCTGTTCGGCCGCCTTGTGGGATGGCACGGCCGGTCAGGATGCCGGCCGGGATGCCAATTGGGAGAAGGGTGCGCGCGTGACCGTCCGGCGCAGCCCGCCGATGGCACGCGGGCAGGCCGAGGTGCTCGTGCCGCTGGCGCAGGAGGTGCTGGCCGAGGCCGGCGCCGGTTTCGCCGACCTTGACCGCATCGCCGTCACCGTCGGGCCCGGCGCCTTCACCGGGTTGCGCATCGCGCTGGCCGCCGCTCGCGGTATCGCCGTCGCCCAGGACCTGCCGGTGATCGGCATCACCAGCTTCGACGCCATCGCCCACGGTGTGCCCGAGGCCGAGCGTGACGGCCGCTTCCTGCTGGTTGCCGTCGACAGCCGGCGTACCGAGCCCTTCCTTCAACTCTACGACGCGGATCTTGTCTCCGTCGGCGAACCGGCGATGCCCGATCCGGCGGCGATCCCCGGCTGGCTCGACGGACTGTATCCCTCCGGACCGCTGCTCGTCGCCGGCGATGCGGCGGCGGCATTGGTCCCGTTGCTGTCCGGACGCGCCGATCTGGCCGTGGCGTCCGGTGACGGGCTGCCCGACGCCGCCGTGGTGGCGGCACTGGGCGCCGTCCGGCCTGCTGGCCTGCCGGCCGAACCCCTCTATCTCCGCCCGCCAGACGTCACCCTGCCGAAAAGCGCGGGAGCCAAGCCGCTACCGGGGGGAGCCGCGGCATGACTGTTGCCGCCATCCGTCTCCATCCCGCCGGTCCGTTGGAGGCCGGCGTGGTCGCGGCGCTGCAGCAGGCCTGCTTTCCCGACGATCCGTGGGACGAGGCGTCGGTCGCCACCCTGATGACCCCGCCGGCCGGCTTTGCGGTCATCGCGCTCGATGATCAGGACCAGCCGGTCGGCTTCGTGATGGCCCGCGTCGCGGCGGAGGACGCGGAAATCCTCGCCATCGGGGTGCTGCCGCAGGCCCGCCGCGGCGGGATCGGCCGTCTGCTGGTGGAGGCAGCAGTCGCCGGATCGAACGACCTGGGCGCGACTGCATTGTTTCTTGAAGTCGCCGAGGATAACCCGGCGGCATGGAGTCTATACAAGGCCAGTGGCTTTTTTTCCGTCGGTCGCCGCCCCGGATACTACAAACGACCGGACGGACGGGTCGCGGCGCTTGTTCTGCGCCGCAATCTTGACGAGGCATAGGGGTTAATTTTTCAGCACGATCAGACGGTGGACTCCAGTCGGCTCCTCCATTCGTTCGGGGTGGACAGACAGAATGCTGTGACCCAACTCGATCAAGGATCGTGGAACGTTTTCCAAGGGTTCACCGGCATTCAGCCGGACTTCGAGGGTCTGCCCGGCGTCCATCCGCTCCACCATCAACTTGGTCTTGACGAAGGTTAACGGACAAACCTGCGAGGTGATGTCGAGAAACAAGTCTGCGGAGATTTTTTCGGTCACCGATTCCTCTTTGCTCCAAAGGATGGATATTGCACGATGCAGAAAACCTCTTTATATGGTGAGGTACGAATGCCGCGGAGCAAGCTTACATGAGCAACGGGTCCCCTTCCAACGCGCTGTTGTCTCTGACCACGGAGATCGTGGCGGCGCATGTCTCCAACAATACAGTCGCACTGACCGATCTTCCGACCCTGATCGAGCAGGTCTACAAGTCGCTGGCCAACGTCGGCACCGAACCGGTGGTGGCGGAGGAGCGGCCGCAGCCTGCGGTGCCGATCAAGAAGTCTGTCACACCGGACTATATTGTGTGCCTGGAAGACGGCAAGAAGCTGAAGATGCTGAAGCGCCATCTCAAGACGGCGTACAATATGACTCCAGAAGAATACCGCGACCGCTGGGGCCTGCCGACCGACTACCCGATGGTCGCGCCGAACTATGCCCGCCAGCGCAGCTCGCTGGCCAAGCAGATCGGCCTGGGCACCCGCGCCCGCCGCGGCGCCTGAGGAATGGGGTTCCCGCAGGGCGGATTGGTGCCGTGACGGTGCCGCCGCCCGTTCCCGCGTTTTTCCTCTGCCGGCCCGTGTTCGTCGTGCCCTGCTTTCACCGTGGGTATCCAGCCACCAGGGTCATACGGATGCCGCCACACTCTCCGGCGCTCCGAAATCCGGAAATCAAAACTCGCGCATGCCGATCTGCTGCCGGCCCTACCGTCCGCTGACCGCACCTCGCGATGTCGGCTACGATGTCGGTTGACCGGCAACCGGCGGATCGTGTTATGCCTTGTGGTGCGCGCGACTCTGTCGTCCCGACCCGGCCGCCGGACTTGGCCGCCGTGACCCGGCGGTGGCAGGTGGGCGTGGCGCCCATACCATCGTCCCGAACCATCGCAGCGGACCGTCGACATGGCTGATGCAAGCTTGGACCAGCCGGGCCTGACCCGGACGAGCCCGGAGCGGCGCGAGGCGTCCGCACCCGATGCACCCGATGTGATTGGGTCCGGTGGCGAAAGGCTGGCGGACGGCATTCGCCTGGGCACGCTGGAGGTGCGGCTGGCCCGCTCCGCCGAGGAGATCGACTGGGCGCAGGCCCTGCGCTACCGCGTCTTCTATGAAGAGATGGCGGCGGTCCCTTCTCCGGCGATGCAGGCCCAGGGCCGCGATTTCGACGATTACGACGGCGTCGCCGACCATCTGCTGGTCATCGACCATGCCCGAGGCAACGGTCCCGACATGGTGGTCGGAACCTACCGCCTGATCCGCCGTCCTGCCGCCGAGAAGGTTGGCCGCTTCTATTCCAGCGACGAATACGACATCAGCCGCCTCGCCAGCTATCCCGGCGAGGTGCTGGAGCTGGGGCGGTCCTGCGTCGATGCCGGCTATCGGTCGCGCGGCAGCATGCAGCTGCTGTGGCAGGGCATCGCCGCCTATGTGTTCCAGCACGACATCGCCCTCATGTTCGGCTGTGCCAGCCTGCCCGGCACCGACCCGGATGCGCTGGCCGAGCCGCTGTCCTACCTCTACCACCACCATCTGGCCCCAACGGATCTGCGGGCGACGGCGCTGCCGGAACGCTTCGTCTCGCTGGACCGGATGCCGAAGGACCAGATCGATCCGCGGCGGGCGCTGAACATTCTTCCGCCGCTGATCAAGGGCTATCTGCGGCTGGGTGGTTTCATCGGCGACGGTGCCGTGATCGATCACCAGTTCAACACCACCGACGTCTGCATCGTGGTGAAGACCGATCTGATCACCGACAAATACGCCAAGCATTACGAACGTCGCAGCCGCGACAGCCAAGCCGGCTGAGACGGTCATGACCCGCACCGCCCGCGCCCTGGGCTCCTCCGGCCGCGGCGCCCTGCGCCTGACGCTCTATCTGCTGTGGACGCTGCTGCTGATCCCGCTGCAGGCCCTTGCGGTGGCCCGTGGCTGGCGGCTGCGCAGCACCCTGCCAGCGTTCTATCACCGGGTCTGCGCCCGTTTGATCGGGCTTGATGTGGTCGTGCGTGGCCAGCGGGTGGCCGACGGGCCGGTGCTGTTCGTCTCCAACCACTCCTCATACATGGACATCACGGTGCTGGGCTCGCGGATCCCCGGCTCGTTCATCGCCAAGTCGGAGGTCGGGTCCTGGCCCTTTTTCGGCCTGCTGGCCCGGCTTCAGCGTACGGTGTTCGTGGAGCGCAAGGCCCGCACTTCGGTCGACAAGCAGCGCGACGACATTGGCAGCCGTCTGGACTCCGGCGACAGCCTGATCCTGTTTCCGGAGGGGACATCCAGCGACGGCAACCGTACCCTGCCCTTCAAGACCGCCCTGTTCGCCGTCGCCGCGCGCCGCATCGACGGCCGCCCGCTGACGGTCCAGCCGGTCAGCGTCGCCGCCACGCGGCTGGACGGCATCCCGATGGGCTTCGCCTTCCGTCCCTTCTATGCCTGGTACGGCGACATGGATCTGGCGCCGCACCTGTGGCAGGCCTTCCGCCTGGGCGGCATGACGGTGGAGGTCGAGTTCCATCCCCCGGTGACCATCGACGGTTTCAGCAGTCGTAAGGCCTTGGCCGAGCATTGTCAGCGCGTGATCGCTGACGGCGTCGCCCGTGCAATTTCCGGCCGTCCCGCCGCTCCCGTCACGGTGCCGGAGGCCACATCGCCGGCCACCGTTCCCACCACTGCGAGTGCTTGATTCCGCTCTTGTATCCGCTGCGGCAGTCGCCTATAAACAGCGGGCGCGCGGGTGTAGCTCAATGGTAGAGCAGAAGCTTCCCAAGCTTACGACGAGGGTTCGATTCCCTTCACCCGCTCCAAACGCCATGTAGTTGCATGGCATCCGGCTTCTCGCCGAGGACCTCCCAAGAAAATCCGAAATTTGAAGGACGGGCGTTCGTGCCGATGGGCACGGCCGGCGGGTTCCAATGGCCGCTCTCTTTTGCGTTGACGGTTCGCCGATGGCGCAATTGCTTGAGAAGCCCTGATCTCTGAAGCTTGGCGGCATTGTCCGTCATCCAGAGGGAGGGAACCGCCCATGCCGCCGATCGAAAGAGCCCGCAGACTGAGCCGGTCCCTTCAGGCGCGCTTCCGCATCGACCTGTTCTCTGCTCTGGTGGAGCGCGAGTTTGAGCGGCGCCTTGCGGACGCTATCCTGGAGGCTGAACGCGAGGCCTACCAGCGCGGGCGTGAAGAGGCGCAGATGGGGCTGGCTGCCGGTGTGGTCAGTCCATCTCCGCGGCCGGAAGCGACGGTACGGCCGGACGCCCCGTCCATGACCATGTAAGGCCGGCGCGCTCTGCGCAGGCATAATGCCAGGGGCTCTGGTCGCCATGACCGGCCCAATGGGGGTCGCCGGCGCGGATCGGCCGTCCACAGGAACAGCACAGCGGTCCGTTGCGGACGGCACGTCCACCGTGGGCGCGCGATACGCCGGTCTTGGCCGACTTCGGCTTCGGTTCCCAGCCCAATGAGGCGGGATGCCGTCCATACTGCGCCATGATGGTTCCCCCAGTTCGCACAGATTGCGTACTCACAGATTGCGGATGATCCCCCGATCCCGGTCCGGCCCGCATCGTTGAAGACATGCCGATAAGAATGCCGCCGTGACGGGGCGAGAATGCCGTCCGACACCGCCGTTGCCAACGGCAAGGATGGACAGGTTCCAACCCGAAATCGCCTGGCTTCAGCCTGCCAAATCTTTCAAAGCCTTTTTCAGATGCAGAGCTGGTTCATTAAGAATTTACAATAATAACGGTAATGCTTACGTAATATGCGCCATTGAAACGCCGAAATTTCGGGAGTTTTCCGTCAATAGTCTTTCTATGTATTTTCGATTATATGGAATTTAACGAATAATTAATGAGTCTGGACTGGCATCCGCCATCTTTCATGCACTGCAGCATGCGCTTCATGCGAAAGCGTTTCATGACGGGATTTCCTCTCGATTATGTTTCGACCTTCACGGATCACTCCTTTACTCTTTCGCCGGTCGTTGCGGCCGGCATTGCCGGGCCGGTCCGCCACAGACCTGTCGCTGTCGGGTTGCTCCCGCCGGGAGATGGGAACATTCAGCCCCACGGCAGGGTTGTGGCAGCGTAAGGGACGCATGGGAGGACCTGCCGCCATGGAAAAGGATGAGATCGTCGATACCCTCAACGAGCTGATCCGCATCGTCGAGGACAGCCACGAAGGCTATCGGCAGGCCGCCGAATCCGCTGAGGACGAGGATTTGAAGGCGCTGTTCAACGATCTCGCCGCCCAGCGCGGCGCCATCGTGCGCGAGATCCAGCGGCTGGTCGCCGAACAGGGCGGCGCACCGGACATGGGCGGCACCATGCTGGGCGGGGCCCACCGCTTCTTCCTGGAACTGAAGTCGGCCGTGCTTGGCCATGACCGCGCCGCCATCATCACCGAGGTCGAACGTGGCGAGAGCGAATGCCTGCGCCGTTATGACGAGGCGATGGCGAAGGAGCTTCCCCTGCCCATCACCGCGGTGATCGCCCAGCATCTTGACCGCATCCGTGTCGACCGCGACCGCATGGCGGCCCTGCGTGGGGTGGTGGCATGATGGTGCGTCGCAGCATTGCGGGTGTGGAAAAGCGGGCGTAGGCTTTTTCCGGTGGCTGCAAGGAATTGGCACGGCCGAAAGGCTGTGGCGTGCAGTCCCTGCCGATCATCCGGTCCCAATGCCGGATGTCCACTCCATCTGGACATGGATTGATGAACAGCGACAAAGCGAAGAACGCAGACCCGGTTGGCAACGATCTGGTGACGAAGGGTGCTTTCGCCCTGTACCGCGCCGAGAACGCCCACCGTGTGTCCGAGTTCAAGAAGTCCCAGAATGCCGAGGCGGCGATCGCCGCCGATTTCGACGCCTACCGCACCCGTTATCTGCGGAAATTCAAGGATATCTTCGACAGCCTGTCCGAACAGGGCCTGACCGTCACCCGCGCGGTGTGACCGTCGTCGAGCCGGCGCCCGGTCCGGACAGCCGGTTCAGACATGGACCGGGCCGGCGCCTGCCTTCCTGATCCTGTCTTTTCCGATCCATCCTCCCTGCGGCAAGCCATCTGCGTCGGCGGATTGGAGGCGGATCCGGGTTTGAAACGAATGGGAAAGCCGCGGGGCCGCCGCTATACTGGGCGGCATGGCCCGTATGCTGTTCCTCCGCGACATCGATGCCGACGTGCAACTGCGCTGCCGCGCCTGCGGGCATGGCGGCGTTCTGCCCCGTGCCATGCTCGAGCGGCGCTTCGGCCCCAATTACCCCGTCCTGTCGATTGCGCCGCATTACCGTTGCTCGCGCTGCGACTCCCGCGACATCGAAAGCCGGCCGATCCTGGTCGTCCCGCAGGATGTTGTCCAAGCCCCCACGGCGGACGAACCGTCCTTCGATGCGCCGCTTGCTGCGCTGAACGGGCTGCTCGCCTCCTTGCGTGGTGACAGCGGTCCGGACAGGCGGACTGCGGACACCGAACTGCCTGTCCCTCCGCCCCCCCTTCCCCCCGATCCTGCACCAGTCCGTGGCAAGCCGGTGTCGGAGCTTCCGCTGTCCGATCTCGTCGCCGATGGTCCGGGAGATGGAAGGGCCGAACCCTTGTGGGAGCCGGTTTCGCTCGCCGACATGGCGGCCCGGCTTGGCAGCACCTCGCCGCCCGACGATTGGGACGATGAACCGTCCGTGGGCCCGTCGTCTTCAAGCGAGGCCAAGGCACCGGCCAATGACGAGCGGTCGGAACCCGTCCGCGTCGACGTCTCTGAAGACGGCGACCCCGAAGATGGCGATGACGAGACGCTGATGGCGATGCGCCGGCTTCTGGCGCAGGCCTACGGTTCAGACGATGAACCGGAGGACGGGCGGGAGGGCCTTGTGCCGAAGTCCTCCGCCGGACGCACGGCGAGCCTTGCCGATCATCGTCAGTCCGGGGGCGATTTCTCCGGTGACGAGCCTGTCCCAGGCCCCTGCCATGACGAGGAAGAACCGCCGGCATTCTCTCACAAGGTCCTGGTGCGCAGGGACTTTGAGGACGACTGGAGCGATGGCGACGGCGATACCGGCGCTGATCCCTGGCGGATGGACTCCGGGGATGACAATCCCGAGGATGGGTTTGACGATGGGGAGCCGGACGGCGATGAACCGTCGGAAGAAGAGATCCTGTCCTTCGCCATCCGCGACCCGGAAAAGCCCGCCCCTGCCCTCCGTTCGGCCAAGCCGGCGCCGTTGCCTCCTGCCGAACCGCTCGATTTCGATCAACATCGCGCCGAACGCCGTGCCCAACGCCCGCCCCCACCGCCGGAGGACGAGGAAGGCTTTGATCGCACCCTTGCCGCCTTGCGGTCGATGATCGAGGATGCGGCGAACGAGCCCGAGGAGGAGGATGCTCCCTTTCCGCCGCATAAGGCCGCGCGCAGTTCGGCGGCGAAGTCCGTGGACAAGCCTGCCCTTCGCGAGGAAGAAGCCGATGCGGCGCACGGCCGGAATGAGGATGAGTGGTCCTTGCCCGCCGGTTGGGGCGAGCCCGACCCGGCGCCGGCACCTGCCGCTCCCGAGCTAGCCTCTGAGCCGGATCCGGCACCTGCCGGGCGCCGCTCCGCCCAGGAACGCGAGATCGAGGAGGCGATGAAGGCCCTGCGCGGGCTGATCGAGGACGAGGCGCAGCCGGATCTCCCGGCGCCGCAACCTCCGCCACCCCAGCCGAAACCCCGCGCCGGCAAGGCGCGTCCGGGCCGTGGCGGCCCGGCTGCACCGGATGCCGGCCGGCCGCATGGCTTTCAGGCGCCGGATGCTTCGCCGTCAACCGACTTTCCGGATGAGGCCAAGCCCGGTAAGCCCCGCAGCGAGCCGACGCCGCTCAGCAAGACCATCGCCGCGCTGCGTGGCATGCTGGAACTGGACGGCCGTCGCAAGCGCTGACGGCCGGCCTTTCCAACCGCCCCCGCTCACCTGCGCAGACGCTTTTCCTGCATGATTTCCAGCTGCAGCTGCTGGATTTCGGTCAGCCGCTGCCACTGGCGCTGAATGAGATAATCCATCTTCTCGTGCAGGTGCCGGATTTCCAGTTCGGCCTTCAGGTTGACGCGATAGTCGTTTTCGGAGCGCAGCCGGTCTTTCGCCTCCTGCCGCTTCTGGCTCATCATGATGACCGGCGCCTGGATGGCGGCCAGACAGGACAGCAACAGATTCAACAGGATGAAGGGGTAGGGATCGAAGGCCTTGGCATCACCTTCGATGATGTTGATCAGCATCCACACGCCCAGGAAGAAGGCGAAGGAGATCAGGAAGGCCCAGCTGCCGCCGAAGCTGGCCAGTCCGTCCGACAGCCGTTCGCCCAGCGTGCGGTGGTCGTCGTATTCCTCCTCCGGGTTCTCGGCCAGCGTTTCGTGCCGGGCGAGGCTTTCGGCGACCTCGCGGTCCAGTTCGCTGAGTTCGCCATGCTCCTCCTTCAGCAACTCCGCGACATAGAGCGAGCGGTAGCGCGCCAGTTCCTGCCGGCTGATCTGCGCGTCCGGTTCCAGATGCGGGTGGTCGTGCCGGATGCGGTCGGCCAGGCTGGGGCGCAATGCATCCAGTGCGATCAGGTCGCGTTTCGGCCGGCGCTTGCCGCTGATTGCGCAGGGCTGGCGCTTTGATCCCAGAGTTCCGCCACTGTCCTCGTGATCGGCGGCATCATGCTCGCCAGCATCCTGCCCTGCAGCGTCCAGCTCGGTTGACGGGGAGGTCGGCTCCGCGGACTCGTCACCATCCTGCGGTGGAACCTGATGATCGCTCATGATGTCGCCCTCCCTGGCATACGCGCTCCGGCGCGGGCGACTTTATGCCCGATTATTTTGACAATCCGGTTAAATCACCGAAAGGTGCAGGCGGCAGGTAAGGAAGCGGTTGCACTACAAAGGCTGGAAACCATTACCGCCCCCCTGTATCGGCTGTTCAACGGCCGGTTTCAGATGAATTCCGGTTCATCTTCGCCCCGAATGGACAGGGCTGAACGGAAAAGGGGCCGCCTTGCGGCAGCCCCCTATCCTTACCTGCGAACCGTTCGGGCCGGTCAGCCGATACGCCAGACGTCCGGGATGCTCTCCAGCCGCTTCAGGACGGCGACGCGCTGCTGCTCGATCTCCTCGGGCAGGCGGTCGCCGAAGCGGTTGAACAGCTCCTCCTGGTCCTTGGCCTCGGCCTCGGCCTCCTTGCGGTCGATGTCCATGATCTTGGCGAACTTGTCGGCCGGGAAGTTCAGGCCGGACCAGTTCAGATCCTGGTAGCGCGGGGAATAGCCGAAGGGCGATTCCGCCACGTCGGTGGCGCGGCCGCGGACGCGGTCGACGATCCACTTCAGCACGCGCATGTTGTCACCGAAGCCCGGCCAGACGAACTTGCCGTTCTCGTCCTTGCGGAACCAGTTGACGCGGTAGATGCGCGGCAGGCTCTCGACCTTGCCTTCCATCGACAGCCAGTGGTTCCAGTAGTCGGCCATGTTGTAGCCGCAGAAGGGCAGCATGGCGAACGGGTCGCGGCGGATGGCGGCCTGGCCGACGGCGGCGGCGGTGGCCTCCGAGCCCATGGTCGCCGCCCAATAGACGCCCTCGCGCCAGTTGTAGGCCTCGAACACCAGCGGGAAGGTCTTCGACAGGCGGCCGCCGAAGATGAAGGCGCTGATCGGAACGCCGGCCGGATCCTCCCAGGCCGGGTCGATCGACGGGCACTGGGCGGCCGGCGCGGTGAAGCGGCTGTTCGGGTGGGCGGCGACGCGGCCGCAGCCCGGTGTCCAGTCCTTGCCCTGCCAGTCGATCAGGTGGGCCGGCGCCTCGTCGGTCAGGCCTTCCCACCAGACGTCGCCGTCGTCGGTCAGCGCGACGTTGGTGAAGATGACGTTGTGGTCCAGCGTCTTCAGCGCGTTCGGGTTCGATTTCACGCTGGTGCCGGGGGCGACGCCGAAGAAGCCGGCCTCCGGGTTGATGGCGCGCAGCGTGCCGTCGGGCTGCGGCTTGATCCAGGCGATGTCGTCACCGATGGTGCGGACCTTCCAGCCCTCGAACTCCTTCGGCGGGACCAGCATGGCGAAGTTGGTCTTGCCGCAGGCCGACGGGAAGGCGGCGCCGACATAGGTCTTCTCGCCGGCCGGGCTTTCCACGCCCAGGATCAGCATGTGCTCGGCCAGCCAGCCTTGCTCGCGGCCCATGGCGGACGCGATGCGCAGCGCGAAGCACTTCTTGCCCAGGAGCGCGTTGCCGCCATAGCCGGAGCCGTAGGAGACGATGCGGTGCTCCTCCGGGAAGTGGACGATGTACTTGTTGTCGGCGTTGCAGGGCCAGGCGACGTCCTGCTGGCCGGACTCCAGCGGGGCGCCGATGGAATGCAGGCAGGGGACGAAGTCGCCGTCGCCCAGGATGTCCAGCACCTTCTGGCCCATGCGGGTCATCAGGCGCATGTTGACCGCCACATAGGGGCTGTCGGAGATCTGCACGCCGATGTGCGCGATGTCGGAGCCCAGCGGACCCATGCTGAACGGCACCACATACATCGTGCGGCCGCGCATGCAGCCCTCGAACAGGCCGTCCAGCTTGGCCTTCATCTCGGCCGGGTCCATCCAGTTGTTGGTTGGACCGGCTTCCTCGCGCGTCTTCGAGCAGATGTAGGTGCTGTCCTCGACACGGGCGACGTCACCCGGATCGGAGCGGCAGAGGAAGGAGTTGCGGCGCTTGGCCTCGTTCAGGCGGATGAAGGTGCCGGCCTCGACCATCTCGTTGCAGAGACGGTCATATTCCTCCTGCGAGCCGTCGCACCAGTGAACGCGCTCCGGCTTGCATTTCAGGGCGATCTCCTCGACCCAGGCCAGGAGCTTCTTGTTCCGCGTCCGCGTGTTACCAGTCATATCGTCCCTCTCGAAGGCTGGGCCGGTCCCCTTGCGCCGGGGATGCCCCTCGCCGGGGGTGTCCCGCGGCCGGTCCGGCCGTTCTTTCGTCCGTTGTCGTGTCAGGTGGATGGCATCCGCCGCGTCAGCGGCGTGCCGGTCCGAACAGGCGGCCGGGCTGCAAACCCGCCGCGATGCGCAGCACCGGCAGGGTGCGGCGACGATACGGGGCAAAAGGCGGTCCTGAGGCGACAGGTCTGGGGGCCAATGGCCCGGACGGGAAACGGGTCGATCCGTTATGGTCCACTGAAGTGTTCTCCTGGTTGCGCGTGCCCGCGCGCCGCGTTCTTGTTTTTGGTGCGGCGCCCGGTGGTGTCGAAGCGACCTCTCGGCTGGTCGTTCAGGCTGACGGTTGACAGGCTGACGGTTGGCTTCTCGTCTCTCTCGTTTTTCGCTGACCGTTCTTCTTGATCTTCTTGATCTGTTTTTTTGTTTTTCCGCTCCGGGGGCTGTCAGGTGCCTCCGCCGCCGTCCGGCGGGGTTCCAGCCGTTTTTGTCCCGGATGTTTGTCCTCCGGGTTGTCCCGACCCGTCCGGCGGCCGGACCAGTGTGTCCAGCATCAGTTTAGCCGATTCGGTGTCGTGGATTCTCTGCTCAAAATCGACGCGGGCGACGTACCCCCCGCGTCGCAGGTCGCATCCCTCCGGGTCGATTCCGGTCAGGCTCCAGCTTTGTCCATCGCCATCCGAGGCGGGCCCCAGCCGGGGGCCGTACCCCTCGCCGTTCAGGCGGTCGAGCAGCGCCGCCTCGCCCGCCACCAGGGCGGGGGCCCGGGCGGGAAGATCCAGCTCTGCGGCGGACAGCCAGGTGATGCGGCCGAAGCCGGCGACCAGATGGGCGCGCTCCACCGCCACGCGGTAGATCGCGAAGTCGCCGAAGCCGGCATAGAAGGCGGCGTCGGGATGGCGGCGCAGGTAGCGCTCGCGGTGCCGGGGATCGTCCGAGCACTCCGCCCGGCCCAGTACGGACAGGCGGGCGCCGGTCAGCGGCTGCGCCAGTCCGGCGGTGCCGTCGAACAGCAGCCCGACCCGACCGTCGGCCAGCAGGTTGCGTGTATGGTCGGCAAGTGTGGAAAGCAGAAGCAGCGGGCTGCCGTCATGGTCGAACGCCACCAGCACCAGCGAGGGGTAAGGCCAGCCGGCGCCATCCGCCACCGCTGTGGCGCCTTCGTCGGCCGGCCGCTGCGCGGTCGCCAGCGCGGCACGGTCGCAGGCGCGCATCAGGCGCCGGGCATGCGAGGCCGGGCCTTTCCGGTCGATGCCCGGCGGCATCGCGTCCCCCTTGCCGTCCGGAATGGCTCCGGCCGGAGAGGACACGGGAAGGGCGTTCGAAAAACTCATTCCAAAACGAGTGCGTTCTCCCGCGCGGCACCGTTGTTCGGCGCCGCATTGCCGCCATATTGGACCATACAAATGCTGCGGGAAAAGAGAAAACTGCCGCTGGTACCTGGACTCTGGCATAAAGTATTGGAATGACCCCTCGTCCTATGCCTGATGTTTCCGCTAACATTTCCAGAGTGCGGCAACTCGACCGCTCCGACCTGTGCCTGCTTGTCCCTGCCCTGCTTCGATAGGATCTCTTACGACCATGGCCCATACCGTCGCCCTGGTGGATGACGACCGCAACATCCTGGCCTCGGTCTCCATCGCCCTGGAGGCTGAGGGATTCGACGTGCGTACCTACACCGATGGCGCCGAGGCGCTGCGCGGGTTGAGCCAGCGCCCGCCCGACCTTGCCGTGCTTGACATCAAGATGCCGCGCATGGACGGCATGGAGTTGCTGCAACGTCTGCGTCAGACCAGCCAGATGCCCGTCATCTTTCTGACCAGCAAGGACGACGAGCTGGACGAGTTGATGGGCCTGCGCATGGGCGCGGACGACTACATCAAGAAGCCCTTCTCGCAGCGCCTGCTGATCGAGCGCATCCGCGCGCTCTTGCGGCGTGAGGCGCTGCGCGGCGAGACTGCTGATGCCGCCGATCCCGGCCAGATCATCACCCGCGGACCGTTGCTGCTGGACGGCGCCCGCCATGCCTGCAGCTGGAAGGGCCAGCCGATCGATCTGACGGTGACCGAGTTCCTGCTGGTCCGTGCGCTGGCCCAACGGCCGGGTCATGTGAAGAACCGCGACCAGCTGATGGACGCGGCCTATGGCGAGCATGTCTATGTCGACGACCGCACCATCGACAGCCACATCAAGCGGCTGCGTAAGAAGTTCAAGGCCGTCGATCCCGATTTCTCGCAGATCGAAACCCTCTATGGCGTCGGCTACCGGTACAAGGAATAACGCGGTGTCCACACTGGGCCGGGGGGAAAGAAGCGGCGCGTGTCGCCGCTGACCCTGCGCATCCTGGCGGTGAACGTGCTGGCGCTGGCGCTGCTGATGGCCGGCCTGCTCTATCTCGGTCGTTACCAGGACCGGCTGATCCAGGCGGAAACCGAAGCGCTGGCGACGGAGGCGCGCATCTTCGCCTCGGCACTCGGTGAAGGGGCGGTGAACCGCATCCTGACCACCCCCTCCCCCACCGGCGATGAAAGCGGCGAACGGTTCGAGCTGGCGCCCGAACTGGCCCGGCCGATGATCCGCCGGCTTGCGGAGGCGACGGCGACCCGCACCCGCCTTTACGACATTGACGGACATATGCTGTCCGACAGCCGCGTGCTGGTGGGCTCGCAGGGCCGCATCGAAATCCGCGAGCTGCCCACCCCGCCGTCGGGCGATCCGGTCAGCCGCGCGATCAACGATCTCTATACCCGCCTGATCGACGTGGTTCCCAGCCGCGAAGGGCTGCCGGTCTACCGTGAGCGGCCGGGCCAGTCCAATCCCGACGTGGAGCGCGCGCTCAGCGGCGAGACGGCCGCCACCGTCTGGCGTGTCGACGGCGCCGGCGGCGATCCGGAACTGCTGCTGACCGTGGCGGTGCCGGTCCAGCGCTACCGCGAGGTGCTGGGCGCGGTGCTGCTGACCCGCGGCGGCGGCGAGATCGACCGCGCCATCCGCTCCGTCCGTTTCGACATCCTGCGGGTGTTCGCCGTGGCGCTGCTGGTGACGGTCGGGTTGTCCTTCTATCTGGCCGGCACCATAGCCCGGCCGATCCGTCGGCTGGCCCAGGCCGCCGACCGGCTGCGCACCAGCCATGGGCGCCATGCCGGCATCCCCGACCTGACCCGCCGCGGCGATGAGATCGGCGAGCTGTCCGGCGTTCTGCGCGAGATGACCGATGCGCTGTGGACGCGGATGGATGCCATCGAACGCTTCGCCGCCGACGTCGCGCATGAGATCAAGAACCCGCTGACCTCGCTGCGCAGCGCGGTGGAAACGGCGGGCCGCGTCAGCGATCCGCGCCATCGCGACCGGCTGATGGCGATCATCGCCGACGACGTGCAGCGGCTGGACCGGCTGATCAGCGACATCTCCAACGCCTCCCGCCTGGACGCCGAGCTGTCGCGGGCCGAGCCGGAACCGGTGGACATCGGGCTGCTGCTGACCATGCTGGCCGAACTGCGCCAGACGGTTGCCGCAACCATGGACGAACGGGTGGCGGCCGGCGAAGGGGATGGCACCGATGGCGAGGCCCTGCCCCAGCCGCCCCGCGTCGTGGTGGACGTGCCGGCCGGCGAGCGGCTGGTGGTGCCGGGGTTGGAGGGACGCCTGACCCAGGTGTTCCAGAACCTGATCGACAACGCCCTGTCCTTCTCGCCGCCCGGCGGCACGGTGCGGCTGACCGCCCGGCGCAGCGGCCGCAGCGTCAGGGTGGTCGTGTCCGACCAGGGGCCGGGCATCCCCGACGGCAAGGAGGAGGCGATTTTCGACCGCTTCTATACCGAACGCCCGGCGGGTGAGAAGTTCGGGACCCATTCCGGTCTCGGCCTTTCGATCGCCAAGCAGATAGTCAGTGCGCACAATGGTTCAGTATTTGCGAAAAACCGTCAGGTATCGGACGGGACCATCGAGGGCGCCGACTTCGTGGTGACTCTGCCTTTGTTGTGAGAGACTCTGCGGAATTTCATACATCCTTCTCACTCTCAGCTAGACAAGCCGTGTCCAAGCATCGATCATGGCCTTGGTCGTTCTCGCTTGTCGGCTGCTGTGGCAAAAGGATCATATAGGTCCGGTTGTTTGTCCTTGCGTCGCACGGCAACGGGAGGGTGGCCGTACCCCGGAACAAAGATGTGGGGTTGCCATGCCTGAGTCCGTTCCGCCCGACTCCTCCGTGCATATCCTGTCTCCGGCTGCCCGCCGGCCGCCCGCCATCAGCCCGGCTTCGGGTGACGTCGTCGATCTGCGCCGCTACCGTCTGGCCCGCCTGATCCGCGACGCCGGCAGGCAGCAGGGGGAACTGGCAAGGTTGATGCGGGAATCCGCGCAGGAGCGGACCCAGTTGGCCGAGGCGCTCCAGGGGGCGCAGCGCCACCTTGCCAGCATTGCCGACAACTACAAGGTCCTGCTGGTCCGGCTGAAGCGGGAAAAGGACTTCCGCGACGCCTGCCAGGAGGCGGCGGAACTGGAGGATCTGGACGAGATGATCCGGCGCCGCGACGCGCTTGCCCTGGAGCTGGAGGCGATCCGCCGTACCCAGCGCGGCGCCGCCGGCGCCTGAGGTCAGCGCTGCCGTTATCCGCGCCGAAAGAACGGTCGGAAGCGGATGGGGGATCCCGGACAGGTTTCCCCGCCTGACCCTGTGGGACACCGTTCCGTTTCCATTGACAGAACCAGCGCCACGTCTCACCTTCGCCAGACTATGGTGACGATTCACGGCACCTGCGTCTTGCTCTCCGGAATCGGCGTGCTGCTGCGTGGGGAGTCCGGACGGGGAAAATCGGATTTGGCCTTGCGACTGATCGACAGCGGCGCCCTGCTGGTCGCGGATGACCGGGTGGCGCTGCATTGCGAATCCGGTCGCCTGACCGCTTCTCCCCCACCCACCCTGGCCGGGTTGCTGGAGGTGCGGGGAGTCGGCATCCTTCCCGTTCCGTCCGCCGGGTCCGCGCAGGTCGGGCTCGTCGTCGATCTGCTTGCGCGTGACGAGGTTGACCGCCTGCCGGAGGCGGAGACCGAAACGCTGATAGGGGTCACCCTGCCCCGTCTGGGCCTGCACGCCTTCGATGCTTCCACCCCCGCCAAGATCCGCCTTGCCGCCGGCAGCCTGTGCGGCGGTCGGCTGGCCCGGGTGCCCGCCAGCCTGTCGGCCCTATCATGAAACCTCCCGACTCCTTGCCGTCCGACCTGCCGTCGGACCCTGCCAATCCCGCCGCCCGCGGGCGCATCGTGCTGGTGACCGGCATGTCGGGGGCGGGCATGTCGGTGGCGCTGAAGGCGCTGGAGGATCTGGGGTACGAGGCGGTGGACAATCTGCGCCTGTCGCTGGTCCCCGCCCTGATCCGGCAGGCCGACCCGAAACGCCGGCCGCTGGCCCTGGTGATCGACAGCCGCACCCGCGATTTTTCCGCGCAGAACTTCCTGGACGAACTGGAGCAGTTGCGGCGCGACGGCGAACTGGACGTCAGCCTGGTCTTTCTGGAGTGCGGCGACGAGGTCCTGCAACGCCGCTTCACCGAGACGCGGCGCCGTCACCCGCTGGCGGAGGACCGCACCGTCCCCGACGGCATCCAGCGCGAACGCGCCCTTCTCTTCCCGCTGAAGGAGGAAGCCGACGTCACCATCGACACCACGCAACTGTCCATTCACGATTTGCGGCGCATCCTGTCCGGGCATTTCCGGCGTGACGCCCAGGCAGCCCTGCAGGTGTTCGTGACCTCCTTCTCCTTCCGTCAGGGTCTTCCGCGCGAAGCCGATCTGGTCTTCGACGTGCGCTTCCTGACCAACCCGCATTACGACCCGGAGCTTCGGCCGCTGACCGGCCTGAACCCGGCCGTCGCCGCGCGGGTTGAAAGCGATGCCGATTTCCCTGCCTTCTTCCAGAATCTGACGGAGCTGCTGCGCCCGCTGCTGCCGCGCTACAACCAGGAAGGCAAGAGCTACCTGACCATCGCCATCGGCTGCACCGGCGGCAAGCACCGGTCGGTCTTCATTGCCGAACGGCTGGCGGCGTGGCTGAAGGAGCAGGGGCTGCGGGTCAATCTGAGCCACCGCGAGCTGGAGCGGCTTGGGCTGCGCACCGCCGGGGGCGGCCCGGCCAATAACCAGCAGACCACCAATCAGACCAACCAGCAGGCCAACCATCAGGGATGATGCAAATTGCGCCTTGACGACCATGCGTCCAACCAACGATCCAGATGCGATGAGCGCAGCTGCCCCGCGGCGGCGGCCCTCGTGCAGGTCTCCGGGGAGGACCCAACCTTGAAGGATGTCCCATGATCGGTATGGTTCTTGTCACCCACGGGCGGCTGGCCGAGGAATTCATCGCGGCGCTGTTCCACGTGGTGGGCGAACAGCAGCAGGTGCGCGCCGTGTGCATCGGCCCGGACGACGACATGGAACAGCGCCGCCAGGACATCCTGAACTCGGTGGCGGAGGTCGACGACGGGTCGGGTGTCGTGGTGCTGACCGACATGTTCGGCGGCACGCCGTCCAACCTCGCCATCTCCATCATGGACAAGGCGAAGGTGGAGGTGATCGCCGGCGTCAACCTGCCGATGCTGATCAAGCTCGCCAGCGTGCGCAAGACGGAGCCGCTGGACAAGTCGGTGATCGCCGCCCGCGACGCCGGGCAGAAATACATCAACGTCGCCTCCACCCTCCTGTCGGACTGACCGCCCGCGATGAGCCACCCCGACGACACGGCATCCGCTGACGGCGAAATCCGCCGCACCGCCACCATCACCAACCAGCGCGGCCTGCACGCCCGCGCCTCGGCCAAATTCGTCAAGCTGGTCGCCACCTTCAATGCCGAGATCTCGGTGCGCCGCGGTGAATCCGTGGTGTCCGGCGAGTCGATCATGGGGCTGATGATGCTGGCAGCCGGTCCTGGCACCACGGTGGAGCTGCGCGCCAGCGGCGCCCAGGCCGATGCCGCGATGGACGCCCTCCTGGATCTGATCAACCGCAAGTTCGATGAAGAGTGACCTGCCCCCCGCCGTTCCGGCCGCCATCCCCGCCGGTGGCCCGGTGACCGGCCCCGACCGCGGCGGCTCCGGCGGCACGCCGTCTTCCGAGCCGGTGAGCGGTTCGGCCAGCGGCTCTGGGCGCGCCCTGCGCGGCTTGGGCGTATCGCCCGGCATCGCCATCGGTCCGGCCCATGTGGTGGAGAGCGGCGCCGTCGCCATCCCCGAATATGCCATCGCTCCCGACGCGGTCGAGGCCGAGGTTGCCCGCTTCAACGAGGCGGCCGCCAAGGCGCGCCGCCAGATCAAGAAGCTGAAGAGCAAGGCTCTGGTCCTGCCCGACTCGGCGTCGGAGGAGATCGGCTTCCTGCTCGATGCCCATCTGTCGATGGTCACCAACTCGCGCCTGACCCGCGGGGTGGAACATCGGATCAAGCAGGACCGCATCAACGCCGAGGCCGCCATCCAGGCGGAGATCGCCGCAATCGCCGCCACCTTCGCCGGCATGGACGACGCCTATCTCGCCGGCCGCATCGACGACATCCGCGAGGTCGGGCGGCGGCTGACCCGCAACCTGATGAAGCAGGAATACCGGGCCTTCAGCAGCCTGTCTCCCGGCAGCATCATCCTGGCTGAGGAGCTGACCCCGGCCGATACCGCCCTGCTTGATCCCACCGTCGTCGGCGGCTTCGCCACCGTGTTGGGCGGGGCGGAAGGGCACACGGCCATCCTGGCCCGATCGCTCGGCCTGCCGGCGGTGCTGGGCGCTCCCGGCCTGCTGGCCGGGGTGCGCAACGGGGTGACGGTGATCGTCGACGGCCTCCAGGGCCGCGTGCTGATCGATCCACCGGCCGAGGTGCTGGCCGACTACAGCGAACGCCGTGCCGCCCGTGAACGCGAGCGCCAGGGGTTGAAGAGCCTGCGCAAGCTGCCTGCCGTGACCCGCGACGGCACCGCCGTGACGCTGATGGCGAACCTGGAGCTGCCGCGCGACCTCGACCATGCGCTGGAACATGGCGCCCAGGGCATCGGCCTGCTGCGTACCGAGTTCATGTTCATGAACCGCGACCATCTGCCCGACGAGGACGAGCAGTATGGTGTGCTGCGCACCATGATCGAGGGGATGGGCGGCCGCACCGTCACCGCCCGCACCATGGATCTGGGTGGCGAGAAGCTGGCCGGCTGGATGGCCGGGCGCTATGGCGAGCCTGCCAACCCGGCGCTCGGCCTGCGCGCCATCCGCCTCGGCCTGCGCGAACCGAAACTGCTGGAGACGCAGCTCGCCGCGATGCTGCGCGCCGGTGCCCACGGACCGCTGCGCATCCTGCTGCCGATGATCGCTTCGGTCGTCGAGGTTCAGAAGGTGCGGGAGATGATGGGGCAGGTCGCCCGCCGCCTGCGCCGCCGCGGCGTCGCCATCGCCGATCCGCTGCCGCCGGTGGGCGTGATGGTGGAGGTGCCTGGTGCTGCGCTGGCCGCCGACGCGCTGGCCTATGCCGCCGACTTCTTCTCCATCGGCACCAACGACCTGACCCAGTACACGCTGGCCATCGACCGCGCCGACGAGCAGGTCGCGACGCTGTACGATCCGCTGCATCCGGCGGTTTTGCGGCTGATCCAGTTCACAGTGGAGGCCGCCCTGCGCGCCCGCATCCCGGTGTCGGTCTGCGGCGAGATTGCCGGCGACCCGCGCTATACGGCGCTGCTGATGGGGCTGGGCGTGCGCGAGCTGTCGATGGCACCGCTGTCGGTTCCGGCGGTCAAGAAGCGCATCCGTTCGCTCGACCTGATGGAGGCGGGCAAGCGCGCCCGCGTCATCATGGACCAGAGCGACAGCGGCCGCATCGCCGCGCTGCTGGACGACTTCAACGCCACCCTGTGACGCCCCTCCGGAGGTGTCAGCGGTGGGAGAGGGGCGAAAGCCCCTCTCCTATGGAGCCTTCCGTCCCGCCATATGCCCAAGATAGGCGATGACGCGATCGAGGTCGGCATCGCTCAGCATCGCCGGATCGAAGCCGGGCATCTGCTGGTTGGGCCATGTCCGGACGGAGCGCGGATCCCGGACCAGCTTCTTCAGTCCGGCGGGTGTGAGATAGTCTGTCGGGTTCATCGGCCGGTTCAGGTCCGGGCCCATTGCGGCGCTGCCGGCGCCGTTCAGGGTGTGGCAGGCCATGCATTGGGTGATGAACACCGCCTGTCCGGCGCGGATGGGCGAGTCGGCGGCAAGCCCCTGATCGACCGCCAGTTGCGGCCAGCGGCGCAGCGGATCGTCGGAACTGACGATGCGGGCCAACTGGTAGGGCCATTGTTCGCTGCGCACCCCCGACGCCTCCGGCCGCACCCAGACCAGATAGAAGGGACCGGCGGACATCTCCTTGCCCGGCAGGTTGGGCCAGGGCCGGTCGGCCGGCTCCACCGCCAGGAAGGCGACCGCGCCGTCGGGACCGGTGCGCAGGCACAGCTCCGGCGGCAACTGCGCGGTGAAGCCGTCCGACGCCACCCCCTCCAGCACGGCACCGGGCGGAAAGGCACCAGTGCCGAGCAGACTGGCAAGCGGCACGGCGCGGTAGCTCATTGGCCGGCCGTAGGACACGTCGGCGGGAATGTCGACGGTCACCACGTCCGGCCGGGCCAGCAGGGTGTCACGGTCGAACACCCGCTCCGCCCCGGCGACGGCGATCGTCAGCACCGGTCCGCCGGCCAGCGCCGGATGCAGCGGCAAGGCGGTGAGCAGCAGAGACAAGGCGGCAAGCAGGCGTCCTGCCATGCGTGCGATTGACGGCTTCTTCATTCCAGGTCGTCCTCCCCTTCGTCCTCATTCCACCAGTCGTCGTCCCCAAAATCGTCATCGGCGGGGCCGGAGCGTTGCCGGGTGCTGCTGGCCGCCTCGCGCTCAAGCCGTTCGATCTGTTCGGGATGGGTGATCTCGATCATGGGGCCATTGCGCAGCGTGATCCAGCCCCGCACGCGCACCCGCCGCCCCTCGTAGGACAACGGGTCGATGCCGGCGCGGGTGACCTCGCGCATCGCCGCGCGGCCGATATGGACGGTGACGTCGCTGTGCCAGTCGGCGCCGAAATCCAGCCAGGTCTCGCCGCCGCTCTTGGACACCGCCAGCACCACGCCCTCCACCAGCTGATAGCTGTCACGGTCGCGGAAAAGCTCGTCCGGGTCAGCGGCGTCGCGCACGGCATAGACCCGGCTGCGCCACAGCCCGCGCCCGGCGTTGCGCGCGGCCTCCTCGCCGGCCAGCAGCTCCGCCGCATAGGCGCGCGCGTCGGGCCGGGTGTGGACCCGCGCCAGCCCGCGTACCAGCAGCGCCGATTGCAGCCACAGCCCATCCTCCCGCACCAGATGGGCGAGCAGCCGGCCGTGGCGATCGACCGGCGCCGGCCCATGCAGGACGACACGGCGACCCAGCGCCAGATCGGCCAGCGCCGCGGTCGCCGCCTCCGCCAGCGGCCAGACGCGCCCGTCGGCGGGATTGGCGTAGCGCGGCGGTTTGGCCGCTTCTATCCCGGCCAGCCGGACCCGGCGGCCGTCCTCCAGTTCCAGCGTGTCGCCGTCCAGAACGGCGCTGACCCGCAGCCCATCCGCCGAAGCGGCACCGGTCAGCGACAGCCCGGCCAGCAGCAGGCAAACCAGCAACAGGGCTGGCAAGCGCACAAGCGGGAGCGTGACAAGTCGCATGGGGAGCGCGGTCCTTGCGGAACATCCGCCGCCGGGCGGGGTTTTGACCGGTATGCCGACCCATATTCCCTTCCGCAAGCCCCTCCGCACCGCACTGGCCAGCATCCTGCTCGCGGTGGCGATACCCGCCATGGTTGGACCCGCCCCGGCCCGCGCCGGATTGCTCGACAATGTCCTGTCCGGCGGTGACGAGGCGGCGCTGGGCGCGCAGGAACACCCGAAAATCCTGGCGCAGTTCGGCGGGGCGGTGAAGGATGCCCGGCTCCAGGGCTATATCGACCGGCTCGGCCGCAAGCTCGCCGCCACCACCGCGCTGGCGCGCGAGCCATGGACCTTCACCGTGCTGGACAGCGACGTCGTCAACGCCTTCGCCCTGCCCGGCGGCTATGTCTACGTCACCCGCGGCCTGCTGGCGCTGGCAAAGGACGAGGCCGAGGTGGCCGGCGTGCTGTCGCACGAGATCGGCCACGTCACCGCCCACCATTCGGCCCAGCGCCAGACGCGGCAGACCATCGCTGGCCTGCTCGCCGCCGGTGTCGGGCTGGTGTTCGGCAACGACACGCTGGCGCAGCTGGCCGGTCTGGGCGGCACTGCGGTGGTCGCCAGCTATTCCCGCGAGCAGGAGCTGGAGGCCGACCAGCTCGGCGTCGAGACGCTGCGGCTGACCGGTTACGACCCCTTCGCCATGGCGACCTTCCTGGAGACCCTGCGCCGCGACAGCCAGTATGAGGGTTTGCGCGACGGCAACAAGGGAGAGGGCGGATTCGATTTTCTCGCCAGCCATCCGGCGACCGAGGAGCGCGTGCGCCGCGCCGCCGATCTCGCCCGCGCCATGCCGCAGGGCGGCGCCCGCCCGCGCGATCCTTACTTTGCGGCGGTGGATGGCATGATCTATGGCGACAGTCCGGAGAACGGCTATGTCCGCGGCCGGACCTTCGCCCACCCGCAGCTCGGCATCGCCTTCACGGTGCCGCAGGGCTATTCGCTGCTGAACGGTGCCGATCAGGTGGTCGCCAAGGGGCAGAACGGCACCGCCATGGCCTTCGACGGCGGATCGGCGGTCGGCGTCTCCGACCCCGCCGCTTTCCTGACCGGCGTGTGGGGAAGGAACGCGAACCTGTCCAATGTCGAGCGCCTCACCATCGGCGGCATGGCGGCGGCCACCGCCACCACGCGCGGTGAGTCCGACGGCAACAGCGCCGACATCCGTCTGGTGGCGATCCGCGCACCGGACGGGAAGATGTACCGTTTCACCTTCCTGGCACCCGCCGGATCGCTGCCTCGTTTCGATGGCGATTTCCAGGCGGCGGCCAACAGCTTCCACCGCATGACCGCGGAGGAGGCCGCCCGCTATCGCCCCCGCCGTATTCAGGTGACGACGGTGCAGTCTGGCGATGGCGTTGCCAGCCTCATTCGCCGCATGCCCCAGGAGCCCTACGCCGAAGAATTGTTCCGGATCATCAACGACCTGCCGCCAGGCACACCGCTGCCGCCAGGCCAGCGGGTGAAGGTGATTGTCGGCGAATAGCGTCTGCCGTCGGGCATGAGCAAAACGGCATGAAATCCGCGTAAGGATACAGCTCGGCGGGTTGCCGCCGGACGGATGGGCGGGTAGGCTGCCGCGCATGCCCGATACCCCTTCAGCGCGCACTCCGATTGCCCCGACCCTTCCGGCGACGGCCGTGAAACCGGCCGGCAAAGCGGCGGGGAAGCCTGCGTCGAAGTCGGGGTCAAAGCCTGCTGGGCGCCGACGTCTTCGGCTGCCCATTGCCGCGGTGCTGGTGGCGGGATTCGGGTCGCTGATGCTGGCGGCGGTCGCCAGCGTCCTGGTTCTGGGTCTGGTCAGCGCCAGCACCAACACCTTCGCCCTGCTGAACGACAAGGCCGATCTGGCGCTGGCCGGGGTGGAGGTGCGGGTCCGCCATCAGCTCGACCCGGCACGGGAAATGGCCCGCTTCGTCGCCGGGCTGATAGAACGCGGCGACCTGCGCGCCGGCGACAATACGGCGATGATCGACACGCTGCGCGGTGCGCTGGCCGGCGCCCCGGACGTCACCGGCCTCGCCTTCATCCGCCCGGACCTGACCGGGGTCCGCGTCGGCCGGCTGAATGGCGGGCTGGTCGCCGATCCCTTCGACATGCAGGGCGACAGCGACATCCCGCCGGAGGTGCTGGACGGCCCCAATCGCAGTGCCGCCAGCTGGGCCGACCCGCGCTGGCTGAAGGAGGCGCAGAACAGCTTCGTCACCCTCTACCAGCCGGTGCGGCGCGACGGCCGCTATATGGGGCAGGTGGCGGTCGGCGTCTCGCTGGGCGACCTGTCGCGCTTCCTGTCGGTGCTGTATGTGGAGCAGGGGCTGAACGCCTTCGTGCTGTACGACCACAGCCATGTGCTGGCCCATCCGGCGCTGGTCGGCCGCAGCTTCGACTTTTCCGGCAAGCTGGACGGTCCGCCGCTGCCGCGCATCGACCAGGTCGACGACCCGGCGTTGGCGGCGCTGTGGTCCAGCGGCGTGCCCGTCCAGTCGCTGAAGAAGCGGGTGGAGGCGCGCGGCGTCCGCGTGCTGGGCAGCGACTACATCTTCCTGACCCGCAAGATGGCGGGGTACGGCCAGCAGGACTGGATCATCGGCATTGGCTATCGCGACGGCGAGATGGGGGTGGAGATCCGCCGCCTCTACATCACCGGTGCTGTCGGTTTCGCCATCCTGCTGGTGTCGGTTGGGGTGGCGCTGCTGGTCGGGCGGCGGATCAGCCGTCAGGTGGCGCGGCTGGCCGAGGCCGCCGACCGCGTCCGCGCCTTCGAATTCCGCGCCATCCCCGACCTTCCCGACTCCCGCCTGCGCGAGATGGCGCGCGCCGCCACCGCCTTCAACGCCATGGTCGCCGGCCTGCGCTGGTTCGAGACCTATGTCCCGAAGGCGCTGGTCCTGCGTCTGATGCGCCAGCGCGAAACCGAGGGTGGTCTCGACTCGGTGCAGCGCGAGGTGACGGTGATGTTCACCGACATCCGCGGCTTCTCCCGCATGGCCGAGCATATGGCCGCCGCCGACACCGCCGCCCTGCTGAACGAGCATTTTACCCTGCTCGCCGCCTGCATCGAGGCGGAGGGCGGCACGGTGGACAAGTTCATCGGCGATTCCCTGATGGCCTTCTGGGGCGCGCCGGAGGCGCAGGAGGACCATGCCGTCCGCGGTCTGCGCGCGGCGCTGGCGATCCATCATGCCATCCGTGCCGACAACCGCCGCCGCGTCGCCGAGGGCCGGGCGCCGATCCAAGTCCGCGTCGGTTTGCACAGCGGCCCGGTGGTGGTCGGCAACATCGGTTCCGACAGCCGGATCAACTACACCATCGTCGGCGACACCGTGAACGTCGCCGCCCGCATCGAGGAGCTGTCGGCCGCCCTCCAGGGCGAGTCCGAGGTTATCGTGCTGACCAGCGGCGTCACCGCTGCCAAGGGCAAGGACGCCGTCCCGCTGGTCCGCCAGGGCGGCCGGTCGCTGCGCGGCCGCACCGGCATGACCGAACTCTGGCGCCTGGTGCTGGAGGAGGAGAAGAAGGACGCGGCGAGGGCGGGGGAGAAAACGACGCCAACTCTTTCCCTCCCTTCCCCTCCCGACACCGGAGAGGGCGCGAAGCCGGCTTTCGCAGGTAAGGATACACCCTAAACCGGGCCGGTGTTTCCGTCTAAGTCGTTGAAAAATATGGAAACCTCCTGCCCGCTTCCTTACCTCAACGCCAGCCGCGACGGCCACCGCGGCGGTCGTCCTCGTCGAACAGTTCCGCCAGCTTGTTCATCATCGTGCCGCCCAGCTGCTCCGCATCGACGATGGTCACGGCGCGGCGGTAGTAGCGGGTCACGTCGTGGCCGATGCCGATCGCCACCAGCTCGACCGGCGAGCGGGTCTCGATCTGCTCGATGGTCTGGCGCAGATGGCGTTCCAGATAATTGCCGGCATTCACCGACAGGGTCGAGTCGTCGACCGGAGCGCCGTCGGAGATCACCATCAGGATACGGCGCTGTTCCGGCCGGCCGAGCAGCCGGTTGTGCGCCCATTGCAGCGCCTCGCCGTCAATGTTCTCCTTCAGGATGCCTTCGCGCAGCATCAGGCCCAGATTCTTGCGGGCGCGGCGCCACGGCATGTCGGCGGCCTTGTAGACGATGTGGCGCAGGTCGTTCAGGCGGCCGGGATGCGCCGGCTTGCCGGCGGCGACCCAGGCCTCGCGCGCCTGTCCGCCCTTCCAGGCACGGGTGGTGAAGCCCAGCACCTCGACCTTCACCGCGCAGCGCTCCAGCGTGCGGGCGAGGATGTCAGCGCTCATCGCGGCGATGGAGATCGGCCGGCCACGCATGGAGCCGGAATTGTCGATCAGCAGCGACACCACCGTGTCGCGGAAGTCCATCTCCTTCTCTTTCTTGAAGGAGAGCGGCAGGACCGGGTTGGCGACAACGCGGGCAAGCCGGGCGGCGTCGAGGATGCCCTCCTCCAGGTCGAAGTTCCAGGAGCGCTGCTGCTTGGCCATCAGGCGCCGCTGCAAGCGGTTCGCCAGCTTGGAGATCACGCCCTGGAGGTGCTGCAGCTGCTGGTCCAGCAGGTGGCGCAGCCGTTCCAGCTCCGCCGGGTCGCAGAGGTCGGCGGCGTCGACCACCTCGTCATACTGCGTGGTGAAGGCCTTGTAGGCGTTGGGATCGGGCTCGTTGCGGCGGTTGGCATCGTTGCGCCAGGGCTGGCCGGGGCCGGCGGGCTCCTCCGCCCCCTCGCCCTCGCCCATCTCCATGTCGCCTTCCTCGCCTGCACCCTCCTCGGCGCTGTCGCCGGCCTCCGACGAGTCCTGCATCTCCGACGAGGCCATGGATTCGGAGTCCGACTGGTCCTCGTCCTGGCCGCGGGTCTGGCCGTGCTGGGGCGACTCCTCGTCCTCGGAGGACTGGGTCTGCTGATCCTCTTCCTCCTCCTGGTCGGCTTCCTGCCCGACTTCCATGTCGAGATCGGCCAGCAGGCGGCGGACCGTCTTGGCGTAGGCCTCCTGGTCGCCGGCGTAGTTCGCCAGCCCCTTCATGTCCTTGCCCAGCCGCTCCTCGATCCAGGGGCGCCAGAGGTCGACGGCATGGGCGGCGGCGGGCGGCGGCGGCGCGCCGGTCATCGCCTCGCGCGCCATCAGCCGCAGCGCTTCGGACAGGGGCACCTGCCCGCGGTCCTCGAAACGGTCGAAGCCCTGGCGGGTGTAGCGATCGTCCAGCGCTGCTTCCAGATTATGGGCGACGCCGGCCATGTCGCGGCTGCCCAGCGCCTCGCAGCGCGCCTGTTCCATCGCGTCATAGGCCTGGCGCGCGGCATCGCCCAGCGGCATGCGGTGGGCATGCACCGTGGCGTCGTGATAGCGCAGCCGCAGCGCCACGGCATCGGCCGCCCCGCGCAGCTTGGCGACCTCCACCGGATTGAGATCGCGCGCCGGCAGTGGCACCCGCACCCGCTGGCCCGACAGCCCCGGCGGATCGGACGAAAAGCCCACCTGCACCTCCGCCCGCCGGGACATGGCGCGCACCGTGGCGGTGGTGGACCGCTTGAAGGCTTCGACGGGGGTGTCGTTCTGGGTGGTCATCGCGGGGCGTCTTTGTTCTTGGGACAATTAAGGCGCGGTGGGCAGGATCGACACGGAACAGGGCATGGCGTTTACGGACATGCCGGGACTTGAACCGCTGATACAAGCTCTTGCCCAGTGATGCCATCCGCCCCGGTCCGCGTGAATCCTTGTGTGCCGCGCCCCGACTTCACCGAAGAGCGGGGCGCGGCGCACAGGATCACACGAGGTTCGCCTGAACCCCCGTCTCCGGCAGCTCGACGCCGAAGCAGCGCTGGTAGTATTCGGCCACCGTCGGCCGTTCCACCTCGTCGCATTTGTTCAGGAAGGTGATGCGGAAGGCAAAGGCGACGTCGTTGAAGATCCGCGCGTTCTCGGCCCAGGTGATGACCGTGCGCGGGCTCATGACGGTGGAGATGTCGCCGTTGATGAAGCCGGCGCGGGTCAGGTCGGCCAGACGCACCATCGACGCCACGGTGTCGCGGCCCCTGGCGTCGTCGTAGGACGCGACCTTGGCCTGGACGATCTTCACCTCGGCGTCGACCGGCAGGTAGTTCAGCGTCGCCACGATGTTCCAGCGGTCCATCTGGCCCTGGTTGATCTGCTGGGTGCCGTGATACAGGCCGGTGGTGTCGCCCAGGCCCACGGTGTTCGCGGTGGCGAACAGGCGGAAGGCCGGATGCGGACGAATGACGCGGTTCTGGTCGAGCAGCGTCAGCTTGCCTTCCACCTCAAGCACGCGCTGGATCACGAACATCACGTCCGGGCGGCCGGCGTCATATTCGTCGAACACCAGGGCGCAGGCATGCTGCAAGGCCCAGGGCAGGATGCCCTCGCGGTATTCGGTGACCTGCACGCCGTCGCGGAGCACGATGGCATCCTTGCCCATCAGGTCGATGCGGCTGATGTGGCTGTCCAGGTTGACGCGGATGCAGGGCCAGTTCAGCCGGGCGGCGACCTGTTCGATGTGGGTCGACTTTCCGGTGCCGTGATAGCCCTGGACCATGACGCGGCGGTTGTAGGCGAAGCCGGCGAGGATGGCCAGCGTCGTGTCCCGGTCGAAGCGGTAGGCGCTGTCGAGGTCGGGCACATGCTCCGTGCGCTGGCTGAAGGCCGGCACCTGCATGTCGCTGTCGATGCCGAAGACCTCACGCACCGAGACCGTCGTGTCGGGCTTGTGGTCGAACAGGGCCGAGCTGGCCTGGGTCGCTCCTTGGGAAGCCATGGGTGGTTTCTTACGTTCCAGCGAGTGTCGGTTGTCCGGCGGCCGCGGGATTGACCCGGCCCGCCAACGGGGGTTCAGGCAGCATAACAGGCTTTCAGCGTATTGTAGGCCTGATTGATTTCTTTCAGGCGTTCTTCCGCAGCCTTGTCGCCGCCGTTGGCATCGGGATGATGCTTTTTCGCAAGCTCCCGATAGCGTGCCTTGATCCGTGTGAAGTCCACAGGGGGCGTCAGTTCGAGGACCGCCAGTGCCTTTTCCTCGTCGGTGCGGGCATGGTTGCGCCGTTGCGCCTTTTCCTCATCCTTCGTCTTGCCGGTGTCCTGGCCGAATTCGAAACTGAAGCCGTTGACGACGCGGTCGCGGATGAAGCGCTCCTGCGTCGCCCATTTGCCGAGCGGCCAGCTCGGCCGTTGCCATGTGGTGTCGCGCCGCACCTCCGCCTCGATCTGGTCGGTGGACATGCCGGCGTAATAGTCCCAGGCGCGGTTGTACTCCCGGACGTGGTCCAGGCAGAACCACCAGTATTCGTTGAGGCTGCTGCGGCTCTTCGGCGCACGATATTCGCCGGCGGCGACGCAATCGGGATGGTCGCACACACGGGTGGCCGCACGCGGGGCGGCATAGCTGTCGTAACTGGAGCGGGCGCGGTTCCTGGTCATCGGCCAAGTATGGGAAGAGCCGATGGCTCTGGCAAGCACGCCGAATCGAGCTTCCGTCATCCGCAATCTGCGGGACGCCGGGCTTGACAGGCGCTTGACAGGGCAGGGAACGCACCGTCTCCTGACTGCCGGTGCGGCTGCCCGGACATGCTCCTCCGCCGCAGCCCCTTCCATCCATCCCCGATTAGTGCCGAGACATCAGGAACCTGCCATGGAATACGCCACGCGCATCCGCGAAAAGCTGACCACCGGACTGGCGCCGGACCGGTTGGAGGTCGTCGACGACAGCGCCCGCCATGCCGGCCATGCCGGGGCGGACGCCGCCGGCGAAACCCATTTTCACGTCACCATCGTTTCCGCCGCCTTCGCCGGCAAGTCGCGGGTGGAGCGTCAGCGGATGGTCTACGCGCTGCTGGCGGACGAACTGCGCGAGCGAGTGCATGCGCTGGGACTGACCACTCACGCACCCGGCGAAGCCGGGGCATGAAATCCTCCCGGTGAAGCCTGGGCCTGAAGCATCTCCCAGGGAAGCCTGGGCGTAAGGCAAAGCCCCGTTCTCTTACGCAAGCTGCTGAAAAACTGACCGTTAGTGCGCTTTAAATAACGAGTGGTTGAGCGCTGGAAATAGCATACATATGGATGCAACCAAGAGTCGATTTTAGGAAAACTTGTAAGAATGAGAGACGCTAGCGTGGTTGCAATTCCCGCCGCGTTTAGTAGAGTGCTATATATGCAACCATTTATCGCGCCGTGGCGGACACAAACTTCGCATGTCCGCCGGCGGCTTCGTGGAAGGGGCTGCGGATGGCGAAGCGTGGGCCGAAGAAAAAGCGCGTGAACACTTCCCATGCGGGGGTGGAACCGCTGAGGAGCCAGAACATCATGATCGGCGGACACCGCACGAGCATGCGGCTGGAACCGTCGATGTGGGATGCTCTGGAGGATATCGGCCGTCGGGAAGGCATGACCGTCAACCGCCTCTGCACCCAGATCAAGGAGCGGATCGAGGAGCAGGCGCGCCGTAAAGGCATCAAGCCGGAGGACGCGGATGTCACACTGACCTCCGCGGTGCGTGTCTTCATCGCGTCCTATTACCGCCGTGCCTGCACGGAGGACGGCCACCAGCGTGCCGGCCATGGCGGCAGCGACCCGTTCATCGGCACACCTTTCGAACTGCCGCCGGTCGACGACGCCGAAGGGGTCAAGGCTGCGGTCGCCGAAGGCGGCAATTTCCCCACGCCTGGTCAGACCCAGGCAGCTTCGGTCCGACCCGGCCTGGAGGCCTGAACAGCGCCACCCGGCGCCTTCTCCCGCCGGGCAGCCTCCTTGCCGCCGCCCCGGGGTGAATTCGTATGTTATTCCGCCGCCTCTTCCCGGGCGGCGTCTTCGTTTTGGTGGCCGGTGTAATGGGCTGGCCAATGTTTGCGCACCACTTCGCCGTTGCTGTCGAAAATGTGGCACATGTTCAGCAGAACCGGCCTCTTGCCGTCGTCCTGGGCCGGTTTGCCGGAGGCTTTCGCGCGCTCCGCCGCCTCGCGGGCCAGAATCGGATAGACGGTCTGGAAGGCGGTGGTCGCCAGCGGTCCCAGCAGCTCCACCAGATGGGTACACCCCTTCGGCCCGCCCAGCCGGTCCTTCACCGCCCGGGTCCAGCCCGGACCGATGCGCAGGCCCACCAGCTGCTGAAACCGTGGCGTGATGCTGGCGCAGGCGTTGTAGGGGCTGTGTTCGGTCACCGCCTCCACCGCCTGGACGGTCAGTTTGTCGTCGATGGTCAGGCGCATCCACATCTGGTGGATCGGTGTCCCCGGCTCCAGATGCCCGCGTTCCTCCGTGTGGAAGCCGTAACTCTTGACGTCGGTTAGATGGCCTTCGATGTCCCACAGCCCATCGGCACGCCGAAAGCCCTGGCAGGTCACACGGCGGGTGTGGATGGGCTCGCGCGCGGTGGGGGCGGACAGCGAGGGCGCGGACATCGGGCTTTCCAGTTCGGCAGTGAGGATGGCTCACCCTCGACTATCGACGGGGCCGGGCGCCCGGTCAACCCGACCCCGCCGCAACGCAGCGTTACCTATAGGTCAACTCCCGGTCCCCGATCAGCCGACAGTCGCCTCCGCCGAATAGCCGCTGCCGAACATGTAGGCCTCGCGGTTGCGCAGTTCGTCCTCCAGATGGGTCCGTACCACGGCGAACAGGTCACGGATCGACACCATGCCGACGGCCTCGCCGTTCACCGCGATCGGCAAGTGGCGGTAATGGTGACGTTCCATCAGGTCGAGTGCCGCCAGCGCGGTGGCCGAGGGTTCCAGCGTGTCGGGATCGGCGGTCATCACCGCCGACAGCGGGGTGGTGTCGGGGGCGAGCCCGGCCGCGATCACGCGGGTGGTCATGTCGCGTTCGGTGACGATGCCCTTCAGCGTCCGTCCTTCGGTGATCAGCACGGCGGCGATGCGCTTTTCCGCCATCAGCGTGGCGGCGTCGCGCACGGTGGCGTCCGGCGGCAGGCAGGTCAGTTCCTGGTTCTTGATGACGTCGGGCATCAGTCGGCGTGTCGGCATGTGTCCCATCTCCCTCGTGATTGCAGGTTTTGTGGACGAACGATGCACTCGACCGCGATTTCGCAGCGCGGCATACACGATCCTGTCAGCTTGATGCGCGGATAGTCAATAGAACTGATTGTCGAAAACTTCCCGCGTGCGCCGGGTCATTGCCGCCGCCGATCCGGTTATTGGCCTGAGTCCAGACGTTTGCGCAGACCGTCGAAGCCACTGGTGTAGATGCCGGAGATCGCCTTGCGCGCGTCCGTGTCGGAGGCGCCGTTGGCCTCGAAGCGCGACGACCAGATGATCCGGGTGGTTCGGGCGTCCACCGCGCTCAGCCGGATGGTGGAGGTGTAGTTCCTAACCGGCAGCGGTCCGCTCAGCAGGGTGTAGCGCATCCGGTGCTTGGCGGCGGAAAGGCCGGTCAGCCGCTCCTGGATGGCGCCGCCGCCCTTCAGCGCGATGTCGCGCTCCTGCTTGTTGCCGGTCTTGCGCAGGGTGCAGCTTTCCACCGCCGGGTGCCAGTCGCCGATCGCGCAGAAGGGGCCGATCTGCTTCCACACCTGCTCGATCGGCGCCTTGATCGTCGCCTGTTCGCGAACCTCCAGCGCCATGGCAGGCGCCGCCGCCAGCAGCAGCACCGCTCCCATCGCCGACATCCCCAGCATCGCCTTCATCACGCATCCTCCCCGTCGCCGCCGCGGCCGGATGGCCGCGATCTTGAAGCGGAGTATGGGGGCGCAGCCGTTGCCGCGGCTATTGTGCGAAAGACTGATTATCCGTGATGAGTGGAAATCAGGCGGGCTGGACCGCCTCTTCCAGAACGGCGCGGACGGTGGCGGCATCGACGTCGCGGCGGGTGAAGGCGTTGCCGATGCGGTCGGCCAGGATGAAGGTGATGCGGCCGTCCTGCACCTTCTTGTCCTTGGCCATCGACCGGACCAGCCCGTCGACGTCCCAGGCGACGCCGGGAATGTCGGCCGGGCGCACCGGCAGGCCGACATCGGCCAGATGGGCGCGGGCGCGCCGCGCGTCCTCGGCAGGACACAGCCCCAGACGGACCGACAGGTCGAAGGCCAGCACCATGCCGATCGCCACCCCTTCGCCATGCAGCAGGGTCTGGCCGAAGCCGGTCGCCGCCTCCAGCGCATGGCCGAAGGTGTGCCCCAGGTTCAACAGCGCCCGGTCGCCGCTCTCGCGTTCGTCGACACCGACGATGTCGGCCTTGGCGCGGCAGCTGACCGTCACAGCGTGGCGGCGGGCGTCGCTGTCGCCGTCCACCACGCGCCGGCCGTTCCGCTCCAGCCAGGCGAAGAAGTCGGGCTGGCGGATCAGGCCGTACTTCACCACCTCGGCATAGCCGGCCAGCACCTCGCGCCGGGGCAGGGTGTCGAGCGTGGCGGTGTCGGCGATGACCAGACGCGGCTGGTGGAAGGCGCCGATCAGGTTCTTGCCGTGGCGGCTGTTGATGCCGGTCTTGCCGCCGACCGAGCTGTCGACCTGGGACAGCAGCGTGGTCGGCACCTGGATGAAGTCGATGCCGCGCAATGCCGACGCTGCGGCGAAGCCGGTGATGTCGCCGATCACTCCGCCGCCCAGCGCCAGCAGAACGGTGGAGCGCTCGATGCCGCGGCCCAGGACGTCGTCCATCAACTGCTGGAAATGGGCGAAGTCCTTGGTCTTCTCGCCGGCCGGCAGGACGATGGCCGGCTGTGGGGCGATCCCCGCCTCCAGCATCGCGGCGTTCAGCGTGTCCAGGTGCAGCGGCGCCACGTTGGCGTCGGTCACCACGATGGGCGCCCGGCCGCGGGTGATGGCGGCGATGCGCTCCCCGGCATCGGCCAGAACGCCGTCGCCGACCAGGATGTCGTAGCTGCGTGCGCCCAGCTCCAGGCGGACGGTGTCGAGTGCGGCCGGGGTGGTGGCGTTGACGGAGGTCATCGGGGCAGTCCGCGAAGCTGGTGGTTCAGGAAAGGGGCTTAAGGCGTATCAGGTGGCGTCGGCCTTCCCAGGCCGGCCGCTGCGCTGGGCGTTGCTCTGGCCTTGCCCCTGATTGTGCCCAGGATTTTGGCGGTGGGGAAGCTGGACGCCGAAATGCGCCTCCAGCGCGTCGATCACCAGTTCCACCGTCACATCGGGCGGGCGTTCGTCGCTGACCACGGTCAGGTCGGCCTCGGCATAGACGGGATAGCGCTGCTCCATCAGCCGGCCCAGGATGGCGCGCGGGTCGCCCTGGTTCAGGATGGGGCGATGGGTGCGCCGGGCGGTGCGGGCGACCAGCACCTCCAGTTCGGCGCGCAGCCAGACCGACACGCCGTGCTGGCGGATGGCGGCGCGGGTCTCCGGATCCATGAAGGCGCCGCCGCCGGTCGCCAGGATATGCACCGGCTCGTCCTTCACCAGACGGGTGATGATGCGGCGTTCGACCGAGCGGAAGACCGGCTCGCCGTCACGGGCGAAGATCTCGGCGATGGTGCAGCCGGCGGCGGCCTCGATCTCGGTGTCGGCGTCGCGGAAGGGCAGGTGCAGGCGCGTCGCCAGCCGGCGCCCGATGGCGCTCTTGCCGGCCCCCATCAGCCCGACCAGCACCACGGTGCGCGGCAGCAGCGGCTCCGCATCCTCCGCCGTACCCGGACCAGTACCCGGACCTTGGGCCGTCATCGCCTTGCGCAGTCCCATCACATCCATCCGATCGCCACCCGCACTCTCCGGCGCCAGCCTGCCGGCGTTTCCGCCGGCCGTCACACCGCTGCAACAGACAACACTCATACCCGCCGAAAGCTGGCCGGCACAAGCGCCCCGGCCCCGCAAGCTCCCGCGTCCCTCCGGCCCGATCCGGAAGCCCGGGAGGGACTGGTGGACGGGTTGCGCGGCGGTCCAACCTGTGGCTACACTGCGCCGCCGCCCGGTCTTCGGTCAGTGCCATGCGGCCTGCGCCATGGCCGGGGTCGCGGATGCTTTAGCAGAAAAGCCATTGCTTGTCCCAAGCCCCGCGGACGCAGGGCGTGGTAGCTCCGCTCCGTTCCTCCGTTTTCCGACACAACACGTCCCTGGTGCCATGAGCCGGTTTCTCTCGATCCTCTTCGTCCTGCTGTTGCTGGTGATCGCCGGTGGCATGGTGTTCCTCGCCTCGTGGGACCTGCCGGCTCCGTCGAAAACGGTGGAGAAGGTTCTGCCGGATGAGCGCTTCCCGCGCTGAACCCCGACAACCGGCCGGGGGTGCCCGACCCGGGGACGTCCCTCAGGGAGCCGTTCCGCTGCTGGCCGGGGTTCTGGCAGGACTGCTGGCGGCCAGCTGGGCCGTGGTGGCCGCCGCGCAGGTGGCCGGTCCGCCGATCCGGCTGACGCCGGATGCCGCGGTGGAAACCGCCCCTTCGCCCCGGCCCCCCGCTTCCGTTCCTGCCCTGCCCGTCGTGCCGGCCTACCCGCCCGTGGTAAAGCCGCCGCCCGCCGTTTCTCCGGTGGTGGCGCGGCCGGCCCCCGTCGCGCGTGAGCCCTTGGGCGCACCCGACCCGGACGGTGCGGGCCCCCTCGCCGGTCTGCAAGGGCTGGGCGGCGATCCCTGGCGCGGCATCGGCCGGGCGGAGCTTCTGCCCCTGATCGCCGCCCTGCCGGTCGACACACCATCCCCCACCGTCAAGGTGCTGGAGCGCCGGCTGCTGCTGAGCGCCGGCTCCCCCGCCGTCGCGATCGGAGAGCCGCCGCCGCCCCGCCGCCTGGGCGCCTTGCGCATCGAGAAGCTGGCGCGGCTTGGCGATCCCGCTGGGGCGGCCGAACTGGCCGGACTTTTGCCGGCGGCGCTGGCGGCGGACGAGCCGGCGGCCAGGGCGCTGACCGATGCCGAACTGGTGCGTGGCGGCCTGGACTGTCCGCGCGCGCTGGCCCGCGGCAAGAGCTTCGTCTCCGCCTATTGGAGCAAGCTGGCGCTGTTCTGCCGCGCCCGCGCCGGCGATCGCGCCGGCACCGACGAGGCGCTGGCGGGCCTGCGCGGCGGCGGCCGCCGCTCCGACTCCTTCCTGCTGGTTGCCGAGGCCTTGGCCGGCGCCGCCCCACCCTCCGCCCGCTCGCTGTCCCTGGAGGAGGATGGCGACGGATTGGCGCTGCTGCTTGCCGCCATGCGGACGGCGCGGATCGGCGTGCCGCCCGAGCGGTTGCCGCTGGACAAGCCGCCGGCGCTGGCCGCCATCGCCACCAACCCTGCCGTCGATGCCGCCACCCGTGCCGCCGCGGGGGAACGGGCCGCGGCCTCCCTGTTTCTCGACGCCCGCCAGTTGCAGGACCTCTATGTCCAGGTGCCGGCGGTGGGGGACGAGCTGCTTCGGGTCCGCGACATCGCCCGGCGCGACCGTGGCGCCCGCACCCGCGCGCTGGTCCATCAGGCGATGGTGGCGGCGATGGACGGGCGGCGGCGCGTGGCGCTGGCCGCCCTGGCGGTGGAGCTGGTCGACCCGCGTCTGCGTGCCGGACCGGTCGGCGGTGCCGCCGCCGCGCTGCTCGACAGCGTGTCGCCGACCGGCGATGCCGCGGCGCTGGCCCCGGCGGCGGCGCGGCTCTATTACGCGCAAGGGCGCCTCGATCAGGCGCGGCGCTGGCAGGATCTGGCCCTGCGCAGCGGACGGAGCGCCGATACCGCCTGGCTGTGGCCGCTGGCCGTGGTGGCGACAGGGCAGGGGGCTCAAGACCCGCACGCTCTGACCGCATGGTTGGATGAGGCGCTGCGCGGCGCCGACAGCTCCGCCCGCAGCCGTGTCGCCGGTCAGTTGGCGCTTCTTCAGGCTACCGGAGTTTCGATCCCGGACGAGACGTGGATGGCCGCCACCGATGGCGCCGGCCCGCCCAGTGGCAGCGACGCCGGTGTCGATCCGGCGCTGTGGCAGCGGCTGGGCGACGCCGCGGCCGGCGGGCGTATCGGCGAGACGGTGGCCGTCGCCCTGCTTCTGCTGGGGGAGGCCGGACCAGCCACCCTGCCGCCCGTCGTCACCGCCCGTGTGGCGGCCAACCTGAAGGCGGTCGGGCTGGAACCGGATGCCCGCGCGCTGGTTCGCGAGGCGATGGCCGCCATCGCCGGCCCTTCCACGCCCACCTCGACCGCCGACTGACCTCATGCCCGGGGAACCCATCACAATCATGACGCCGACACCATGACCGGCAGCAAGCCCCCCGCCAAATCAGGCGCCAAATCAGGTGCCAAGCGCCGCGGCCGGCCGTGCAAGCCGCGCCCGCTCGCCACCTCACCGCATCTGGACGCCTTCCTCGACATGCTGACGGCGGAGCGGGGGGCGGCGGTGAACACGCGGCTGGCCTACGAGCGCGACCTTGCCGACCTCGGCCGCTGGCTGGCACAGCGCGGCGTGGCGCTGGAGGCGGCGGGCACCGAGGATTTGCGCGCCTATCTGGCGGTGCAGAGCAAGGACGGCGCCCCCCGCACCGTGGCGCGGCGGCTGTCGGCGATGCGGCAGTTCTACCGCTTCCTGCTGTCCGAGGGCCGCCGCACCGACGATCCCGCCTCGCCGCTCGACAGTCCCAAGCAGGGCCGCCCGCTGCCCAAAATCCTGACGGAGGCGGAGGTCGGCGCCATGCTGTCGACCGCCGAGGCGCGCGGCGGGCCGGAGGGGTTGCGGCTGGTGGCGCTGCTGGAGGTGCTCTACGCCACCGGCCTGCGCGTGTCGGAACTGGTCGGCCTGCCGATGACGGCGATCATGCGCGACGGCCGCGGTCTGCTTGTGCGCGGAAAGGGCGGCAAGGAACGGATGGTGCCGCTGTCCGACCCGGCGCTGGCGGCGCTGGCCGGCTACATCCCGTTCCGAGGCCACTTCATCCCGCCCACCGCCGGGGCAGGGGCGGGGGGTGAGGCCGGGCACAGCCCCTTCCTGTTCCCGTCCCGCATCTCGGCCGAAGGGCACCTGACGCGCCAGCGCTTCGCCCAGCTGCTGAAACAGCTGGCCATCGACTCCGGCATCGACCCGGAAAAGGTCAGCCCCCACGTCCTGCGCCATGCCTTCGCCACCCATCTGCTGGACCATGGCGCCGACCTGCGCTCGGTCCAGAAGATGCTGGGCCATGCCGACATCGCGACGACGCAGATCTACACCCACGTGGTGACGGAGCGGCTGAAGAAGGTCATGCACGACCACCATCCGCTCGCGCGCCGCAAGGTGGAGGAGCCGTCGGAGGGGTAGGAGAGGTAAGGATGGGGGAGGGATGTCGGCTGACGACACCACCCACAAACCCTTACTTCTTCTCCAGCATCAGCGTGCCCTGGCGGGTCACCTTGTTCCTGATCTTGTCGGCCAGCAGGGCCAGCGCCCAGGGCAGTTGCACCTCCATCTCGACGCTGTCGTCCAGCACGTCGATGTGGCCGGCGATGGTCTGGGCCAGCGCCACGACGCGGAAGGTCAGGCGGTCGTCGGTCCAGCTGTCGTCGACGCTTGCGGCCACGGCGCTGAGGCGCGCGCGCGCCTCGCCCATGCCGTCGACCAGCCGGCGCTTGGCCTCCGCCCGGCCGAGCGAGTGGGGAATGGACAGGGTCAAGGGCTTCGGCATCGTCGGCGGCTCCGCACTGCACAGGGCTCTGGTGTCCCGCCGGCACCTCACCGGCGGGACATGGGTAACGTCCTGAAGCGGGTGTTGGGTCCGGTACAGAGGTCAGCGGTCGTGCAGCGGCGCCATCTGGTCCAGGCGGTGGGCGAAGTCGATGTCGGCCTGGGTCACGGCGTCGGCATTGCGGGTGTACAGGATCACCTCGACCCGGCCCAGGTCGTTGAACCATTCGGGATGGTGGCCGGTCTTCTCGGCCAGCAGGGCGACCTGGTTCATGAACCCCCAGGCGGCCGGGAAATCGGCGAAATGGTAGGTCTTGCGGATGGCGTCGCGTTCCAGCACCTCCGCCCAGCCGTGCAGTTCCTTCAGCGCCGTCTGGCGGGGCGCGCCGACAAGGCGATCGGACATGATGACCTCCCTTTCCTCAAGTCACTCTTTTGCCGCCCGCAGCTTCTTGGCGAACGGGCGGCGGTTCGCTACCTTCTGCGGCATGATACGGAAACTTTCAGGTCCCCATACGGTTCCGCCCACGGTCGAAGACCTGGAGCGCATGGCCGAAGAGGCGCTCGACACCATCCCGGCGGAGCTGCTCGCCCCTGTCGGGAACCTCGTCATCCATGTCGAGGATTTTCCCGATGAGGATACCGAGCGGGAGATGGAGCTGGAAAGTCCATTCGACCTGTTGGGCCTCTATCGCGGGGTGGATCTGACGCGGCAAAGCGTCGCCGATCTGCGCGGCGGGCCGGACATGATCTTCCTCTACCGCCGTCCGATCCTCGATTACTGGTGCGAGACGGGGGAGGACCTGCCGGCCATCGTCCGCCATGTCCTGATCCACGAGATCGGCCACCATTTCGGCTTCTCCGACGAGGACATGGAGCGGATCGAGACGATGGAGTAGGGCCAGGGGAGCAGAGCCTGGGGAATAAGGCGGGCGCCGTCAGCCCTCCAGCGCGTCGGCCACCCGGCGGCGCAGGGCCGGCACCAGTTCCTCCTCGAACCAGGGGTTCCGGTTCAGCCAGGCGGTGTTGCGCCAGCTCGGGTGCGGCAGCGGCATGAAGGCCGGGCCGTACTCCCGCCAGTTCGCCACCGTATCCGTCATTGTCGCCTTCCGCCGCTCGCCCAGATATCGCGTCTGGGCGTACTGCCCGATCAGCAGGGTCAGCCGCACGCCCGACAGCGCCTCCAACACCGGCGGGTGCCACAGCGGTGCGCATTCGGGACGCGGCGGGTAATCGCCGCCCTTCGGCATGGTCCCCGGATAGCACAGCCCCATCGGCACCACGGCGATGCGCGATTCGTCGTAGAAGGCCGGACGGTCCATCGCCAGCCACTTGCGCAGCCGGTCGCCGGAGGCATCGTCCCAGGGAATGCCGCTGGCATGCACCCGTGCGCCTGGCGCCTGTCCGACAATCAGCAGCCGGGCGACGGCGCTGCCGCGCAGGACCGGGCGGCAGCCGTGGGGCAGCACCTCCGCACACAGCGTGCAGGCGCGCACCCTAGCGAACAGGTGGTCGAGGCTTGAGCCGCCTTCAACAGCGTCATCAGACAAGCGTCAGCAAATCCTGGATGAAAGCCGGTACCACCTGGGTCGCCGGGCCGTGGATCGAACTGTGGAAATAGGAGGCGCCTTCCGATGGTTCCAGGTTCAGCTCGACCGTATAGGCGCCGGCCGACCGGGCTTCCGCCACGAAGCCGGCGGCGGGATAGACATGGCCCGACGTGCCGATCGACACGAACAGATCGCATTCCTCCAGCGCCCGCTGGATGCGCTCCATCTGATAGGGCATCTCGCCGAACCACACCACGTCGGGCCGCATGCCGCCCTTGCGCCCGCAGGTCAGGCAATGGTCGTGCACCGACAGGTCGCCCTGCACCTCCACCACCGTGCGGCAATGAAGGCAGAAGGCCTTCAGCAGCTCGCCATGCATGTGCAGCGGCGCAACAGACCCGCCGCGCTCGTGCAGGTCGTCGATGTTCTGCGTCACCAGCAGGACATCGCCCCTCCAGCGCCTCTCCAGCTCCGCCAGCGCCCTGTGCGCGGCGTTGGGCTGCACCGCCGGGTCGGCGAGGCCGCGGCGGCGGTCATTGTAGAAGCGATGGACCAGATCCGGGTTGCGCGCGAAACCCTCCGGCGTCGCCACATCCTCCAGATCGACCTGACTCCAGATGCCGCCGGAGCAACGGAAGGTGTCCAGCCCGGACTCCTTGGAGATCCCGGCCCCGGTCAGGATGACGATCTGGTCGGTCGGACGCAGGCGGTTGGTCAGCGCGGGTGAGGGCATGGGGATTCCCTTAGCGGTTCGGAAACCGGTCACGTGGAAAACTGCTGCGGCGTACGCTCGTCACGCCCGGAAGTAAAGCCGAAGAAAACAAAGAAGAGGGATGTCAGGAGTGGTCAAGGTCCTGTTCGTCTGCACGGGCAACATCTGCCGCTCGCCCACCGCCGAGGGGGTGTTCCACCAACTGGCCGAACGCGCCGGCCTCGCCACGCTGGTGGTCGCCGACTCCGCCGGTACCCACAGCTACCATGTCGGCGAACCGCCCGACCCGCGCACGCAGCGCGCGGCGCTGGCCCGTGGCGTCGACCTGTCGGGCTTGCGTGCCCGCAAGGTGGTGGCGGCCGACTTCACCCGCTTCGACCATATCCTGGCGATGGACCACGGCCACCTGGCCCAGTTGCGCCGCATCGCCCCGGTGGATGCCACGGCGGCGCTGCGCCTGTTCCTGGACGATGCGTCGGGGCTGGAGGGGAGGGAGGTGCCCGATCCCTATTACGGCGGCCCCGACGGATTCGAGCAGGTGCTGGACCTGTGCGAGGCCGGGGCGCGCGGCCTGTTGGACCGCCTGTCGCGCGAATGCCGCTTTCCGATTCGCGAAAGGCTCGGGTAACGTCTCGCGGTTTCCCGGTTGCTTGATCTATGCTGTCTGGATAAGGCCCATTCGGAGCATACCTTCACCATGACCAGCGCCACCACCGGCACCGCCTCGCCCGGCGGGATCCTCGACGGCATCGTCCTGTTCGAGGCCTTCTCGCCGGAGGAGCGCGCGGCCGTGGCTTCGCGCGGGCGGGTGTTCGACGCGCCGGCCGGCACGGTGCTGATGCGCGAGGGCGACAGTGCCAGCTCGCTGTATGTCCTGCTGGACGGCACGGTGCGGGTGGTGCGCGACGATCCCTTCGGCGGTCAGGTGGAGGTCGGCTTCCGCCGCTCCGGCGACTGTTTCGGGGAGATGGCGCTGATCGACGGCGGCTCCCGCTCCGCCTCCGTCATCGCCGCCACGCCGGTGACGGTGTTCGAGCTGGAACGCGACTTGTTCCTGGCGCTGATCTCCCCTTCGCCCGACCTGCTGGCGAAGCTTCTGCGCGAACTCAGCCGCATGATCCGCGAGGTCTCGGAGCGGGTGGTGCGCGAGGATCTGGAACGCCGCACCCGCATCGCCGAATCGGCGCTGGCCCGTCAGCGCGCCATCACCCAGGCGGTGACCGGGCTGGCCCATGAACTGAACACGCCGCTCGGCGTCTGCGTCACCGCCGCCAGCCATCTGCAGGATCTGGCGCGCCCCGGCAACGGTCCGCTGTCCACCGAGGAACTGCGGGAGCCGGCCACCCTGCTCGACGCCAACCTCGCCCGCGCGGTGGATCTGGTGGAGGCCTTCTCCGCCATCGCCGCCTGCCAGACCGCCGAACCGCTGGAGGCGCTCGACCTGCGCCGCATGGCGGAGGAGGCGGCGAGCCTGTTCGCGATCCAGAATCCCGACCTGCCGCTGGCCATCAGCGTCGCTCCCGGCGCGCCCTGCCCCTGGATCGGCTACGCCCCGCATCTTGAACGGGTGCTGCACCAGCTGTTCGCCAACGCCGCCGCCCATGGCTATGGCGGCGGTGCGGGGGAGGTCGAGGTTGCGGTGGAACCGGCGGCGCTGGACGCGGTGCCGGCCTGGAGCCTGACCGTCCGCGACAATGGCGCCGGCATCCCGGCCGGCAACCTGCCGACCCTGACCGACGCCTTCTTCACCACCGCCCGCCACCGCGGCCACAAGGGGCTGGGTCTGGCGGTGGTGTTCAACACCGTGACCGGCCCGCTCGGCGGCCGGCTCGCCGTCAACAGCATGCCGGGTGCCGGCACCAGCGTGACGATCACCGTCCCGCAGGAGCTGTGACCGGCGAGGCCGCCCTTATCCCTGCCCCTCAACCATGCAGGGCGAGCCCCTTCATCGTCTTGTCGACCGCCTTCTTCGGCCCGCGCAGGGCCAGCCCGACCAGATCGGGGGCGTCCGCATCCTCGGCCCGGAAGGCGGCGCGGTTGGCGTCGTCGTTGCCGGTGCCGAACATCGCCGCGACATAGGGCACCAGCGTCAGTCCCCGCTCCAGCGCTGCATCGCGGACGGCGCGCAGCTGCTCGCCATCGGCGGTGAAGATCAGCATCGGCTGGCCCAGCATCCGGCCATAGCGGCGGCCGGCGCCGTCGACATACGCCTCGCCCAGCGCGTCCGGCGCGGCGGCGGCGATCCCGGTGGCGAGGAAGGCGGCGACGTTCAGCTTCTGCCATACCGCCAGGTCGGCACGGATCACCAGCGCGACCTTGGTGTCGAAGCGGACGGGGGCATCTGCGGGACTGGTCTCGGGCATCAGGCTGTCGGGCATGGTGGGGTCTCCTTATGCCCGTTCAGATGCCGGATGACGGCGCCTCAGTCTGGAACGTTCGTGCACAGATCGCGGTAGGCAGCCGGGGTCAGGCCATAGGCGCGGCGGAACCAGCGCCCGAGATGGCTCTGGTCGGCAAAGCCCACCTCCACTGCCACCAGGGCCGGCGCCTCCCCTTCAGCCAGCCGGCGCCGGGCGGCGCGCAGCCGCAATCGCACCAGATAGGCGTGCGGCGACAGGCCGAAGGCGGCACGGAAGGAGCGGTTCAGCCGGAAGCGGTCGACGCCGGCCGCGGTGGACAGCTCGTCCAGCCCGATATCCTCCGCCATCCGGGCATGCAGCAGCTCGCGCGCCCGGACGGCGGCGCGGTCTGGACGCAACGGCCGGAGTTCCTCCGGCTGTTCCAGATGGCCGGCCAACCTTGCCGCCAGCCGGTCCACCGACAGGTCGCGGGCGAGCCGCCCCTCGCGCTGGTGCAGGGCCAGGAAGGCGCTGCGGATCGCCGCAGCAAGGACGGGGTCGTCGGCCAGCGTGTCGCGGAATCCCAGCGGCAGGCCGGCTCCCTGCGGCATCAGGCTGCGCAGGGCATCGCTGCGGGCCGACAGCAGCGGTACCGGCAGATAGAGCATGGCATAGGTGAAGCCGTCCTCTCCCGGGCTGTGGCCGTCATGAGCCTCGCCGGGTTCAATCAGGATGACGCGGCCAGGGACGCTGGTGTGCAGTCGGCGCCGGCAGCGGAATGCCTGCACCCCCTGTTCGGTGACGCCGACCAGCAGCTCGTCATGGTCATGAAGGTCATAGGCATGGCCGCGGAAATGGGCGCGAATGGTCTCGATGCCGGTCTCCGCATCACGGCGCACCGTCACCCAGTCGTTCTTTCCGCCGGTTGCCTGACCAGCCATTCGGCCCATCCGGCACCTCCGTCACCGATCAATAGATCAGCTCGTTCTCGCCGCCGCTTTCGGCCAGGACCAGTTCACCGCGGGCAGCCAGATCCTTGGCCATCTGCACCATGTACATTTGCGCCTCGTCCACGTCGCGCACGCGGACCGGACCCATGGCGGCCATGTCCTCGCGCAGGATCTTGCCGGCGCGCTCGGACATGTTGGAGAAGAACAGGTCCTTCAGCGTCTCCGACGCTCCCTTCAGCGCGGTGCCCAGCTTCTGCTTGTCGACCGTGCGCAGCATCGTCTGGACGCCGCTGGGGTCGAGCTTCGACAGATCCTCGAAGGTGAACATCAGCGACTTGATGCGTTCGGCGCTGTCGCGGTTGCGCTCCTCCAGCGCGGCCATGAAGCGGTGTTCGGTGGTGCGGTCCAGCCCGTTGAAGATCTCCGCCAGCATCTCGTGGCTGTCGCGCCGGCTGGTGCGGGCGAGATTGGTCATGAACTCCGTGCGCAGCGTGCGCTCGACATCGTCCAGAACCTCCTTCTGCACCGCCTCCATGCGCAGCATGCGCATGATGACTTCCATGGAGAAGCTTTCCGGCAGCTGGGTCAGGACGCGGCCGGCATGTTCGGGACGGATCTTGGACAGGACAACCGCGACGGTCTGTGGGTATTCGTTCTTCAGGTAGTTGGACAGCACCGACTCGTTGACGTTCGCCAGCTTGTCCCACATCGTCCGGCCGGCCGGACCACGGATTTCCTCCATGATCTGATCGACCTTGTCCTTCGGCAGGGTCTTCAGCAGCAGGCGTTCGGTCGAATCGAAGGAGCCGACCAGCGATCCGGTGGCCGACATCTGCTCGGCGAATTCGACGAACAGTCGCTCGATCAGGTTGGCCGACACGGTGCCCAGGTTCGCCATCACCTGGGACAGTTCCTTGATCTCCTCGTCGCCCATCAGCGAGAACAGCCTGGATGCATGCTCCTCGCCGAGCGCAAGCATCATGATGGCGGCCTTTTCGGGGCCGGTGAGGGTCCGGTAATCCTCGCGAACCTTCAAAGCCATGCGTCCGCCTCCGCCACCACCCGGCACGCCCCTTGTCTGGGGCGAGTGGTTCATTCTTACACGTCAGGTTTCCTGTTCTTCCGTTTTAATACGATCCCCTTGTGCATTCCATCCCTTCGAGGGTGAAGGGCCGGGACAAATTCCGTCGGTTCCCGGCCCTTCGACCCGTTTTCCGCCGCCCGGGGCGGTGGAGGATCAGCCGAACCGCTTGGCGATCACCGCATAGGTGGCGCGCAGCCCCAGCGCCTCGCCGCCTTCCGGCCGGCCGGGCCGGGCAGAGCCGTTCCAGGCATAGGTGTCGAGATGCGCCCAGGGCGTCTCCTTCGATACGAATTCCTGCAGGAACAGCCCGGCGGTGATCGCACCGGCGAAGCCGTTGGTGGTGACGTTGTTGATGTCGGCCACCTTGCTGTCCAGCCCCTTGCGGTAGGGAGCCCACAGTGGCAGCCGCCACATCGGGTCGTCCACTGCCGTCCCCGCCTCCGTCAGGTCGTTGGCGAGCCTGTCGTCGTTGCACATCAGCGCCGGCAGGTCGGGGCCAAGCGCCACGCGCGCCGCTCCGGTCAGGGTGGCGAAGTCGATCAGCAGCTCCGGCTTCTCCGAATCCGCCTCGGCCAGCGCGTCGCACAGGATCAGGCGACCCTCGGCATCGGTGTTGCCGACCTCCACCGTCAGGCCCTTGCGGGTCTTCAGCACATCCTGCGGCTTGAAGCTGTCGCCCGACACGACATTCTCCACCGCCGGCACCAGCACGCGCAGCCGCACCGGCAGACCGGCCATCATGATCATGCGGCCGAGCGCAAGCGCATGCGCCGCCCCGCCCATGTCCTTCTTCATGATCAGCATGGCCGACGACGGCTTCAGGTCGAGCCCGCCGGTGTCGAAGCAGACGCCCTTGCCGACGATGGTCACCTTCGGATGTTCCGGGTTGCCCCAGCGCAGATCGATCAACCGCGGTTCGCGCGGGCTGGCGCGGCCGACGGCATGGACGGCCGGATAGTCGCGGTCGAGCAGGTCCTGCCCGACGATCACCTCGACCGCCGCGTCGAACTCCGCCGCCAGATCCTGTGCCGCCCGGGCCAGTTCGGCCGGCCCCATGTCGCAGGCGGGGGTGTTCACCAGATCGCGCACGAGGTAGGTGGCAGTCGCCGCGCGTTCCACCTCGCCGTGGTCGGCCTCCGCCGGCCAGACCAGAGCGGCGAAGCCCTTTTCGGGCGGCTTCTTGTAGCGGCTGAAGCGATAGCTGCCGAGCGCCCAGCCCAGAGCCGCCCGCGTCGCCGCCCGTTCATCCAGCGCGGCGTCGATCCTGTAGGACCCGGCCGGCAGCGAGGCGGGCAGGCCGGCGAAGGCCCACAAATCGTCGATGGCCGTGACGCCGGCCAGCACATGGGCGACGGCGCCGTCCGGTCCCGGCAGGAAGACGGTCGATCCGGCCTCGCCGGTGAAGCCCACCGCCTTGACCCAGGAGGCGACGGCGGGCGATTGCGCCGACAGCCAGTCGGCCAATCCGGCCTTGGTCACGGGGGTGAGGGCGACGGTGTCCGGACCGTCGACGGCAAGCAGGGTGGCGAGCAAGACTGGGGATCCTTCTCACAAGATCACGTCACGCATCCGAAACGGATGCCCATTCCCCAAGGATGGCGCGCCGGCGGCCGGCTGGGAAGGGGCGGCGTGGAACAGAGTGAAACGGTTTTCGGGCAGATGTTCACCCTTTTCCGTAATAGGAAATTCGATGTGGATTTACCGATCAAGCAAGTTGATTGTCTCAGGGTGGGTTCCGGAGCAGGATGAAGAACAATTCATTGTCCATGCAGGTTGTCTCGTGATGCGGCGCGATATGGTGAATTGATGACAAAATGACATTGCCAGGTATTTCTCGTGGTAAATAAATAATCTATCGGTTATTTCGGACTGAAAAGCACTGCTTCGGCAGTCTGTTCACCGGAGAGGGTGCTCAGTCTGCGAAAGCATGTCCCGGTCAATTCCGATCAACCCCGCTGCTACCGCCTATGATTGCACTCGACATCGCCACTGTGCTGTTTCTGAACCAGTCGTCGCTTCTGGCCGGTGCGGCGGTGTTCATGATCGCCCGGCAGCGGCGATCGTCGTCTTCGGGATTCGGCACATTGGCGGCGGCCTTCTCCCTGCAGGGACTGGGCGCCGTCCTGGCCAGCTTCGGCGAGCAGGCGATGCTGCCCGAGACGGTCTGGACCCTGGGCAGCCTCACTCTCGGCATGGTCGGACATGGGTTGCTGGTGCTGGGCATGGAGCGTCTGCGGTCGGGACGTCCGCCTCGTGTCTGGCGCCTGCTGGCGGTCTATCCCATTCCCTTCTGGATTGCCGGCTGGCTCACCGCGTTCCATCTGGACAACCAACTGCGGGCCACCCTCTTCCATCTGAACGCGGCGCTTTGTCTGCTTGCGGCGTCCCGCATCGTGGCCCGGCTCCGTCGGGTCGAGCCGCTGCCGTCCTGCCTGCCGCTGGAAGCGGTGCTGGCGTTCAGCGGGCTGTCCTTCCTGCTCGGCGCCGGGGTCATCGCCTTCGTTCCCGACTTCGTGCCCTGGCTGGCCCTGGAGTTCTTCGTCCAGATCCTGGTCAATTTCACCATTGCGGTCCTGATCTACAGCGTCGCCACCGATCGGGCGGAGCGCAAGCTTGCCCTGATGGCGGAGCTGGACAGCCTGACCGGCATCGGCAACCGCCGCTGGCTCGACAAGATGCTGCCGAGCCGCCTTAGCCCCGGCGACGCCGTCTTCTGCATCGATCTGGACCATTTCAAGCGGATCAACGACCGGTTCGGCCATGCCACCGGCGACACGGTACTGGTCGCCGTGGCCGCGACGCTGAGGAATCTGAAGCGCCCCGACGATGTTCTGGCGCGGATGGGCGGGGAGGAGTTCCTGCTGTTCCTGCCGGAACTGCGGACATCCGATACGCCATCGGTTGCCGAGCGGATCCGCGAGGCCATCCAGGCGATCCCGTTCCAGCATCAGGGAACCGCCCTGGGGGTGACCGCCAGCATCGGCGTCGCCCAGGTTGTCCGGGTGGGGGAGACGTGGCCGGACCTCGTCCATGCCGCCGACATGGCGCTCTATGATGCCAAGCGCGAAGGACGCAACCGTGTCGCGTATGCGCCGCGGGTTTCGCAGGAGCTTATCCCGGCGTAAGAAGGGGGACGTCGCTAGCGCGACGGTGTCCCTCATTCTCTTTCCTTCCCCCTGCACGAGAGGAAGCGTTCGATGTCCGACCTGACCCTGGTGATCGGGAACAAGGCCTATTCGTCCTGGTCGTTGCGTCCGTGGCTGGCGCTCAGGCAGGCCGGGCTGGCCTTCACCGAGACCGTCATCCCTCTCCGCCAGCCGGACACCGCCCGGCGCATCGCCGAGCATTCGCCGTCGGGCCGGGTGCCGTCCCTGATCCATGGCGGTCTGACCGTCTGGGATTCACTGGCGATCTGCGAGTATGTGGCGGAACTGGCGCCCGACGCCGGGCTGTGGCCGGCCGATCGGGCGGCCCGGGCGGTGGCGCGGTCGGTCTCGGCCGAGATGCATTCCGGCTTCGTCTCCCTGCGCAGCACCATGCCGATGAATCTCAGGAGCGACCTCAAGGGGCAGGGCATGACCGAGGCGACCGCCGCCGACATCGCCCGGATCGAGACGCTGTGGGCCGATGCCCGCGCCCGCTTCGGCCGCCCGGCCGGCGGACCCTTCCTGTTCGGCGCCTTCACCGTCGCCGATGCCATGTTCGCCCCGGTGGTGACGCGGCTTGAAACCTATGGTGCTCCGGTGTCGCCCGAGTCGCGGGCCTACATGGACGCCGTGCTGGCTCTGCCGGCGATGCGGGACTGGATTGCCGCGGCCAAGGCGGAGCCGTGGGAATTCGAACCGTGAGCTTCACGATCCGCAAGGCGCGGCCGGAGGATGCCGCGGCGGTGGACAGGGTGCTGTCGGCTTCCTATCCGACGCTGATGCCGGCCGGCTATCCGCCACAGGTCATGGAGCGGGTGCTGCCCCTCATCACCCGGTCGAACCCGGCGCTGCTGGGCGCCGGCACCTATTATCTGGCGGAGACCGCCGATGGCACGCCGGCGGGCTGCGGCGGCTGGAGCTTCGACTGGCCGGGCGAGCCGATGCGTCCGCCGCAGCCTGGGCTGGCCCATGTCCGCCATTTCGCCACCCATCCCGGCTGGCTGCGCCGCGGCATCGGACGGGCGTTGCTCGACCGCTGCCTCGCCGATGCCGCCGAGGCCGGGGCATCGCGGATGCTGTGCTACGCCAGTCTGGTGGCGGAAGAGTTCTACGCCTCCGCCGGCTTTGTGGCGACCGGCCGGAATTCCATGGAGTTTCCGCCCGGAAACCAATTCGACAGCATCATGATGGAGCGGGGCCTGTAGCCTGTTCCGGCCCGCTGAAACGGGAAACGGCGCGCCGTCCTGCCGGATGGCGCGCCGTTCTCGTGTGAGCCGTCCGCCCCGCCGTGGGGCGGGGCGGGAGAGGGCAGTCCTTACTCCGCCGGAATGGCGCGCGGCAGGGTCACCGGCACGGCCAGACGGTGCAGCATCTCCTTCGGAACCACCTGCCAGAAGTGGCCGAGTTCACGCTCCCAGTCGTTGAGGATCTCGGCGGCGAAACGGCTCTGCGTCTCGGCGACATGCTCCTCGATCAGGGCGCGGAGCTGTGCCTCGTAGTGGGGCACCTCGATCCGCTGGAAGATGACGCTTTCCTCGTTGATGTGGAGCGGCAGCGAGTCTTCCGGGTCGTACAGGTAGGCCATGCCCCCGGTCATGCCGGCGGCGAAGTTGTCGCCGACCTTGCCCAGGATGACGGCCGTGCCGCCCGTCATGTACTCGCAGCCGTTGGAGCCGCAGCCCTCCACCACCACGGTGGCGCCGGAGTTGCGCACCGCGAACCGCTCGCCGGCCTGGCCGGCGGCGAACAGCTTGCCGGCGGTGGCGCCGTACAGCACCGTGTTGCCGATGATGGTGTTCCGGTTCGACTCCAGCGGGCTGCTGGTCGCCGGACGGACGACAATGGTACCGCCCGACAGGCCCTTGCCGACATAGTCGTTGGCGTCGCCCATCACCTCCAGCTTGATGCCCTGGACCGCGAAGGCGCCCAAGGACTGGCCGGCGGTGCCGCGCAGGCGGACGGTGATGTGGCCGGGCTGGAGCCCGAACATCCCGAACTTCCGCGTCACCATCGAGGACAGCCGCGTGCCGATGGCGCGCTGCGTGTTGCGGGCGTTGTAGGCGAGCTGCATCTTCTCGCCTTCCTCGAACAGCGGGCGGGCGTCGGCGACGATGCGGGCGTCCAGCGTGTCCGGCACCTCGTTGCGGCCCTGGAGCGTGCAGTAGCGTGCGTTCTCGCCGGGATCGACCTGGGCCAGCAGCGGGTTGAGGTCGAGGTCGTCGAGATGGGCGCCGCCGCGGCTGACCTGATGCAGCAGGTCGGTACGGCCGATCACCTCGGTCAGCGAGCGGAAGCCCAGCTTGGCGAGGATCTCGCGGACCTCCTCGGCCAGGAAGGTGAAGAGGTTGACGACCTTCTCCGGCGAGCCGACGAACTTCTCGCGCAGCTTCTCGTCCTGGACGCAGACACCGACCGGGCAGGTGTTGGAATGGCACTGCCGGACCATGATGCAGCCCATGGCGATCAGGCTGGCGGTGCCGATGCCGAACTCTTCCGCGCCCAGCATGGCGGCGATGACGATGTCGCGGCCGGTCTTCAGGCCGCCGTCGGTGCGCAGCCGCACGCGGTGGCGCAGCTTGTTCAGCGTCAGGACCTGATGCACCTCCGACAGGCCCATCTCCCAGGGCAGGCCGGCGAACTTGATCGAGGTCTGCGGCGAGGCGCCGGTGCCGCCGGAGTTGCCGGAGATCAGGATGATGTCGGCATTCGCCTTCGCCACGCCGGCGGCGATGGTGCCGATGCCCGACCGGCTGACCAGCTTCACCGTGACCTTGGCGTCCGGGTTGATCTGCTTCAGGTCATAGATGAGCTGCGCCAGATCCTCGATCGAGTAGATGTCGTGGTGCGGCGGCGGGCTGATCAGCATGACGCCCGGCGTCGAGTGACGCAGCCGCGCGATCATCTCCGTCACCTTGAAGCCGGGCAGCTGCCCGCCCTCGCCGGGCTTGGCGCCCTGGGCGACCTTGATCTCCAGCTCGCGGCACTGGTTCAGGTACTCGGCGGTGACGCCGAAGCGGCCCGACGCCACCTGCTTGATGGCGGAGTTCCAGTTGTCGCCGTTCTTGTCGGGGCGGAAGCGCGCCGGATCCTCGCCGCCCTCGCCCGAGTCGGACTTGGCGCCGATGCGGTTCATCGCGACGTTCAGCGTGCCGTGCGCCTCGGGCGACAGGGCGCCCATCGACATGCCCGGCGTGATGAAGCGCTTGCGGATGGAGGTGATGCTCTCGACCTCGTCCACCGGAACGGCGGCCTTGGTGGTGCGGAACTCCAAGAGGTCGCGCAGCTGCATCGGCGGCCGCTTGTTCACCTGCTCCGAATACTTCTTGAAGGTGGTGTAGCTGTCGTTGGTGACGGCCTGCTGCAGGGTGTGGATGATCCCACCCTCCCAGCCATGGCGGTCGCCCGACTTGCGGAAGCGGTAGAAGCCGCCGACCGGCAGGGGCAGCGCCTCGCCGGCATAGGCGAGCGCGTGCTGCTCCAGGACCTTCTTCTGGATGCCGTTCAGGCCGATGCCGGAGATGCGGCTGACCATCGCCGGGAAATGCTCCGCAACCAGGGCGCGGCTGAGGCCGATGGCCTCGAAGTTGCCGCCGCCGCGGTAGCTGCTGATGACCGAGATGCCCATCTTGGACATGATCTTCAGCAGGCCGTCGTCGATGGCCTTCTTGTAGTTCGTCATCGCCTTTTCCAGCGACAGCGAACCGAGCAGGCCGCGGCGCTGACGCTCGGCCACCGCCTCCTGGGCGAGATAGGCGTTGACGGTGGTGGCGCCGACGCCGATCAGCACCGCGAAGTAATGGGTGTCCAGGCATTCCGCCGTGCGCAGGTTCAGCGAGGTGAAGGTGCGCAGGTTGGAGCGGATCAGGTGGGTGTGGACCGCGCCGGTCGCCAGGATGGCCGGGATGGCGGCGCGGTCGGAACCCATCGCCTCGTCGGTCAGGATGACGTGGTTGGCGCCGCCGCGCACGGCGTCCTCCGCCTCCTGGCGGATGCGGCGCAGGGCGTCGCGTAGCGCGTCGGGGCCGCCGTCGACCGGGAAGGTCGCATCGATCTCCGCCGCCGTCTCGCCCATATAGGCGCGCATGGCGCGGAATTCGGCGGTGGTCAGCACCGGGCTGTCGAGTTGCAGCAGCCGGGTCTGGCTCTCATCCTCGTCCAGGATGTTGCCGAGGTTGCCCAGCCGCGTCTTCAGGCTCATCACCCGGCGCTCGCGCAAGCTGTCGATGGGCGGATTGGTGACCTGGGAGAAGTTCTGGCGGAAGAAGTGGTGCAGGCCGCGGTACTTGTCCGACAGCACGGCGATCGGGCTGTCGTCGCCCATCGAGCCGACGGCTTCCTTGCCGTCCTCCGCCATCGGGTGGAGGATCAGCTCCATGTCTTCCATGGCGAGGCCGAAGGCCATCTGGCGACGGCGCAGCTCCTCCTTTTCCATCTCCGACACCTCGCCCTTCAGCGCGGCGGTCTTGACCAGCTCGTCCAGATGCGTGGTGTTCTTGACCCACTGGCCCCAGGGCTTCTGGGCGGCCAGATGGTCCTTCAGCTCACGGTCGTTGAACAGCTTGCCGGCCTGGAGATCGACGGCGATCATCTCGCCCGGGCCGAGGCGGCCCTTCTCGACCACCTGGTTCTCCTCGATCTTGACCATGCCGGTCTCGGAACCGCCGATGATCAGGCCGTCGGTGGTGATGGTGTAGCGCATCGGGCGCAGGCCGTTGCGGTCCATGCCGCCGACGACCCAGCGGCCGTCGGTCATGGCGAGCGCGGCCGGGCCGTCCCACGGCTCCATGACGGAGTTGCAGTAGGCGATCAGCGCCTTGTGGTTGTCCGGCGTGGTCTGCGAGCTGGTCAGCGCCTGCGGCACCAGCATCATCTTGACCATCGGCGCGCTGCGGCCGGCGCGGACCATCACCTCGAACACGCTGTCGAGCGCGCCCGAGTCGGACAGGCCGACGCCGATGACCGGCTTCAGGTCGCCCATGCTGGCGCCGAACACCGGATGCTCCATCCGGGTCTCGTGCGCCTTCATCCAGTTGACGTTGCCCTTCAGCGTGTTGATCTCGCCGTTGTGGGCGAGCATGCGGAAGGGCTGGGCCAGCGGCCAGGTCGGGAAGGTGTTGGTCGAATAGCGCTGGTGGTAGATGGCGAAGGACGACTCGAAACGGTCGTCGGTCAGGTCCGGATAGAAGGTGGACAGCTGTTCGGCGAGGAACATGCCCTTGTAGATGATCGAGCGCGCCGACAGCGAGCAGATGTAGAAGTCGTTGATGCGCTCGTTCTGCACCGCCTTCTCGATCCGGCGGCGGATGATGTAGAGGTCGAGTTCGAACTGCTCGTCCGACACGCCCTTGGCATTGCCGATGATGATCTGCTCGATCTCGGGCCGGGTGGCGTTGGCCTTCTCGCCGATGATGTCGACGTTGATCGGCACCTGGCGCCAGCCGTAGATGTAGTAGCCGAAGGCCAGGATCTCGGTCTCGACGATGCAGCGGCAGGCCTCCTGGGCGTCCAGGCTGATGCGCGGCAGGAAGACCTGACCGACCGCCAGATTGTTCTCCGGCGGCAGGTGGCCGATGATCTTGACGTGGTCCTTGAAGAACTTCTGCGGCACCTGGACATGGATGCCGGCGCCGTCGCCGGTCTTGCCGTCGGCGTCCACCGCACCACGGTGCCAGACCGCCTTCAGGGCTTCGATGCCTTTTTCGACCACCGAGCGGCGGGGCTTGCCGTCGATCGCGGCGATGAAGCCGACGCCGCAGGCGTCGTGCTCGTCGGCCGGATTGTAGGCGTGGGCAGTGGTCAGCGCCGCGGCGTTGGCGCGGAAATCGGCGACGAACTGCTCACCCTGGTTCAACTCGCCCTGGTTAAACTCGGCGGTCATGGAACGACCCTTTCACAGTCTGGACGTTAACCTGGGGGGCCGAAGGGAAGGCCCCCTGGGGTAGACGGTGTTCTGATAGCGGAAAAGATGAGGCGCCTTACTCGGCGGCGACGGCCAGCTTCGGCGCGCCGACGGTCTGGGCGTAGGCGTGCATCGCGTCGGCGGCGTCGCGGCCGTCGCGGATGGCCCACACCACCAGCGAGGCGCCGCGGACGATGTCGCCGGCGGCGAAGACGCCGTCCAGGCTGGTCATCTTGGTGCGGTGGTCGACCAGCAGCGTGCCCCAGCGGGTGACGGTCAGGTCCGGCGAGCCGAACATGCCCGGCAGATCCTCCGGTTCGAAGCCGAGAGCCTTGATGACGAGGTCGGCCGGCTCGGTGAAGTCGGAGCCCTCGATCACCTGCGGGGTCTGGCGGCCGGTGGCGTCGGCGACGCCCAGATGGATGCGGACGGCACGGACGCCGGTCACCACGTCGTCGCCGGTGAAGGCTTCCGGAGCCGCCTGCCAGACGAACTCGACGCCCTCCTCCTCGGCATGCGCCACTTCGCGCTGCGAGCCCGGCATGTTCTTGCGGTCGCGGCGGTACAGGCACTTGACCGAAGTGGCACCCTGGCGGATCGCCGTGCGCACGCAGTCCATCGCGGTGTCGCCGCCGCCGAGCACCACCACCTTCTTGCCGGCGGCGTTCAGCGAGCCGTCGTCATAGGCTTCGACCGTGTCGCCCAGACCGACCTTGTTGGAGGTGGTCAGGTATTCCAGCGCCGGCACGATGTTCTTCAGCCCCGAGCCGGGGGCCTTGATGTCGCGGGCCTTGTAGACGCCGGTGGCGATCAGGATGGTGACGTGGCGCTCGCGCAGCTCGGCCAGGGTGGCGTCGCGGCCGACCTCGAAATTGGAATGGAAGATGACGCCGGCGTCGGCCAGACGCTGGACGCGGCGGGCGACGACGTCCTTCTCCAGCTTGAAGCCGGGGATGCCGTAGACCAGCAGGCCGCCCATGCGGTCGTAGCGGTCATAGACATGGACCTCGTAGCCCTTGGCGCGCAGCTCCTCGGCGGCGGCGAGGCCGGCCGGGCCGGCGCCGATCACGCCGGCCGACAGGCCGAGCTCGCGGGCCGGCTTGCGCGGCTTGACCCAGCCATTCTCCCAGGCGGTGTCGTTGATGTACTTCTCGACCGAGCCGATGGTGACGGCGCCGTGGGTCGACTGCTCGATGACGCAGTTGCCCTCGCACAGCCGGTCCTGCGGGCAGATGCGGCCGCAGATTTCCGGGAAGTTGTTGGTGGCCTGGGAGACCTCGTAAGCCTCCTCCAGACGCCCTTCGGCGGTCAGCTTCAGCCAGTCCGGGATGTTGTTGGAGACCGGGCAATGCACCTGGCAGAAGGGAACGCCGCACTGTGAGCAGCGGTTGGCCTGCTCGCCGGCGCGCTCATCGCTGAAGCGGGCGTAGATCTCGGCGAAGTCCTGGCGGCGGTCGGCGGCAGACCGCTTGTCGGGCATCTTCTGCGCGGTGTGCACGAAGCCCAACATTTTCTGGTTCGCCATGACGTCTGCTCCTTGCTTCGCGGCCCCGCCCGCTGTCGCGGGGGCATCGCCTTGCTGGGCCTGACCGGGGGCTGCGGCTCTGGCCTACACCGACCGGCTGGGTTGAAATCGAACGTCCGCGAAGTGGCGGACGCTCGTCATATAACGCATGAGCCAAGCGCACGAAAGCACAAAAATACCGATAGGTCCGGTTTGTTGACCTTTTCTCCCGCAAGGCTGAAATGCGTGAGCGTAGCGGCAGGGTGTCACAAAAACGCGACAGAAAATTAGTCCTATATCGAGACTATCTCTCGAATAGGGGTACCGACCCCACGCCATCGCCAAGCGTGGCCGGGGCCTGCTATAAGCGCTGCAACATACAACCGTGCCGAAGGCTGCGTGCGCGATGATGATCGATCAATATCTGGACGCCACCCTGCTGGGGCTGATCGAGGGGCTGACCGAGTTCCTGCCCGTCTCCTCCACCGGCCACCTGATCATGCTCGACGAACTGCTGGGCTTCGAGGGCCCGCCCGGCAAGGTGTTCGAGGTGGTGATCCAGCTTGGCGCCATCCTGGCGATCTGCGTGGTCTATTTCCAGCGGCTGTGGCATGTCGCCACAGGGCTGAAGGACGATCCCGGCGCCCGGCGCTTCGTGATGGCGGTGCTGATCGCCTTCCTGCCTGCGATGGTGCTGGGCGCCGGCCTGCACGGCATCATCAAGTCGGTGCTGTTCAACCCGACCGTGGTCAGCATCGCGCTGATCGTCGGCGGCATCGCCATCCTGCTGGTGGAGCGGCTGATCCCGGTCGCCCGCTACCACAAGATCGAGAATTTCTCCGCCCCGCTGGCGCTGAAGATCGGCTTCTGCCAGTGCCTGGCGCTGGTTCCCGGCGTCTCGCGCTCGGGCGCCAGCATCCTGGGCGCCCTGCTGATGGGCGTCGACCGCAAGGCGGCGGCCGAATTCTCCTTCTTCCTGGCGGTACCGACCATGGCCGGCGCCACCGTCTACGACCTCTACAAGAACTGGTCGGTGATGAGCATGGACAGCGGCCTGCTGATCCTGGTCGGCTTCGTCACCGCCTTCATCGCCGCGGCCCTGGTGGTGAAGACGCTGGTCGACTTCGTCGGCCGCTACGGCTTCACCCCCTTCGGCTGGTACCGCATCGCCGTCGGCACCGGCATGCTGGCTTTCCTCTACCTGTAAACCTTCAACCCGCCTGCCGCGGCACCGCACGGGCCGCGGCGGCGGCCATGCCCAGCGCCAGCAGCGCGATCATCGCGAAGGCGGTGGCGAGGCTGGTGGCCTCGGCGATGAAGCCGACCAGCGGCGGGCCGCACAGCACGCCGGCATAGCCCATGGTGGACACCGCGGCGACCGCGTGGTCGGGATGGCCGCTGTCCACCGCCCCCGCCGTGCTGAACAGCACCGGCACGATGTTCGACAGGCCGATCCCGGTCAGCCCGAAGCCGACCATCGCCAGCACCGGCACTCCCTCGACGACGGGTCCCCCGGCCAGCACCAACCCCAGCCCGGCCGCCGCCAGCACCCCGCCTGTGCGCATCAGCGTCGCCCCGCCGAAGCGGTGGCGCAGCCGGTCGCCGCCGAACCGCCCGATCGCCATGGCGGCGCTGAACACGCCGAAGCCCATGCCGGAGACGGACGCCGGCGCACCCAGATCGTCGCGCAGATGGATGGCGCTCCAATCGAGGATCGCTCCCTCGCCCATGAAGGCCATGGCGGCCAGCAGGCCGAGCAGCAGGGTCTTGCGGTCGGGCAGCACCAGCCCGCCGCCGCCGGCATTGCGGTCGGGCAGGAAACGCCCCTGCAAGGACAGGAACAGTGCGAGCAGTCCGGCCGACACCAGCCCGGCCTGCGCCGCCGCCGGCATCAGCGGCAGCAGCAAGCCGCCGAGAGCCGCGCCGGTCAGTCCGCCGAGGCTCCACATTCCATGCAGCGACGACATGATCGGTCGGCCCATCCGCCGCTCGACCATGGCGCCCTGGGCGTTCATGGCGACGTCCATGGTGCCGCCCGACGCGCCGAACAGCGCCAGCACGATGCACAGCGTCACCACGTCCGGCACCAGGGACGGCAGCGGCAGCAGGCCGGCGAACAGCAGGGCGGTCACCCGCGTCACCGGTGCGCTGCCGAGCCGCCCCAGCAGCGGACCGCTGGCGATCATCGCCGTCAGGGCGCCGACGGCAAGGCAGAGCAGTGCCGCGCCCAGCACCGCCGGGCTGAGGTCCAGCCGGTTCTTCAACAGCGGGATCTGGGTCGCCCAGACGCCGAAGACGGTGCCGTTCAGGAAGAAGGCGGCGACGGTGGCCCAGCGCGCGGCCGATGCCTGTTCCACCACCCGGCCCGACACGCCCCGGATATCCTCTGCTCCCGTCATCACCGTTCCCGCCTCAGTTGAACCGCCGAGATGACGGCGGCGGCGGTGGAATTCAAGCGGCGATGCGGCAGGCGTGCCATGCCCTGCGGAGCAGGGAACTCTTCAAGGCCCGCACCGGGCGGGAACTCCTCAATGCCGCCACATCCGCACCGCCGACAGCAGCAGGATCGCCGCCAGGGCCGGCAGCAGCACCCGGTCCGGCACCACGCCCAGCAGCAGTCCACCCAGGAGGGCGCCGGCCAGCGACCCCGCCGCCATCAGCAGGACGAAGCCGCGATTCCGCAGCAGCAGGGCAAGGCTGCGGTCGCGGGCGTAGCGGGAGAAGCCGGCGACCATCGTCGGCAGGCTGATCGCCAGCGACAGGCTGCCCGCCAGCTTGACGTCGACCCCGAACAGCAGGACCAGCGTCGGGATCAGCAGCTCGCCGCCGGCCACGCCAAGCAGCGAGGCGACGACCCCGATGGCGAATCCGACGGCACAGCCGGCGACCACCAGTGCCGGCCCCTCCAGCAGCGGCGCCCCCTCCCCCGACAGGCCATGCCCGAACAGCAGGGCCACGGCGATCAGAACCAGCAGCGCGGCCATCACCCGCTGCAATCGGGCGGCATCCATCCGCATTGCCCAGCCGGCACCGATCCAGGCGCCGAGCAGGCTGCCGGCCAGCAGGTTTACGATCACCCCGCCGTTGACGGCGACGAGGCCGAGCGGCACCGAACCGGCGCGAAAGGGCAGGGCGGCGGCGACGACGACGAGGCTCATCGCCTTGTTCAGGACCACGGCGTCGAGCGCGGCGAAGCGGAAGGCGCCGATCAGCAGAGGCAGGCGGAACTCGGCGCCGCCCAGCCCGATCAGCCCGCCCAGCGTGCCGATGACGGCGCCGCAGGCGAAGGCGGCCAGCGCCCGCAGCCTCGACAAAGCAAAAGCCCCGGCGCGGGGGCCGGGGCTTTCGGACGTCATCTGACTTTTCCGCCCGCTCAGTGCGCGCTGTTGGTCTGGCCGCTGAACTTGCCGCCGACGATGAAGCGAGACAGGTAGGTCGGCAGGATCACCTCGCAGGTTGCCAGTTCGGTGATGCCCAGATCCTTGAAGCCCAGCGCGCTCGGCGAGACGACATTGTCCCGCTTCAGCAGAGCCACCTGATCGCGGGTCAGCGCCGGGGCCAGCACCGGCACCTTCTCCAGGATGCCGGCCAGCGACTCGGCGGCGCTCCAGGGGATGGTCACCAGCGGACGGTGGCGCTGGATGTCCTTCTGGGTCAGGTCGAGAAGTTCGCGGAAGGTGTAGACGCGCGGACCGCCCAGCTCATAGGTCTTGCCGCGGCTGGCGTCGCTGTCCAGCGCCGCAACGACGGCGTCGGCCAGATCGCCGACATAGACCGGCTGGAACAGGGTCTTGCCGCCGCCGATCAGCGGCAGGGCCGGGGCCTTCTGCGCCATCGCCGCGAACTTGTTGAAGAAGTTGTCCTCCGGCCCGAAGACGATGCTGGGGCGCAGGATGGTCGCCGCCGGGAAGGCCGACAGCACCGCCTGCTCGCCGGCCGCCTTGGAACGGGCATAGATCGAGGGCGAGGAGGCGTCGGCGCCGATGGCCGAGACATGGACCAGCCGGTTGACGCCGTTGGCCGCGGCCAGCCGGGCGATGCGCGACGCGGCGTCGATATGCACGCCCTGGAAGCTCTGGCTCCCGCGCTCGTACAGCACGCCCAGCAGGTTGATGGCGATGTCCGCCCCCTGGAGGGCGCGGGCGACCGACACGTCATTGGTGCAGTCGGTGGCGAACGGCACGATCTGGCCGACGGCGCCGGCCGTCTTCAGGAAGCCGGCCTTGCCCGGGTTGCGGGTGGCGATGCGGATGAGGGCGCCCGACTTGGCGAGGCGCCGGATCAGATGGCGGCCGATGAAGCCCGAACCGCCGAACACCGTGATAACCTGAGTGCGATAGGACATCGACCGTCTCCCGTGTCGTTGCGCGCCAAATCCAGGGGGAACCGGGGTCTTCGCGCTGATGCGCGCGCCCCCGCGCGTCGTCCGACTGTGTGTCGCCATAGAGGACTGCTGGAACTGCGGCCATGCTTATAGCGAATGGACCGTCACCAAGCTAGGGACTGCATCGCCGCGCCTGCCGGCGGTGGGGCGAAAACCCGCGATGCGACAAAAAAATGAAGGGTTCGGAAAAAAGCTGTTGACGCCCCTGGGCCAGATCATTAAACAACCGCCCACACACCGAGCACCGAGCCCAGGTGGCGGAATTGGTAGACGCGCAGGTTTCAGGTACCTGTGGCAGAAATGTCGTGGAAGTTCGAGTCTTCTCCTGGGCACCATTTCTTTCTACCCGGCTGCGCCGCATGCACAGCTCCTTCGATTAGGAAGGAGATCGTGCAGAGCGGCGTTCGTCGTTTCTAGGGTCCATGGCCGGGGGCCTGACCACCCGGGAAGCGACCATGCCCATCGACCTTCATGACGGCGACCTCCCCGACGGCCTCGATCTCGCCGTCGGCGCCCGCGACAACTGCGTCGCCATCGACACCGAGACCATGGGGCTGAACCCCCACCGCGACCGCCTCTGCCTGGTGCAGCTGTCGGCCGGCGACGGTGCCGTCCATCTGGTGCAGTTCCGCCCCGGCCAGTACGAGGCGCCGAACCTGAAGCGTCTTCTGACCAATCCCGGCGTGACCAAGCTGTTCCACTTCGCCCGTTTCGACGTGGCGGTGATGAAGGCCTATCTGGGCGTCAGCTGCCAGCCGGTCTATTGCACCAAGGTGGCCTCCAAGCTGGTCCGCACCTTCACCGACCGCCATGGCCTGAAGGATCTGTGCAAGGACCTGCTGGGCGTGGAGATCTCCAAGCAGCAGCAGTCCTCCGACTGGGGCGCGCCGGAACTGACCACCGACCAGATGAAGTACGCCGCGTCGGACGTGCTGCACCTGCATGACCTGAAGGCGAAGCTGGACGTCATGCTGGCGCGCGAAGGCCGCACCCATCTGGCCCAGGCCTGCTTCGACTTCCTGCCCGCCCGCGGCGAGCTGGACCTCGGCGGCTGGGAGACCCCGGACATTCTGGCGCACTGACACTGCGATCATCGCCCTCTCCCGCCTCTCGCACAAACTTCGTTTGTTCTGACGGCGTCAGGCGGATCGAAGTTCCGCTGAGAGCCTTGGGAGAGGGAGCCGGATGCGACACTCCGCCCCTGACCGGGCGTTGATTTGACCCGGCGTCCGCCGGTGGGCATACTGGCTGATGCGCCTGTCCGGGAGTCCACCGGGCAGGCGCCGTCTTTGTGAACGGCCCATCGCTGGGCCTTGCGAATGGAAGGCATGACAGCCTTGACCAGTGTTATCACGTCCAGCCTCACCGGCAGCCTGACCGACGGTTCCGCCGCCCCGGCGGGATCGAGCCCGGTCGAGAACCGCGATCTCGCCTGCGCCACCCGCGTCCTGCGGACCGAGGCGGATGCGCTGGTGGCGCTGGCCGGCAGCCTCGACGGTGCGTTCCTGCGGGCGCTCGACATCCTGCAGGGCATCGAAGGCCGGGTGATCGTCACCGGCATGGGCAAGTCGGGCCATGTCGCCCGCAAGATCGCCGCCACCATGGCCTCGACCGGCACGCCGGCCTTCTTCGTCCATCCCGGCGAGGCGAGCCACGGCGACCTCGGCATGATCGCCAAGATCGACGCGGTGGTGGCGCTGTCCAACTCCGGCGAGACGCACGAGCTGGCGGACATCATCGCCTACACCCGCCGCTTCGGCATTCCGCTGATCGGCATGACGCGCCGCGCCGTCTCCGCGCTGGCCGAGCAGTCGGACGTTGCGCTGGTCATCCCGCCGGAGCCGGAGGCCTGCCCGCTGGGGCTGGCGCCCACCACCTCCACCACGATGATGCTGGCGCTGGGCGATGCGCTGGCGGTGGCTCTGCTTGAGCGGCGCGGCTTCTCCGCCGCCGATTTCCGCGAGTTCCATCCCGGCGGTCAGCTGGGCCGCGCCTTGCTGAAGGTCACCGACATCATGCACAAGGGCGAGGATTTGCCCCTGTGCCGCCTTGACTCGCCGCTGTCCGACGTCATCTTCGAGATGACGGCCAAGCGGCTGGGCTGCGTCGGGGTGACCGACGATGCCGGGGTGCTGGTCGGGATCATCACCGACGGCGACCTGCGCCGTCATCTGACGCCGGAGCTTCTGGCTGAACGCGCGGACAGCATCATGTCGCCGCGGCCCAAGACCATCCGCCCCAAGGCGCTGATCGTCGAGGCGCTGCGTGAGATGAACGACAAGAAGATCACCACCCTGTTCGTGATCGAGGCCGACCGGCCGCTCGGCATCGTGCACATCCACGATGTCCTGCGCGCCGGCGCGGCCTGACGATTGCCCTGTCCATGATGGAAGCCAAGCGCCGAGCCGGAGGGACGAAGATTTGAGCCTGGACGACCTGCGCAGCCCCGACCGTACGGCAGCCGGCCGCACCGCACCCGTTTTGACCGCCGGGGAGGCATCCACCGCCGGTTCCTCTGGTGCCCGCAATGCGTCCACTGCCGCGGAACCGCCGGCGGCGCTGCGGGCGCACCGTCGCCGCGACACCCGTCCGGTCAGCCGGGTCTACAGCCGTTTCGTTTCCGCAATGAAGTTCGTGCTGCCGGCGGCTGCGCTGGCGATGGTGGCTCTGCTGGCCGCCTGGCCGTCGCTGAACAGCCCGCAGAGCGCTCGCGTCGCCGCCGACGCCGGGCAGAGCGAGATGCTGAAACCACGCTATTTCAGCCTGGACGAACACAACCAGCCCTTCTCGCTGGTGGCGGCCAAGGCCGACAAGTCGGCCGACCAGCCCGACATCGTCCTGCTCGACGACCCGCAGGCGGAGATGACCGAGACCACCGGCACCTGGGTGACCATGCGGTCCGACAAGGGCTGGTACAATCAGGCCACCGGCATCCTGCTGATGCGCGGCAACGTCCATGTCCTGCGCGACGACGGCAACGAGTTCACCACCAGCGAGGCCGAGGCCGACATCCGCAAGGGCAACGCCTGGGGCGAGCAGGCGGTGACCGGCCAGGGCCCGCAGGGCGAGATCAACGCCAAGGGTTTCCGCATGACGGACCGCGGCAAGAATGTCGTCTTCCTCAACCAGTCGAAGGCCGAGGTCCAGGCCGCCGAACGCCCCGGGAGCAAGAAGCCGTGACGTCCAAACGGTCGCCATTCCTTACCGCCCTGTCGGCCATCCTGGCCGGCGGGTTTCTCTCTTTCGCGTCACTGGTGCCGGGGGCCGCTCATGCCCAGGGCCTGCCCGGCATGGGCGGCAAGCAGCCGGTGGAGATCAACGCCGATCAGGCGATCGAATGGCACCAGGACGTCCGCGCCTATGTGGCGCGCGGCAACGCGTCGGCCAAGCGCAACGACTCGACCGTCTTTGCCGACGTGCTGACCGCCTATTACCGCGAAGTCCCCGGCAAGGGGAACGAGGTGTTCCAGCTGGTCGCCGACGGCAATGTCCGCGTCGTCAGCCCGACCCAGCAGGTGTTCGGCGACCATGGCGTCTATGACGTCGACAAGCAGGTGGCCGTCGTCACCGGCAAGGACCTGAAGCTGGTCACCACCAAGGACGTGGTGACCGCCCGTGACAGCCTGGAATATTACGAGGCGCAGGATCTGACCGTCGCGCGCGGCGACGCGGTTGCGGTGCGCGGCAACGACCGGCTGCGCGCCGACGTGCTGATCGGCCGGCTGAAGAAGATGCCGGACGGCACCACCCAGATGGAGCGGATCGACGGCTCCGGCAACATCATCGTCACCACGCCCACCGACGTGGCGCTGTCCGACAAGCTGGTCTATTCGGTTGCCGACAATGTCGCGGTGCTGATCGGCAATGTCCGGATCACCCGCGGTGACAACCAGCTGAACGGCGAAGCCGCCGAGATGAATATGAACACCAAGATCAACCGCGTCATCGCCGGCCGCGACGCCGGCGGCCGGGTCAGCGGCCTGCTGATCCCCGGCGAAAAAAATGGGGGCGAGAAGAACGGGTCCGGCGTCCCCGCGGGCAAGAAGCCGTGACCGTGCTGACCGCGAACGGGCCCGGCGCCGCTCCCGCCGGAAACATCGCCGCGACCGCCGCCCCGACCGAAGGGCTGGTGGCCCAGCATCTCGGCAAGTCGTTCAAGAAGCGGCCGGTGGTGCGCGACGTCTCGATCAGCGTCCAGCGCGGCGAGGCGGTCGGCCTGCTCGGCCCCAACGGCGCCGGCAAGACCACCTGCTTCTACATGATCACCGGGCTGATCGCCGCCGACTCCGGCACGATCACGCTGGACGGCCAGGACATCACCGCGCTGCCGATGTACCGCCGCGCCCGGCTCGGCATCGGCTATCTGCCGCAGGAGGCCTCGATCTTCCGCGGCATGACGGTGGAGAACAACATCCGCTCCGTGCTGGAGGTGGTGGAGAGCGACCGCGACGCGCGCGAGGCGATGCTGGACGAGCTGTTGGCCGAATTCTCGGTCACGCATCTGCGCCGCTCCCCCGCCCTGGCGCTGTCGGGCGGCGAGCGGCGGCGCGTGGAGATCGCCCGCGCGCTCGCCGGCCAGCCGCACTTCATCCTGCTGGACGAGCCGCTGGCCGGCATCGATCCCATCGCGGTGAACGACATCCGCGAGCTGGTCGGCCATCTGCGCGACCGCGGCATCGGCGTGCTGATCACCGACCACAACGTGCGTGAAACGCTCGACCTCGTCGATCGGGCATACATTTTGCACGATGGTGTGGTACTAATGGAGGGACGGCCGGACGAGATCGTGGCGCACGAGGGCGTGCGCCGGGTCTATCTCGGCGACCGGTTCAGTCTGTAGCCCTCCGTTCCCACTGGTCCCGGTTCCACAGCCATGGCGCTTGCTCAACGTCTCGACCTTCGACAAGCCCAGACCCTGGTGATGACGCCGCAGTTGCAGCAGGCCATCAAGCTGCTGCAGCTGTCGAACATCGAACTGTCGGACTTCGTCGATCGCGAGATCGAGCAGAACCCGCTGCTGGAACGCGACGGCGGCCCGGCCGACGGCGGCAGCGATCCTGTCGGCGACGGTGCCGGCGGTGAGGCGCCGGGCGGGCTGGACGGCCCCGGCGGGATGGAGGCGAACGGTCTCAGCGTCGACGGGCTGAATGGTCGCGACGACGGTCCGGGGCCGGCTCCCAGCGACGGGCGCACCCGCGACACGGTGGAGATGACCTCGTCGGACACGCTGGCCTCCTCGTCCGAAGCGCCGCTCGACACCGATTTCGAGAATGTCTACAGCGACGACCGTTTCTCCGACGGCGCGGATGGTGGCAGCGAGGTCTACGGCTCCTACGGCGAACGCGGCGGCCGCAGCGGTTTCGAGGATGACGACAGCAACCTCGAAGCGACGCTGACCAGCGAGAAGAACCTCCGCGACCACCTGACCGAACAGCTGAAGATCGACCTGCCCGACCACGGCGACCAGCTGATCGGGCTGGCCCTGATCGACATGCTGGACGAGGCCGGCTGGCTGATCGGTTTCGACGCCCAGGCGATGGCCGAGCAGCTGGGCTGCGGCGTGGAGCGGGTGGAGCGGGTGCTGGCCGCCTGCCAACGCTTCGATCCGCCCGGCATCTTCGCCCGATCGCTGAAGGAATGCCTCGCCATCCAGCTGCGCGAGAAGAATCGCCTCGATCCGGCGATGGCGACGCTGCTCGACAATCTGGAGCTTCTGGCCGCGCGCAACCTGCCGGCCATCATGAAGGTCTGCGGCGTCGATGCCGAAGACGTCGCCGATATGGTCGCCGACATCCGCAAGCTGAACCCGAAGCCGGCACTGGCCTTCGACCACACCCCGGCCCAGCTGGTCACCCCCGACATCCTGATGCGCGCCAATCCCGGCGGCGGCTGGCTGATCGACCTGAACCCGGACACGCTGCCGCGCGTGCTGGTCAACCACCGCTATTTCGCCCGCATTTCCGACAGCGCCCGCAACAAGGCCGACAAGGAATACATCTCGGAACGCTTCCAGTCGGCCAACTGGCTGGTGAAGTCGCTGCACCAGCGCGCCACCACCATTTTGAAGGTGGCGAGCGAGATCATCCGCCAGCAGGATGCCTTCTTCATCCATGGTGTTTCGCACCTGCGGCCGCTGATCCTGCGCGACATCGCCGAGGCGATCGGCATGCATGAGAGCACCGTCAGCCGCGTCACCACCAACAAGTTCATGGCAACCCCGCGCGGCGTCTTCGAGCTGAAATACTTCTTCACCTCCGCCATCCAAGGTGCGGACGGTCAGGCTTCTCATTCCGCGGAAGCGGTTCGGCACCGCATCAAAACCATGATCGATGCGGAAAAGCCGGACGACGTGCTGTCCGACGACAAACTGGTGGAGATTCTCCGTGCGGAAGGGATCGACATTGCGCGAAGGACGGTCGCGAAGTATCGTGAAGCGATGAAAATACCGTCATCGGTGCAGCGACGCCGTGCCAAGATGTCACGCATGTAAGCGGGTTGGATGGGGGAGGGCTCGATTGACAGTCCGGTGACCCTTGCCTATCGTCCCGGCCCGCAAGCGGCGGATCAGCATCTGCGAACCCGACATCTTCAAACGTCGTGTCTACACCGTCCCCAGCGGACCAATATTGGAAACGTTCCACCATGCAACTCTCCGTCAAAGGCAAGCAGCTCGATGTGGGTGACGCTCTGCGCACCCATGTGGCCGACAGCCTGAACGCCGTGGTCGGCAAGTACTTCGACAAGCCGATCGAGGCGAACGTCGTCCTGACCAAGGACGCGCACCTCTACAAGGCCGACATCCAGGTCCATGTGGGCCGCGGGATCGTCCTGCAGAGCGCCGGCGACGCCACCGAACCCTACCCGGCCTTCGACATCGCCTGCGAGAAGCTGGCCAAGCGCCTGCGCCGCTACAAGCGCCGCCTGCGCGACCACCACGCCGCCGAGAACGGCGCCGCCGTGCCGGCGAGCTACCGCGTGCTGGAGGCCGAGGCCGACGAGCATCACGACGAGGCGGAGACTGCGGCCGATGGCGCCGCCCACCCGATGGTCGTCGCCGAGATGGAGACGAGCATCGCCACCCTGTCGGTCAGCGAGGCGGTTATGCGCCTGGAACTGGCGCAGGCTCCGGCTCTCATGTTCCACAACGGTGCGCATGGCCGTCTGAACATGGTCTACCGCCGCGCCGACGGGAACATCGGCTGGGTCGATCCGGCGGAGAAGGCCGGCGCCTGACGGCGCCGACCCGTCCCTCTGGTCAAGAAGCGTCATGCTCGACCTCATTTCTCCGCACGCCATCCTCCCGAACCTGAAGGCCGGCAACAAGAAGCAGGCCCTGCAGGAGATGGCGCGCAAAGCGTCCGAGCTGACCGGTCAGCACGAGCGGGCGATCTTCGACGTGCTTCTGGAGCGCGAAAGGCTGGGCACGACCGGCGTGGGCCATGGCATCGCCATCCCGCACGGCAAGCTGTCCAGCCTGGACCGCGTCCATGGCGTCTTCGCCCGTGTCGAGCGGCCCATCGATTTCGATGCGATCGATGAGCAGCCGGTCGACCTGATCTTCCTCCTTCTCGCCCCGGAACAGGCGGGAGCCGACCATCTGAAGGCCCTTGCCCGCGTCTCGCGCCTTCTGCGGGACCAGTCCATGTGCGAGAAGCTGCGCGGAGCCCAGTCGGGCGACGCGATGTACGCGCTCCTGACCCAGCACGAGCCGAGCCCGTCCAACTGACGGGCCGCCGGTGAGGGGCAGATAGCCAAAGGGCCGCCGCACGTCCGTGCGCGGCCCTTTTTCTTTGGCAGTGGATGCACCAATTGGTGTGGGGCCGGGCGGCCTGCTACACTGGGCCGAGCCGACATGACCGACGGGGACCACGGCCATGGGAAACGCACAGCGCAAGCCCTGGATTTCGCCGCAGGCTTACCTCGCCGCCGAACGCAGCGCCGAGGTCCGCCACGAGTATGTCGATGGCGAGATCTTCGCGATGGTCGGGGCGAGCCTGAACCATGCACGGATCGTGGCGCGCCTCGGGTATGCGATCCGGCAGGCGGCGCTGCGTCGTGGGTGTGATGCGTTCACCAACGATGTGAAGGTCAGGGTGGAGGCGGCGAACGCCTACTACTATCCCGACATTGTGGCGACCTGCGCCGCTGACGACGACCCCTATGTCGTCAAGGATCCGGTCCTGGTGGTGGAGGTGCTGTCCGACAGCACTGAGGCCATCGACCGCCGCGAGAAGCGGACCAACTATCAGAAGATCCCGTCCCTGCGCGAGATCGTGCTGGTCTCGCAGAGCGAGCGTCTGGTCGAGATCTACCGCCGCGATGGCGCTGGCTGGACCGTCGATGTCGTGCGCGACGGTCCGGTCATGCTGGCTGCGTTGGACCTGACCATTCCACTCGACGCTGTGTACGAGGACTGAGGGAAGCCGGCGCTTTAAAAATACCCCCCTCCCTCGGCTGTCATCCCCGCGAAGGCGGGGATGCAGGCTTACGGCCCAAGCGGCTGAAACGGCTGGATCCCCGCCTGCGCGGGAATAGCGGTCGATATGAAGATTCGTCAGCTTCGGGCGGATGGTGCCCTCACCCCCGCTCCGCCCAGCCCATGTAGTTCACGTCCAGATCGCGCGCGTTCAGCCGGAACTCGTCGCTCAGCGGGTTGTAGGTGATGCCGGTCAGGTCGCGCATGCCCAGCCCGTACGGGCGGACGATGGCGTTCAGTTCGGACGGGCGCAGGAACTGGCGCCAGTTGTGGGTGCCGCGAGGCAGCCAGCGCAGGATGTATTCCGCCCCGACGATGGCCAGCGCGAAGGATTTCGGCGTGCGGTTCAGCGTCGCCAGGAACAGCACGCCGCCCGGCGCCAGCAGCTCCGACAGCGACTTCACGAACAGGGGCACGTCGGCGACATGCTCGATCACCTCCATCGCCAGAACCACGTCGAATGTTTCGCCGCTGGCCGCCAGGGCCTCGGCGGTGGTGGCGCGGTAGTCCACCGTCGTGCCGGTCTCGGCGGCGTGGGTGGCGGCGGTCTTGATGTTCTTCTCCGACGCGTCCACCCCGACCACCTCGGCGCCCATCCGCGCCAGCGGTTCGGCCAGCAGGCCGCCGCCGCAGCCGATGTCGACGATGCGCAGGCCCGCCAGCGGGTTCGGCGCCAGCGGGTCGCGGCCAAGCCGCTTGCAGACGCTGTCGCGGATGTAGGTCAGGCGCAGCGGGTTCAGCCGGTGCAGCGGCTTGAACTTGCCGGTCGGATCCCACCATTCAGCGGCGATGGCGGAGAAGCGGGCGACATCCTCCGGATCCACGGTTCCACCGCCGAGTCCGCCAGCGGGAGCGGTTGCGGACGCGTGCGGGAAGGCGGAGGATGAGGCGGCCATGGTAAAATTCCGTAAACTGTGAGGCGGGACGGGTGCGGGCAACTTGCCTCGCTTCCAGCGACGGAGTATGGATACGCCGCCCCGCGCCGGCAACGGTGGAGCGGGGGTGCGCTCAGCCGACCCGCATGATCCAGACATCATGACCGGGCGGCCAGACATGGTGTGAGGTATGGCGCGGATCGTCCTGAAGTTCGGAGGCACGTCGGTCGGCGACATCGACCGCATCAAGAACGTGGCCCGGAAGGTCGAGCAAGAGGTGAAGGCGGGGCATCAGGTCGCCGTCGTCGTGTCGGCGATGTCCGGCGTGACCAACCAGCTCGTCAAATACTGCAACGACATCGACAAGCTGCACGACGCGCGCGAATATGACGCGGTTGTCGCGTCGGGCGAACAGGTGACCTCCGGTCTCCTGGCCGTTGCCCTCCAGTCGCTCGGCATTCCTGCCCGCTCCTGGGCCGGCTGGCAGATTCCGATCCGCACCGACGACACGCACGGCAAGGCGCGCATCGTCTCGATCGACACCACCGAAATGGAAAAGTCCTTGCAGACCGGCGAAGTCGCCGTGGTCGCGGGCTTCCAGGGCGTGTCGGCGCAGGGCCGCATCACCACGCTGGGCCGCGGCGGCTCGGACACCTCGGCGGTGGCGCTGGCGGCGGCGGTGAAGGCTGACCGCTGCGACATCTACACCGACGTCGACGGCGTCTACACCACCGACCCGCGCATCGTCACCAAGGCGCGCAAGCTCGACAAGATCACCTACGAGGAGATGCTTGAGCTGGCCTCGCAGGGGGCGAAGGTGCTTCAGACCCGCTCGGTCGAGATGGCGATGAACCACCGCGTGCGCGTGCAGGTGCTGTCGAGCTTCGAAGCGGCGGCGGGCAGTTCGCTTCCCGGAACCCTGGTTGTTGACGAGGACGAGATCGTGGAAAAGGAAGTTGTTAGCGGCATCGCCTACAGCCGCGACGAGGCGAAGATCACCCTGGTGGGCGTCGCCGACCAGCCGGGCGTCGCCGCCGCCATCTTCGGTCCGCTGACCGACAACGCCGTCAACGTCGACATGATCGTCCAGAACGTGTCGGAAGACGGCAAGTCCACCGACATGACCTTCACCGTCGGCAAGGCGGACATCGCCCGCGCCGTGAAGGTGCTGGAGGACGCGCAGTCGACCCTGAACTACAAGCGCATCGTCTCCGATGCCAATGTGGTCAAGGTGTCGGTCATCGGCGTCGGCATGCGCAGCCATGCCGGCGTCGCCCAGCGCATGTTCAAGGCGCTGGCCGACAAGGGCATCAACATCCAGGTCATCTCGACCTCGGAGATCAAGATCTCGGTCCTGATCGCCGAAGAGTATGCGGAACTGGCGCTGCGCGCCCTGCACACCGCCTACGGCCTGGACGCCGCCTGATCGCAGGTGGGTGGGAACCCGGATGCCGGGGACCGCAACAGCAGGAGAGGGCCGGCCATGACCGACGCCACATCGCACGCGGCGGAAGCATTGGCCCAAGCCCGTCTTGAGCAGTCCCGTCCTGACGGTGCCGGCCCGAACCGCGCCCGTCTCGACCGGCTCTGGCAGCGGGGGCGGGATTTCCTCGGTACCCGTACCGCCGTGATGGGCGGTGCGATGAGCTGGGTGTCGGAACGGCATCTGGTCTCCGCCATTTCCAACGCCGGCGGTTTCGGCGTTCTGGCCTGCGGCTCTATGGCCCCGGACCAGCTGGCGGTGGAGATCGCAGGCACCAGGGCGCTGACCGACAAGCCGTTCGGCGTCAACGTCATCAATATGCATCCGGCACTCGACCAACTGATCGACGTCTGCCGCGAGCAGGGCGTCGGTCATGTGGTCGTCGCCGGCGGCCTGCCGTCCGGCGCCACCCTGCGCCGCATCAAGGACGGCGGGGCCAAGGCGATGGCCTTCGCCCCGACCCTGACCGCCGGCCGGCGGCTGGTGAAGCATGGCGCCGACGCGCTGGTGATCGAGGGAACCGAGGCCGGCGGCCATATCGGCCCGGTCTCCACCACCGTTCTGGCCCAGGAGATCCTGCCCGACCTGCGCGAGGTGCCGGTCTTCGTCGCCGGCGGTATCGGCCGGGGCGAGGCGATCCTGTCCTATCTGGAGCTGGGGGCGGCCGGCGTGCAGGTCGGCACCCGCTTCGTCTGTGCCACCGAATGCGTGGCCCATCCCAATTTCAAGCAGGCCTTCATCCGGGCGTCCGCCCGCGACGCCCAGCCGTCGGTGCAGATCGACCCGCGCTTCCCCGTCATTCCGGTGCGGGCGCTGGCGAACGAGGCGTCCAAGCGCTTCATGGAATTCCAGCGCGACGTCATCGCCAAGGTCGACGCCGGCGCCATGAGCCGTGACGAAGGCATGCTTGAGATCGAACATTTCTGGGCCGGCGCCCTGCGCCGCGCAGTGATCGAGGGCGACGTGGAGACCGGCTCGCTGATGGCCGGGCAGAGCGTCGGGCTCGTCACCCGGGAGCAGCCTGTGGCCGAAATCCTGGCCGAATTGATCGCCCAGGCCGAATCGGCGCTGGCACGGCGGGCGATGGATGAGGCATCGTTAAGCCTGATGGCGGAGCCGACGGTGGGAGCGCTGTAGCGATGACCGACACCCTCGACACGGCAGCCGGTGACGGCGGTATGGGTGGGGGTGTGCATCCCCGTTTCGACGGCACCTCGTCGCGCCGGCTGCTCGCCCGGCTGCGCGACATCATGGCCGGGTCGGGGTCGGGGCAGGACCGGCTGGACAAGATCGTCACGCTGATCGCCGCCGAGATGAAGGCGGATGTCTGCTCCTGCTACGTCATGCGCGCCGGTGAGGTGCTGGAACTGTTCTCCACCGAGGGCCTGAACAAGACCGCCGTCCACAACACCCGGCTCAGGGTGGGCGAGGGCATCGTCGGCTACATCGCCGGCCACGCCCGCCCGGTGGCGATGGACAACGCGCCGTCCCATCCCAGCTTCGCCTACCGCCCGGAAACCGGGGAAGACCCGTTCCAGTCGCTGGCCGGCGTGCCGATCCTGCGCGGCAGCAAGGTGCGCGGTGTGCTGGTGATCCAGCACAAGGACCGCCGCCGCTATGTCGAGGAGGAGGTCGAAACCCTCCAGACCATCGCCATGGTCGTCGCCGAGCTGGTGGCGCAGAGTGAACTGGTCAACCCGGTGGAGGTCACCACCACCGGCGATCCCGTGCTGCTACCCGCCCGCCTGTCGGGCACGGCGATGAGCGCCGGGCTGGCCATGGGCCTCGCCGTCATCCACCGGCCGCAGCTGACCGTCCGCCAGATGGTGGCGGAGGATGCCGACGCCGAACTGGAGCGCTTCAACGCGGCGCTTCAGACCATGCACAGCGCCATTGATGATCTGCTGGAGGCGGCATCGCTGGCGGGCCTCAGCGAGCCGCGTGACATCCTGGAGACCTACCGGATGTTCGCCGAGGACCGTGGCTGGCTGTCGCGCATCCGCGAGGCGATCCGCGTCGGCCTGACCGCCGAGGCCGCGGTGCAGCAGGTGCAGAACGACACCCGCGCCCGCATGAGCCATCTGACCGATCCCTACATCCGGGAACGGTTGATGGATTTCGAGGATCTGACCAACAGGTTGCTGCAACATCTGGCCGGCAAGACCAGCGGCACCGATGGCGCCACCCTGCCGGACGACATGATCTTGGTCGCCCGCTCCATGGGCCCGGCCGAACTGCTGGATTACGACCGCACCCGCCTGCGCGGCCTGCTGCTGGAGGAAGGGTCGCCGGCCAGCCATGTCTGCATCGTCGCCCGCGCGCTCAACATCCCGGTGGTGCAGGCGGCCGATGCGTTGAACCGGATCGAGCCGCTCGACCAGTTGATCGTCGACGGCGACCATGGGCAGGTCTTCATCCGTCCGGCCGAAGACATCCAGATGGCCTTCGGCGAGGCGGTGGCGTTGCAGCACCGCAAGGAGCAGATGTATGCGGAGATCCGCAACCTGCCCTCGGTGACGCGCGACGGGGTGCCGATCTCCATCCAGCTGAACTGCGGCCTGCTGATCGACCTGCCGCACCTGACCGCCAGCGGGGCGGAGGGGGTCGGGCTCTACCGCACCGAAATCCCCTTCATGGTCCGCGCCTCCTACCCCGACGTGACGGCGCAGACCACGCTCTATTCCCGCATCATGGACGAGGTCGGCAACAAGCCGGTCGTCTTCCGCACGTTGGATGTCGGCGGCGACAAGATGCTGCCCTACATGACCGGTGGCGAGGAGGAGAATCCGGCGCTGGGCTGGCGCGCCGTGCGCATCGGCTTGGACCACCCGTCGCTGCTGCGCCAGCAGCTGCGGGCGTTGCTGCTGGCCGCCGCCGGTCGGCCGCTGTCGGTGATGTTCCCGATGATCGCCGAAGTCGCCGAGTTCGACGGCGCCCGCCGCCTGCTGGAACTGGAGCTGAAGCGCTTGGCCGCCCAGGGGATCGAGCCGCCCAGCAGCCTGCGTGTCGGCACCATGCTGGAGGTGCCGTCCCTGTTGTGGCAACTCCCGGCCCTGCTGCCCAAGCTGGATTTCCTGTCGGTCGGATCCAACGACCTGACCCAGTATCTGTTCGCCGCCGACCGCGGCAACCCGCGCACCTCGACCCGCTACGACCCGCTGTCGCCGTCGATGCTGTGCGTGCTGCGCCGTCTGGTCGACGAATGCACCCGTCACAGGGTCTCGCTCAGCATCTGCGGCGAGATGGCCGGCCGGCCGCTGGATGCCATGGCGCTGATCGGCGTCGGCTTCCGCACCCTGTCGATGTCGCCGCCCTCGGTCGGGCCGGTGAAGACCATGCTGCGTTCGCTCGATGTCGCCGCCCTGCGGCAATACATGAGCGGGCTCTACACCGGGGCCGACCACAGCCTGCGTGACAAGCTGAAGACCTTCGCCAAGGACCATGGCGTTTTGATCTGAGGGGCGTGCTGATCTGAGCTGCGCTAACCGCAGTCGGGAAATCAATCGCTCACCGTGACACGGGATATCGCCGCTTCACGCTCGGCGAAGGAGGCGCGTGCCTGCTCGATCTCGGCATGGTGCGTCTCCGCCCAGATCCATACGCCGCAGAATGCCGCTCCCAAACTCTCGCCGAGCGGCGTGAGCGTGTAATCCACATGGGGTGGGATGACCGGATGAACCGTGCGCCGTACCAGGCCGTCCTTCTCCATCTGGCGCACGGTTTGGGTCAGCATCTTCTGGCTGATCCGACCGACGACCTTGCCGAGTTGCGTGAAGCGCAAGGTGCCATGCTCATGCAGGGCCTCGAGGATCAGCATGGTCCATTTATCGGCCACCTTGCCGATGATGTCGTGAACCAGGGCTTCTATGGCCGGATCGACCGTCTCGGGAGCCGGCTGCCTGCGCCGTGCCTCGATCTGCGGGTCAGGCAAAGCCTTGCGCATCCTACACTCTCCTTTTGGTGCGTATAAATCTTTTTGGTGCCTACTTTTACATGGAGAGTGTGAGCGATACCTTCAAAGCGGACAACAGCGAAAGTCACGCTCATGAAAATCCAAGGTAATACCATCCTGATCACCGGTGGCGGCTCAGGGATCGGCAAAGCTCTGGCCTATCGTTTTCATGATCTCGGCAATACCGTGATTGTCGCCGGCCGTCGAAAAGATGTGCTGCAAGAGGCAGTTTCCGGTCGGCCGAACATGCACGCGATGACCTTCGATGCCGACAGCGCCGCGGGTGTCGCCGACTTCGCGCGGCGGGTGACGGCGGAGCATCCGGCACTCAACGTGCTGATCAACAATGCCGGGATCATGCGCTACGAGGCGCTGGATCGGCAGCGCGATCTTGGCGATGCGGAGGCGACGGTCGCGACCAACCTGCTCGGCCCCATCCGGCTGACCGATGCCTTGATCGAGCATCTGGGCCGCCAGCCCGATGCGGCCCTGGTCAACGTCACCTCCGGCCTTGCCTTCGTGCCGCTGGTTGCCGCCCCGACCTACTCGGCGACCAAGGCGGCCATGCACAGCTACACGGTCGCCCTGCGCGAAGCGCTGAAGGGCAAAATCGAGGTCATCGAACTGGTGCCGCCGGCTGTCCAGACCGATCTCACCCCAGGGCAGGCCACCCGTCCGGGCTACCTGCCGCTGGCCGACTTCATCGACGAAGTGATGGCGCTGTTCCAGCAGCAGCCGACCCCGCGCGAGATCCTGGTGCAGCGCGTCGCCTTCCAGCGTCAGGCCGAGGCGGAGCATCGCTTTGACGAGGCGGTGACGACGCTCAACGACATGGCCCGCAAAGCGCGAGAGGCGCAACAGTAAGGATGCGAAGCGGGTGGCGTCGTCCGGATGTAAAAAAGCGGAGCCGCGAAGGCTCCGCTTTCTTATTTCGCTCAAATGACCACACCACAGACATCACACGTCCAGGTTCGACACCTTCAGCGCGTTGTCCTGGATGAACTCGCGGCGCGGTTCGACGACGTCGCCCATCAGGGTGGAGAAGACCTCCTCCGCCTGATCGGCGTGGCTGACGCGGACCTGCAACAGCGAGCGCTTGGACGGGTCCAGCGTGGTTTCCCACAGCTGGTCCGGGTTCATCTCGCCCAGACCCTTGTAGCGCTGGATGGTGACGCCGCGGCGGCCCAGCTCCATCACCGTGTCGAACAGGGCGACGGGGCCGGTCAGGGCACGGCTTTCCTTCTGCTTCTCGAAGGCCTTGCCGGCTGTGCCGAACACCCGCTTCAGGTCGGCGGCCAGCGCGTCGAGACGGCGGGCCTCGACGCTCTTCAGCAGGTCGGTGTCGAACAGGTGGCGGTGGGTGACGCCGCGCCGGGCGCGGATCACGGCATAACCACCCTGGGGCAGGGCCTCGCCGCGCCAGCCGCCGTCGGCGTCCAGCGCGTTCATCCGCTCGGCCACCGCCTGCGCCGCGGCCTCGGCCGCCGCCTTGTCGTCGGCCAGGGCGGCGGACAGAGTGCCGGCGACCGCCGCCTGCTCCACCACCATGGCGTTGCCGACCTTGCGCGACAGCGTGTCGATCGCCGGCCGCGCGGTGCGGGCCTGTTCGACCAGACCGGCCAGTTGATCGCCGATCAGCAGCGTGCCATCCGCCAGCCGGACCGACAGGTCGCCCAGCGCCGCCTCGACCAGATACTCTTCCAGCGCCCGGTCGTCCTTCAGGTAGCGTTCCTTGGCGTTGCCGCGCTTGATGCGGTAGAGCGGCGGCTGGGCGATGTAGAGATAGCCGCGCTCGATCAGGTCGGGCATCTGCCGGAAGAAGAAGGTCAGCAGCAGGGTGCGGATGTGGCTGCCGTCCACGTCCGCGTCGGTCATGATGATGATCTTGTGGTAGCGCGCCTTGTCGGCGTTGAACTCGTCGCTGATGCCGGTGCCCAGCGCCGCGATCAGCGTGCCGATCTCCGCCGACGACAGCATCTTGTCCAGCCGCGCCCGCTCCACGTTCAGGATCTTGCCGCGCAGCGGCAGGATGGCCTGGGACTGGCGCGAGCGGCCCTGCTTGGCCGAACCGCCGGCCGAATCGCCCTCGACGATGAAAAGTTCCGACAGCGCCGGATCACGCTCCTGGCAGTCCGCCAGCTTGCCCGGCAGCGACGACATGCTGAGCGAGCTTTTCCGCGTCATCTCGCGCGCCTTGCGGGCGGCCTCGCGGGCGGCGGCGGCCTCGACCACCTTCTGGACGACGCGCTTGGCGTCGGCCGGATGCTCCTCGAAATACTGGGCCAGTGCCTCGCCCACAACCGCCTCGACGACGGGACGGACTTCGCTTGATACCAGCTTGTCCTTGGTCTGGCTGGAGAATTTCGGATCGGGAACCTTCACCGACAGGACGCAGGTCAGGCCTTCACGGGCGTCGTCGCCCGACAGGTTGACCTTCTCCTTCTTGGCGATGCCGGATTCGGCCGCGTAGTTGTTGATGGCGCGGGTCAGCGCCGCGCGGAAGCCGGCGAGGTGGGTGCCACCGTCCTTCTGCGGAATGTTGTTGGTGAAGCAGAGCGTCGTCTCGTGGTAGCTGTCGTTCCACTGCAGCGCGCATTCCACCGTCACCACGCCGCCATGCTCGGTCGGGCGCTCGCTCTTCAGCGTGATCGCCGGCTTGTGCAGCGCCGTCTTGGACCGGTCGAGCCAGCTGACGAAGGCCTCCAGGCCGCCTTCGTAATGCAGGTCCTGCACCTTCGGCTCCACCCCGCGCGCGTCGGTCAGCAGCAGGCGGACGCCGGAGTTGAGGAAGGCCAGCTCGCGCAGCCGGTGTTCCAGCGTGGCGAAATCGAACTCGATGTTGGTGAAGGTCTCGGCCGAGGGCATGAAGGTGACTTCGGTGCCCGACAGCTGCTTGCCCTTCTCCGGTACCATCGGCGCCTCGCCGACATCGGCCAGCGGCGCCTCGGCGTTGCCGTGGCGGAAGCGCATGCTCCAGGTCCGGCCGCCGCGCCAGATGCGCAGATCGAGCGTCTCGGACAGCGCGTTCACCACCGACACGCCGACGCCGTGCAGGCCGCCGGAGACCTTGTAGCTGTTCTGGTTGAACTTGCCGCCGGCATGCAGTTGGGTCATCACGACCTCGGCCGCCGAGACGCCTTCCTCCGGATGGATGTCGGTCGGGATGCCGCGGCCATTGTCGCGCACCGTGACCGATCCGTCGGCGTTCAGCACGACCTCGACCTTGTCGCAATAGCCGGCCAGCGCCTCGTCGATGGCGTTGTCGACCACCTCGTACACCATGTGGTGCAGGCCGGAGCCGTCATCGGTGTCGCCGATGTACATGCCGGGGCGTTTGCGCACGGCATCGAGCCCGCGCAGAACGGTGATCGACTCCGCCCCGTAGTCCGCCTGCTGGGGCTCCGACTGCGGGAGGTCGTTCTTCAGTGCTTCCTGTGCCATGCGTCGACTATAACAGATTCGGTTGCGGATTCGGCGGTTTAGCGTGGGCGAAGACGCCTTTTTTTTGGGTCTTGGCCCGAATTTCCACCCCTATCCGGGGCGGATGTGGGCGTCTTCGATGTGGAAGCGGCGGGCATCCTCGCCAAGGGGGTCGAAAACCCCCTCGTCGGTGCCGGTCATCCAGGCCTGGGCGCCCAATGCCAGGATTTCGCCGAACAGCGCGGCACGCCGGTCGGGATCGAGATGGGCCGCAACCTCGTCGAGCAGCAGGATCGGCGCCGCGCCGCGTTCAGCCGCCAGCAGCCGGGCGTTGGCCAGTACGATGGCGATCAGCAGGGCCTTCTGCTCGCCGGTGGAACAGAGCCCGGCCGGCATGTCCTTGGGCGCATGGCGGACGGCGAGGTCGCTCTTGTGCGGTCCCGCCAACGCACCGCCGCCGTCGGCATCGGCACGGCGACCGGAGCGCAGACTATCGCGCAGCGCATCCTCCGCCGCCAGGGCCGGGCCCTCGTCAAGCCATTGCTCCACTGTGCCGGCGACGGCGAGGTCGGCGCCGGGGAAGGGACCGACCGAGCGGGCGCAGGCGGCGCGCAACCGCTGCACCACCTCGCGCCTTGCGGCGGCGACGGCGATGCCGGTGGTCGCCATCTGGTCCTCCAGCGCGCCGAGCCAGCCCTCGTCGAAACGGCCGTCGCGCAGCAGCCGGGCGCGTTCACGCAACGCATGCTCATAGCGCGACAGCCGGCCGGCATGGGCGGGGTCGAAGCCGAAGACCAGCCGGTCGAGGAAGCGCCGCCGTCCGCTCGACCCTTCGAGAAACAGGCGGTCCATCTGCGGGGTCAGCCAGACCATGGCGACATGGTCGGCCAGCGCCGTCTGGCCCTTGGCCGGGTGGCCGTCGATGCGGACCAGCCGGCGGTCGCGGTCCGAGGCGCGGTTGCCGTCATGCGGTTCGCGGCCGGTGCCGATCTCCACCGGACCCAGCGGGGTGTCGAGCGTCGCCGCCACCGCCCAGCCCGCGCCGGGGGGCGAGCCCAGCCGTTCCACCTCGGCCAGCCGGGCGCCGCGGATGCCGCGGCCGGGGGCGAGGAAGCTGACGGCCTCCAGCAGATTGGTCTTGCCGGCGCCGTTCGGGCCGATCAGCGCGACGGGACGGCGGTCGGGCTCCAGCCGAGCGGAGTCGTAGCCGCGGAAACGCGTCAGCGTCATCCGCCTGACCGCAAGGGCCGGAGCCAAAGCCTGAGTTGCGGCGGGCACCGGGCTGCCGCCGCTCATCGAAACTGCCGTGTGCTGCAACTGGTCCGTTCCGCCTGGGGCGGGGAGGATCCCCGCAGCCCCATCACACGCGCATCGGCATCAGGACATAGAGCGCGGTGGAGTCGGCGACGTCGCGGATGATGGTCGGCGACGCGGCGTCGGCCAGCGTGAACTGGGCGCCCTCGCCCTCGATCTGCTGCGTGATGTCCAGCAGATAGCGAGAGTTGAAGCCGATTTCCAGGGGGGATTCCTGGTAATTGACCTCCAACTCCTCGGTGGCGCTGCCCGATTCCGGGCTGGTGGCCGACAGGGTCAGGGCACCGCGGACCAGCGACAGCTTCACCGCCCGGCTCTTCTCGGTGGAGATGGTGGCGACGCGGTCGACGGCAGCGGCGAACAGCTTGGCGTCGACTTCCATCACCTTGTCGTTGCCGACCGGGATCACCCGCTCATAGTCCGGGAAGGTGCCGTCGATCAGCTTGGAGGTGACGACGACGCTGTCGAAGCCGAAGCGGATCTTGTTGTCGGACAGCGACAGCTCGATGCGGTCGGCGGCCTCATCGACCAGCTTGCGGATTTCGGTGACGGTCTTTCGTGGAATGATGACGCCGGGGATACCCTCGGCCCCGTCCGGCAGCGGCATCTCGACCCGCGCCAGCCGGTGGCCGTCGGTGGCGACGGCGCGCAGCACCGGCGTTTCCAGGCTGCCCATCTTGCTCTTGGCGGCGTGCAGGTAGATGCCGTTCAGGTAATAGCGCGTCTCCTCGGTGGAGATGGCGAAGCGGGTGCGGTCGATCAGACCGCGCAGGTCGGCGGCGGCGACCGAGAAATTGTGCTTCAGCTCGCCGCTGGACAGCTGTGGGAAGTCCTCCACCGGCAGGCAGGACAGCTTGAACTGCGAGCGGCCGGCGCGCAGCGTCAGGATGGTGCCGTCGCCGCCGATGTCCAGCTCCACCTGGCTGCCGTCGGGCAGCTTGCGGACGATGTCGAACAGGGTGTGGGCCGGGGCGGTGGTCCCGCCGGGGCGGCCGACCGTCGCGGGGACGGTCTCGACGATCTCCAAATCCATGTCGGTGGCGGCCAGCGACAGTTCGCCGTCGCCCGCGCGCAGCAGGACATTCGACAGGATCGGAATGGTGTTCCGCCGCTCGACCACACTCTGCACGTGACCCAGGGAACGGAGAAGGGCGGCGCGTTCGATGGTGATGTTCATGCTGGCGTCGTCTCGGCGGGAGGAGTGACTGGAAAGCGGAACCACCGGGGTTGCAGGCCGTTGTCCGGCCGTCCCGCCCCGAGCGGGCGCGCATCATACCACATCGACGGGTGCGTCGAACCAAATTGTTGCGGCCAAGGCCTTCGGCAGAAGGGGGATTCACGCCTCCGCCCGCCGCCGTCCCTCATGCAGCCGCAGAATGTCGACGAAGTCGGCGCTCTGCCAGTTGCGCGACCGGCTCAGCTCGCGGCGGACGCTTGCGACGAAGGCATCGATCACCGTCCATTCGTCGGCCGTGATCTCCCCGTCCCCGTCCAGATAGCTGTGAACGACCCGGTGCAGACCCTGGCTGACCGGACTGATCCAGCCGTCCACCGTCTCGTCCATCGCCGCCATCAGCCGGCGGATGCGCAGCATGTGCGCCATGCGGTGGGCCGGCCTTTCCTGCGGTTCGGCCTTCATCGCCTGGATGAAGGCGAGGCGCCCGGTCTCCACCGCATAGAGGCGCAGCGACTTCAGCTCCGGGTTGGCGTAGCCGGCGTTGCCAAGATAGCGGCCCCAGCGCCACACCAGCTCCAGCAGCCAGACGATGTCCTCATGGTCGGGAACCGGAGCGTGACGGGCGTTCATCGCCGCCTGCAGCCGGGCGGCCAGCGCCGGCATCACCGTGCCGGTCAACTCGCGGCTGACCGCCGCCAGCTCCGCCCGCAAGGCCGGGCCGGTGGAGCGGCTGGCCAGGAAGCCGGTGCCGGCCAGCGCGGTCAGCGCCCGGTCGAAGCGCTCCACCGCCTCGTGCAGCAGGGCGCGGGTGGGGACAGGGGCGGACAGCACGCCACCGTCCCCAATCTCCCCATTTGAGATGTCCATGTCGCCGAACATGCCGTCCACCACCTCGCGGATGGCGGTGCAGGCTGCCTGGAAATGGCACAGCAGGGCGCGTAGCAGCGGGTGCGACTCGCGCACCGCCGGTCCGCCCGAACCGACATGCTCGCGGACATGACGCAGGAACACGTCGTAGCGGCGCTTGACGTTCAGCCCGTAGAGCGGGGCGAACCAGGCCAGCAGCTGCGACTGGTCGCGGAAAGGCAGACCGAGATCGCGCACCCGGCGGACGAAGCCGACCATCAGCGCCGACTGGCAATCCACTTCCGCCGAGCGCGGGTCACCGGCGCCCTGCATCTCCCCTATCCGCATTTCATCGATGTCGCGGCGCATGCGCTCGGTCAGCGGCACCAGCACCTCGTTGTGCTCCAGCAGGGCGCGGACGAAGCCCAGCAGATCGCCGTCGATCGGCGCCTTGCGGCCGAGATACTGGGTGCGCAGCCTCGCGTCGTGCAGTGCCTCGTCATTGGCCAGCGCCAGGAACCGGTCGGTCAGCTTCCGGTCGGCGGCCATGGCGTAGAGGAAGTCCAGCGCCTCCTTGCGCATCAGCTCCCGCATCACCATCGCGTCAGGGCTGGCCAGAACGGCGTCCAGCATCGCTTCGCGCGACAACTCGTCCAGGCGGCTCTGCACCTCCGCCGCCAGTCCCGGGAAGGCGTAGCGGGTCAGCGCCGCCCAGATGCCACCCATGTCCACCCGCTGGACCAGCGCCGGCACCGACTCGGCCGAACGGTAGAGGATGGGGTCGTCGACCAGGAAGGGCTCGAACAGGCTGGTGAAGAGCCGTCGCGCCTTCATCGGCCTCAAGCGGTTGAAATGATCGACCAGCGCATCGCGCAGATGCCGCGCCCGCTCGCCGTTCGGACTGGGGGTCCCTTCGACCGCGTCCAGCACCGACCGGATGGCGTGCATGGGAATGCGTGCGACGACCTCGTCCATCTGGCGGCGGAAGGCGGCGGCATCCACACCGTCGCCGCCCGGCGATGGGCTTGCGGCTGGAGCGGAGAGGGTGGCCGTCGGCGTGCTGTTCATGCGCACAACACCTCACGGGATGGTCGTCGCCTGGACGCTTATGATCCCGGGAGATTATTAAATATCTTTTGCTAATTCCACGCGAGTCTTCGGCTTTTATTGTGATTATCGGAATATGTCATGGAATTGCTTTGTTACCTTAGCTTTACCTATTGCCCTGATCTTGGCTGGAGCCCCGCAGCCAGTTGGGCCTCCAGCCCGGCGCGATAGTCCGGGTAGGTCAGGGAAACGCCGAGCTGGCGCTTGATGCGGTCGTTCTTCACCCGTCGGCAATCGGCATAGAAGCTGGCGGCCATCGGCGACATTTCCGCCTGATCGAACGGCACCAGCGGCGGCGGCTCCACCCCCAGCAAGCGGCAGGCATACTCCACCACCTCGTGCGACGGGCTGGGCAGATCGTCGGCGACGTTGTAGATGGCGCCCAGCGTCGGCCGCGCCATCGACGCGCGCAGCGTGTTGGCGATGTCGTCGACATGAATGCGGCAGAAGACCTGACCCGGCTTGTCGACCCGCTTGGCGATGCCGTCGCGCACGGAATCGATGGCGCTGCGGCCGGGCCCATAGATTCCGGCGAGCCGGAACAGATGCATCGGCACGCCATACTGGCGGTACAGGTTCAGCCAGCCGCGTTCCGCCTCCACCCTACGCTTCTGCCGCTCGCCGGTCGGCTTCAGCCAGGACGCCTCGCTGACCCACTCGCCGCCGGTGTCACCATAGACGCCGGTCGTCGACAGATAGCCGGCCCAGTCCAGCGTGCGCAGGTCGGCCAGATCGCGGGCATGCTGGTCCAGCACCGGGTCGCCCTTGCCGTCGGGCGGGATGCTGACCAGCAGATGGGTGGTGCCGGCCAGCGCCGCGGCAGCGTCGGCCAGCGGCCGGCCGCGGTCGAACAGGAAGGCTTCGATGCCCTGGGCCTCCAGCTCCGCCTTCTTCTCCTCGCTGCGGCAGGTGGCGGCGACGCGCCATCCCTCGGCGCGCAGCCTGTCGGCGAAGACGCGGGCGCTGTAGCCGAGGCCGAAGACGAACAGGCGGGGATCGGTCATCACGGGCGGTTCCGGTTGGGGCGGGGGCGGCGAACTGTGCAACAGCGGGAACGGGCCTGCGGGCTTGCGCCCCGCCCGGCGATGGCGGAGTGTAAAGGCACCATGACCCGACGCAATCCCTACCTTTCCGCCGCTTCCCTTTCCGCCGCGCTGGCGATGGGGCTTTTCGCAGTCCTTCCGGCCCCCCTGTCGGCGGCCCAGGCCACTGCTCCGGCTGCCACTGCTCCGGCTACCACCGCTCCTGCCGCCGGCGCCTCGTCAGCTCTCGACCGCAATCGCGAGCTTCAGGCCTGCGCCGCCAAGGCGGAGGCCAATCCCGACGGCGCCCGCGCCGACGCCAAACGCTGGCAGGAGCAGGGCGGCGGCGACTCCGCGAAGCTCTGCGAGGCGCTGGCGCTGTTCCATGCCGGCGACTTCAAGGCCGCCGGTACCCAGCTGGAGGCGCTGGTGCCGACACTGGGCAAGGACGATCCCAGGGCCTCCGCCTCGCTGCTCGGCCGCGCCGGCTGGGCGTGGCTGCGCGCCGGCGACCAGGCGCGGGCGGAGCGGCTCTACAGCGCGGCACTCGACAAGACGCCGGGCGACGTCGACCTGCTGATCGACCGCGCCTTCGCCCGGGCGGAGGGGGAGCGCTTCTGGGACGCCATCGCCGATCTGGACGCGGCACTGACGCGCGATCCAAAGCGGGCCGACGCCTATCTTTACCGGGCGAGCGCCCACAAGGCGCTGTCCAACTACCGGCAGGCGTTGGCCGACATCGACTCCGCGCTGGAACTCAAGCCCGGCGATCCGGAGGCGATCCTGCTGCGCGGCAACGTCAAGGCGCTGGGCGGCAATCTGGTGGCTGCGCGTGATGACTGGTCGCTGGCCCGCCGCGTCGCCCCCGACAGCGAATGGGGCCGCGCCGCCGCCGACAACCTCGCCCGCACGGCGGAAGTGGCAGGGGCGACAGGTAAGGATAAGGCGGAGAAGAAGGTGCAGTGAGGGGCTGACGTCGTCTCAAATCATCATCCCCAACGAAAAAGCCCCGCCATGGTGACCACGGGCGGGGCTTTTCCTTACCTGGACCTGTCGGACCGCTTACAGCGCCGATTCGACCCACTGGAACAGCGCGCCCTTGGGCAGGGCGCCGATCTTGGTGGCGGCGACGCTGCCGCCCTTGAACAGCATTAGCGTCGGGATGCCGCGCACGCCGTACTTGTTCGGGGTGCCGGGGTTCTCGTCGATGTTCAGCTTGGCAACGGTGACCTTGCCGTCATACTCGCCGGCCAGCTCGTCGAGCGCCGGGGCGATCATCTTGCAGGGGCCGCACCATTCCGCCCAGAAATCGACCAGGACCGGGCCGTCGGCCTTCAGGACGTCCTGCTCGAAGCTGTCGTCGGTAACCTTGATGGTGGTGCTCATGTGACCTCGTGCTGGATTCGGAAGCGCCGCGGACCGGTTGTGAAAGGCCGGCGGCCATCGCCCCGTCAGTGGAATTGAGCAAAATGTAGGGCGGAGGCGCCCGGCCGGTCAAGTCACCCCATCTTTCGGGTGATCCGCCGGCCGCTGCTCATCCAACCCTTGGTGCCAGTCCGGCAGCCGCCGCGTCCAGCACCGACGGCGGCAGCTCCATGGTGTAGGGGCCGTCGGTCCACAGCAGCACGCAGCGCACCCGCCGCCCCGGATAGACCGCGCGCAACGCCTCGCGGTAGGCCACCATCTGGCGCCGGTAAACCATTGGCACGTCTTCCAGATCCCGCGGCGGCGGCCTGTTGGTCTTGTAGTCGACGATCCACACCGTATCGCCGGCCAGCGCCAGCCGGTCGATGCGGCCGGCCAATGCCCGGCTGCCGTCGCCCAGTGCCACCACGCCGACCAGCGGCACCTCCGCCCGCGAGTCCGGGCCGAACAGATGCGCGAACTCCGCATGGCTCAGCACCGCCAGCGTCTCCCGCGCGATGGCGTCCTGCTGTTCCGGCGTCAGCTTGTGCGCCGGGCGGGCGAGGAAGCGGCGGCAGGCGGCTTCCCGCGCCGCCTCGGCAAGGTTGGGCAGCGTCTGCAACAACCGGTGGACCAGCAAGCCGCGGCGGAAGCGCTGGCCGTCATCGGTGCCCAGTGGCGAGCGCACCGCCGGTTCCTCGCCGTCCGGCCGGGATGGCGTGAGCGGGCGCGACGGCTCCGGCTCGCCCGGCGGCGGCTCGGCGATCCAGGGCGGCGGCGGCTCGGTGGCGGTGCTCTCCTCCTCCTCGACATGGCGGGGCACCACGGCGGTCTGGGCGCCGACCAGCCGCCAGCCCTCTCCCGCCCAGCCGTCGGGGCAGAGGCCGGTGAAGTCGAAGGGGTGCGGCACGCCGTTGTCGCGCATCGCCTCCTCGACCAGCCGGTACCAGCACTCGTCGGACGGCTCGCGCTTGCCCTGGTGGCCGCAGATGTAGAGCCGGTCCTCCGCCCGCGTCAGCGCGACATAGAGCAGCCGGCGGTATTCCTGGTCGCGCCGCCGGTTGGCCCGTGCCCGCGCTTCGGCGCACAGCCCGTCCTCCTGGGACCGGCGGGCGGCGAACAGCGGCACCGGGCAGTCGTCGTCCGGCCACAGGATCGGCGGGCTCTGGGTCGGGCTGCCCAGCGTGTCGGGCAGGAAGACGATGGGCGCCTGCAACCCCTTGGAGCCGTGGACCGTCATGATCCGCACGGTGCCGCCGCCCTGTTCCAGCTCGCGCTTGATCTCGGCGTCGCTGGCCGCCAGCCAGGCGAGGAAGTTCTGCAAGGACGGCGGCTCGGTCTTCTCGAAGGCGAGGCAGACGGCCAGGAACTCCTCCAGCGGATCCTGCGCGTCGGGGCCAAGCCGCTTCAGGATCGCGCGGCGCCCCGACCTATCGTCGGCGGGGCAGGGCCGGTTCAGCAGCCCGGCGAACAGCTCGTAGGGGGCGGAGAAGTCGGTGCGCGCCAGCAGGTCGCCGAGATAGCGCCGGGCCGGGCGGAACTCCGGTTCGGTCTCCGCCAGCGCCACCAGCGAACGCCACAGCGTGCCGCGCCGGCCATGGGCGACGCGGAACAGCGCCTCCTCGCTCAAGCCCACCAGCGGCCCCTTCAGCACGGTGGCCAGCGTCAGATCGTCGTCGGGCAGCAGCAGGAAGTCGGACAGCGCCACCAGATCCATGACGGCGAGCTGTTCGGTCAGCACCATGCGGTCGACGCCGGCCACCGGCACGCCGCGGTCCTTCAGCGCGCGGACCAGCTCGGTGACGAAGGCGGTGCGGCGGCGGACCAGCACCATCACGTCGCCCGGCCGCACCGGCCGGCCCTTGGCCTCCAGCGTCTCGCCGCTGTCGATCCAGCGATGCACCGTCGCGGCGATCACCGAGGCGAGTCGGGCCGACGGCGAATCGGCGGACTCGCGCGCCACCGGCGGCGCCCAGGCCGGCGTCTCGACCGCCTCGGCCGGCTTCACCGGCGGCCACAGCTCGACCAGACCGGCCTGCCCGCGGCGGAAGGCACGGTGGCGGATGACCGGGCTGGCGTCCGACGCCACGCCGTCGCGGGCATGGTCGAGCGCGAAGACGGCGTCCACCGTCTCCAGCACCGCCGAGGTCGAGCGGAAGGAGATGTCGAGGTCGACCCCCGCCCATGTCCGTTGCGCCGACTCCGCCTTTTCCTGGAAATGGCGGCGCATGCGGGCGAATTCGGCCGGATCGGCGCGCTGGAAGCTGAAGATCGACTGCTTCTCGTCGCCCACCGCGAAGACGGTGCGGATCTTGCCGTCGGGCGCCGCCGCTTCCAGCTCGACGAAGAACTCACCTGCCAGCGAGGCGACGATGGCCCACTGGTCGGGGTTGGTGTCCTGCGCCTCGTCGATCAGGATATGGTCGAGGCCGCCGTCCAGCTTGTAGAGCACCCACGGCACGCGCGGCGCTTTGCCGTCGCCGCCGCTCAGCAGCCGGTTGGCCGCCAGGATCAGATCGTCGTAATCCAGCAGGGCGCGCGCCGCCTTGCGCTCGCGGTAGGCGTCCAGCATCGCCTGCGCCAGCGTCAGCAGCGCGGTGGTCGAGGCGGCGACCCCGGCGGCCTTCACCCGCCCCGAGATCTCGACCAGCCGCTCCGCCTCCTTCTGCAGGGACAAGAGCGCCTGCGGATAGGCGGTGGCCGGCTTCTTGGTCATCAGCGTCTTGCGCGGGCTGCCCTCGGCGGTCAGGAACAGCCGCTTGTAGGCCTCGAAGGCGCGAACCCGGCGGTCGGCGGCGTCCAGCCACTGCTGGATGGCGATGCCGCGTTCCTGGTCGCTGGCACTGCCGCCCGACAGCGCCCGGCAGGCCTCGCGCAGGGCCGGCGGCTCGCACTGGTCGTCGTGGCAGGCGTGGGCGAGGATCGTTTCCTCGGTCACGCCCGGCGGCACCTTCAGCGTGTCGTGGATGGCGTCGATCAGCCCGTCCAGCCCGTGGAATCGCTCGAACAGCTTCTCCACCTGCCCGCGCTGGCCGGCCAGTTCCGCCAGCAGCCCGGCGAAATCCTCGGCATTCAGTTCGCCGGTCAAGCGGCCCATGGCGCGGCCGAGCGGGCTGTCCGGCTCGGTCCGGCCGGCATGCAGCACGGCGTCGCGCGCCTCGGTCAGCAGCCCGTCGGCGGTGCGGTCGTCCATCACGTCGAAATGCGGCGCCAGCTCGGCTTCCAGCGGGAAGCGGCGCAGCAGCGACTGGCAGAAGGCGTGGATGGTCTGGATCTTCATACCGCCGGGGCAGTCCACCACCTGGGCGAACAGGCGGCGCGCGTTCAGCCGCGCCTCCATCGACGGCCGCTCGCCGCAGAGGTCGGCCAGCCGGTCCTCCAGCGCATCGTCGGGCAGGGTGGCCCACAGGCCGAGCGTCCGGTTGATGCGGATCGCCATCTCCGCCGCGGCGGCCTTGGTGAAGGTCAGGCAGAGGATGCGCGCCGGCGGCGTGCCCGACAGCATCAGCCGCAGCACCCGGTCGGTCAGCACCTTGGTCTTGCCGGAGCCGGCGGAGGCGCCGACCCACACCGACGCCGTCGGATCGGACGCCCGCCGCTGCGCCACGTTGGGATCGAGCGGCAGGCTGCGGGTGGACAGATCGGTCATGGTCATGCGGGGAGATTCCGACGCCGGGGCTTATCCCCTCTCCCCCCCGGGGAGAGGGTTAGGGTGAGGGGGATGCACCGCAGGATTTCCCCAAAGATCACGCCGCACCTCCCCCTCACCCCGACCCTCTCCCCGCCTTTCGGCGAAGCTGCGCTTCGCCTGTCGGCGCCGTAAGCCGAGCTTACGGCGGGGGGGAGAGGGGGAACTTCCCGAAGCCGAGTGCTTCCCATCATTCCCCCTCTCCGCCGCCCGACGACCATTCCTGCACGCGGGCGAGGTGCGCATAGTCGGTGTAGCGCGGCGCCATCGCCGGCCGTGGACGCGAGCGGTAAGGCGTCTCCGGGTCGTCGAACTGCGCGATCAGCGCCTCCAGACCGGCCCGTGCCTCTTCACCCAATACGGCCGGGTCCCCCTTCACCGGCTTTTCCTCGCCGGCCGGGTCGCCGCCGGACAGGCGCCAGAAGGTCAGCTCCGCCACCTCGCCCTTGTCCACCCCGCTGAACCCGCCGGCGGCGGCAATCGCGGCCTCCAGCGGCAGCTGCGGGGCGAAACCCAGCTCGATCTCCCGCGCGCTCGGCGGGGTGCCGGTCTTGTAGTCGATCACCACCAGCCCGTCGGGGCCGCGGTCGATGCGGTCGGCCTTGGCGGTCAGGGTGAAGGGGCCGCCGGGGCCGGACAGCTCCAGCCGCCCCGGCACCTCGGTCGCCAGCGGGCGCAGGCGGGGGCGGCGTTCGCGTTCCAGATCGACGAACCAGCCGGCCACCCGCTCGAAGCGCGGCCACCAGAAGGCCCAGACGTCGGGATGACTGCGCAGCAGCGGACCGAAACGTTCCCGCCCCAGCGCGATCAGCCGGTCGAGCGCGTCATGCGGCAGCGGGCCGGGATGGTCGCGGACGAAGGCGTCGAGCGTGTCGTGGATGATCTGGCCGCGGTCGGACGCCCCCGGATCGGCGGCGATGGGGTCGAGCGCGCGCAACCGCAGGGCATGGCGGGCATAGATGGCGTAGGGATCGCGCATCCAGGTCTCGATCTCGGTCACCGACAGCTTGCGCGGCCGGGCGGCCAGCGGCGGGCGCGGCTCCGGCGCCGCCACCGGCTGCACCCGGTCCGGCTCGTCCAGCCCGCGCGCCCAGCCGAGCCAGCAGGCCCCGCGCTCCTCGATGACGCCGTCCAGATCCAGCGCCCTCAGCACGGTTTCCAGCCGCAGGAGCCAGCGCGACGGCACGGTTGGCGTGCCCTCCACCCGCGCGGCGCGGGTCAGCACCACTTCCGGCGCGCCGCAGGCATGGGCGAAGTCGTGGGCCGACATGCCGACCAGCCGTTCCGGGCTGGGCAGGCCGAAATCGCGCCGCATCGGCCGCGACATCCACGGATCGGCGGAGGCGGCCGGCGGCCAGGTGCCCTCGTTCAGCCCGCCCAGGATGGTCAGGTCGAGATGCTGGAGACGCGCTTCCATCGGCCCCAGGATGAACAGGCGCGGGTGCAGACCATAGCGGGGACGCACCGCCCGCGCGCTCATCAGCGCATCGAGCAGCGCCGGGTAATCCTTGGCCGGGATCGCCGGGAAGCCGTCGGCCGCGTCAAGCAGATCGTGGACGAAGCGCGCCGCCTCCTCGCCGTCGTCCTGGCGCCACAGCCGTTCCGCTCCCGTCAGCGCGTCATCGGCGGCCAGCGATTCGCAGAAGGCGACATGGGCGCGCACGAGGTCGGCCAGCGGCGTCTCGTTGTTCAGCGCCTCAAGGAAGGGAGCGGCGCGCTGTCCGATGTCGACCAGCCAGGTGCGCAGGAATTCCTGCTGCTCCTCATGGTCGAAACGGTCGGCCTGCTCCAGCGCCGCCAGCATGCCGTCGAAGCCCTCCGCCGGGCGGGGCCCGCGCAGCACGATGCGCTCCAGCGCGCGGGCGGCGGCGCGGAAATCCGCCGAGTCGCGGCCACCCGCCGCCATCGGATGCTTGGCGAGCGCCAGCAGCGCCAGCGGATGGACCCGGCTCGCCGCCAGCTCCGCCGTCAGCCGCAGATAGGTGCCGACCGCGGTGTGGGCGAGCGGCTGGCCGCCGGAGTCGTTGACCAGAATGCCCCAGCGCGCCAGCGCCATGGCGACCCGGCGTCCCAGGTTGCGGTCGGGAGTGATGAGGGCGGCGGTCTTGGTCGGCGTTTCCAGCGCATGGCGCATCAGCAAGGCGATGACCTGCGCTTCTTCCTCCGAGGTGGCGGCGTCGATGCGGGTCAGCCCGTCCAGCGCCGAAGCCTCCACCCCCGACAGCTCGCGCCAGCCCTCGGTGGTCGCCGCCGGGCGCATCGCCTCGGCGATCAGGCGGGCGCGGGCGCCGCGCGGCTCCGGCGCGTCGGTCCAGGGCTGCACCTCGGCGCGTTCGACGCCCAGAAGGCGGATCAGCTGCGACAGCCCGTGCTGCGGGTGGGATTCGTCCCCGGCGATGGCGTCCCAGATGGTGTCGTCGGCCCCGGTGTCGAGCCCGGGCAGCACCACGGCCCCCTGCGGCAGCCGGGCGATGACCGAGAGCAGTTCCGTCGTCGCCGCGATGGAGCCGGTGGAGCCGGCGGCGATCACCATGCCCGGCGGCGGGGCGGCCTGCCACAGGGCGGCCTGCGTCTCCAGCGCCAGGTTGCGGCGCTTGGCCGGGTCGGTCTCGCCGGTCGACTCGAGGATGGCGGGCCAGACCTCCGTGATGATGCGCAGGAACTTCAGTGTGACCTGCCAGTGCTCGGCGTAATCCTCCGGCACCAGCGACTCCAGCTTCTCGAAGCCGGCGCGCTCGGTCCACACCGCGTCGATCAGCCGGCCGAGGTCGGCGCCCAGCCGCACCGCCTGCGCCGTGGTCGCCGACAGCCCCTCGGCTCCCAGGATCAGCCGGGCCAGGGTCATCTGCCGGTTCAGCGGTGAGATCGCCTCCGGCAGGTCGAGCGGGACGTCGGGCAGTTCCTCCTCGGTCAGGCTGATGTCGCCGGCGTCGAGTTCGCCAAGCGGCGCCATCCGCGGCAGCAGGGTCGGCTGCCCGCCGGAGCGGCGCAGGAAAGCCGCCTGCAAGGACCGACAGGCGCGCCGCGTCGGCAGCAACACGGTGACCCCGGCCAGCGCCATCGGGTCGCCGCCGACCCGTTCCATGATCCCCGCCGCCAGCCTGTCGACGAAGGGGGCGCCCGTGGGGATGCTGTAGACTTTGGGGTGGGTCACTGTGGGGGGCATGGGCCTGCGATCAGATCCAGGGACGGGCTGCTTGCCGGCGAGTATAGGCGAACGCCGCCCTCAATGCGCCACTGCCCGCACGCCGCCAATGGCCAGCAGATCCTCGGCCTCCTTCAGTCCGGCCGGCGTGCCGATGTGGAACCACAGCCCGTCATGGGCAAGGCCGAACAGCCGGCCCGCCGCCTGGGCGCGGTCCCAGATCAGGTTGGTGGAGAAGGCGCCGTCGGGCGTGTCGGCGGCGAACAGCTCCGGCTTGACGATCTGCACCCCGGCATAGACGAAGGGCGCCAGCTCGCGCTCGCCCCGGCGGGTCAGCCCGCCCAGCGGGTCCATGTGATAGTCGCCGAGCCCGTCATAGCCGACCGACCTGGTCGTCGCCATCAGCAGCAGCAGCGCATCCATCTCCGCCGGGTTCCAGTGCGCGGCCAGCCGGCGCAGCGCCGGGATCGGCCCGTCGAGCCAGAAGATGTCGGCGTTCACCGTATAGACCGGCGCGGTGCCGAGATGGGGCAGGGCCTTCTTCACCCCGCCGCCGGTCTCCAGCAGCGTGTCCTCCGGCGATAGGGTGATCGCGGGCGCCGTCCGGTCCTTCAGATGCTCGCCGATCATGGCGCCCAGATAGTGGCTGTTGACCACCGCGCGGCCGACGCCGGACTCGGCCAGCCGGTCGAGCGCATGGTCGAGCATCGGCTTGCCCAGCACCGGGATCAGCGGCTTGGGCCTGTGGTTGGTCAGCGGGCGCATGCGCAGGCCCTGGCCGGCGGCCAGAACCATTGCAATTTGGGGCGCGGCTTCTGGAATGGTCACGGTCATCTCAGATCGTCTCCGGAACGACGAAGGCGGCACGGGTCTCGGGCGGCAGATGGCGGTCGAACCAGGCGGCAACCGGGGCCAGGGTCGGCTTCGCCAGCTGGGCCTCCAGCAGGCGCCAGACCCGCGGCAGATGGACGAGGTAGGACCGCCGCCCCTGGCTCAGCGCCAGACGGACGAAGATGGCGACGATCCGCGTGTGGCGCACCGCGCCCAGCACCGCCATGGCGCGGCGGAAGGCGGCGGCATCGCTGTCGGGGAAGGCGGCGAGATAGCGCGCGACCATCGCCTCGGCCAGAGCGGGCGCCACGTCGCGCCGGGCATCCTCCAGCAGCGACACCAGATCGTAGGCCCGCGGCCCCCAGCCGGCGTTCTGGAAGTCGATCAGCCCAGCGGCCTTCACCCCCGGCCGGTCCAGCCGCATCAGGTTGTCGACATGGTAGTCGCGCAGCAGGAGCGACGGCGCCCCGGCACAGACCGGTTCCAGCACCGTCCGCCAAGCCGTATCGAAATCGGAACGATCCTCTTCGCTCATGGGCCGTCCCAGCGCCACCGGCATATAGGCGTCGAGGAACAGCCGGGTCTGGGCGATGAACAGGTCCGCATCGTAGACGGGCAGGGCCAGCCTTTCAGCCGCTCCCGCCGGCCAGCCGCGGTGGATGGCGATCAGCGCGTCGGTCGCCATCTCATAGAGCGGCTGCGGATCGGCACCGGCGGCGAGCAGGCGGGAAAATGTTTCGCTACCGAAATCTTCCTGGATTGCCAGCCCCCGCTCGACATCCGACGCGATCACCCCGGGAACCGACAGCCCGATGGCGGCCAACTCGGCGCCGATGGCGATGAAGGGAACGAGGTCTTCGGCCGGGGCCGGCGTGTCGACCAGCATCAGCGTGCCGCCATCGGCCTTGCGCAGCCGCTCGTACCGCCGGGCGGAGGCATCGCCGGCAAGAGGCTCCCGCGCCGCATCGGACAGGCCGTTGGCGGCCAGGAAGGCGGCGATCTCGGCCTGCCGCGCAGAACTCACACCCGCCATCATAGGGTCCAGTCGGCGGTGGCCACCCGCGCCGCCAGCGCGCCATGGCCGGTCAGCGTGGCGCGGCGGGCGTCCGGGCCGTCATGCTCCATCGTCACCTCGACCCGGTCGGTCGGCAGCAGCGGACCCAGCCGGTCCGGCCATTCCACCAGCGCCACCGCCTCGGCCCGCGCGTCGTCCCAGCCCAGCTCATACACCTCGTCCGGTCCGGACAGGCGGTAGAGGTCGAAATGCCAGACCGGGCCGATGGCGGTGTCGTAGGTCTGGACCAGGGTGAAGGTGGGGGACGGCACCTCGGCGTCCTCATGGGTGACGCTGCGGATCAATGCCCGCGACAGTGCCGACTTGCCGGCGCCGAGGTCGCCGCGCAGCGCCACGAGGTCGCCCGGCCGCAGCATGGCGCCCAGCCGGCGGCCCAACGCCGCGGTGGTGCCTTCATCAGGCAACTGGATCGCGATGGTATGGAGGGGAGTGTCCGACATGGCGCGGATACTGAGCGAAGCCGACACCCGCCCGCAAGCCGGAAAGAAGGGTGGGTCAGCGGCCGATCCGCCGTCTGGGCGACATCCGCTCGCCGGGCGTCTTACCAGCCTTGCCTTCCGCCCCGGCTGCCGCATCCGGGCCATCCGTGGCGCCGGACGTCACCACCAGCCGCGGTGCCTTGTTGAAATTTAACGTGATCATCAACGTCAGCGCGCCGTTGATCAGGTAGAGCATCTTGTCCGAAGCCACCGGCAGGGGGATACGCCGGCCCATGCAATAGGCGACCAGCGCCGCCGTCACCTCGATGTCTGTCAGGACGAGCTCGCTCACCGTGCCGTCGTCGTCGGTGGCGAAAAGGCGCGTTTCGATGGAGTCATGCTCCGGGCCGGCCTTCTGGTCGAAGACGATCCTGGTCACCGTGCCGACCGGCAGCGGATCCTTGATCCGACGGCGGCGGTCCAGCACCGCCCGTGCCACCTCCTGGTCGGTGAAGACCAGACACCGAAGCTCCTTCATTCCGGGCCTCCACCCGAACGGCGCCCGTGCCGGAATGTCCGGCCATCCGCCATCATCCGCAGTTTCCACCTCGCAATCGCCGCATGCAATCAACAAATTAAAGCGAATTTATGCGAAATTGTTTTCGTGCCTTTCACCGCATCTGCGCGCGACACAGGACCGCTTTCCCCTTGCGGGGGGTTGACCCGGCCGGGAAATGCGGACAATGGAAGGACCGTCCGCCACCCCTTCCGCATCATCCTCCACCCGGCGCTCCGTCTCAAGGAATTGGCTTTCATGTCGCAGACCGCTTCCAGCAACGATGTCCTCACCACCGATGTCGTCATCGTCGGCGCCGGCCCCGTCGGGCTGTTCGCCGTGTTCGAATGCGGCATGCTGAAGATGCGCTGCCATGTGGTGGACGCGCTGGACATGGTCGGCGGCCAATGTACGGCGCTCTACCCGGAAAAGCCGATCTATGACATCCCCGCCCACCCCTCGATCGAGGCGGCCGACCTGATCGACCGGCTGGCGGAACAGGCGGCCCCCTTCTCGCCCACCTATCACCTGGGCCAGCAGGTGGAAAAGCTGACCCGCCAGGACAGCGGGCGCTGGCTGGTGGAGACCAGCATCGGCACGAAGATCGACACCCGGGCGGTTGTCATCGCCGCTGGCAGCGGCGCCTTCGGCCCCAACCGGCCGCCGCTCGACGGGCTGGAAGCGTATGACGGCAAGTCGGTCTTCTACATGGTGCGCCGCCGCCAGGACTTTGCCGGCAAGAAGGTGGTGATCGCCGGCGGCGGCGACAGCGCCGTCGACTGGGCCATTTCCCTGGCCGACGTTGCGGAGCGCGTCTATGTCGTCCACCGCCGTCCGAAGTTCCGCGCGGCCCCGGAAAGCGTCTCCCGCATGGACGCCCTGGTGCGCGAGGGGCGGATCGAGATGGTGGTGCCCTATCAGCTCTCCGGGCTGGACGGCGGGAACGGTCAGCTGAGCGCCGTGCGCGTCGCCACGCTGGACGGCGAGGAAAAGGCGCTGCCGGCCGATGCGCTGCTGGCCTTCTTCGGCCTGTCGATGAATCTCGGCCCGATCGCCGACTGGGGCCTGGATCTGGAACGCAGCCACATCGCGGTGGCCCAGCCCGGCTGCGCCACCAACGTGCCGGGGGTCTTCGCCATCGGCGACATCGCGACTTATCCCGGCAAGCTGAAGCTGATCCTCTGCGGCTTCGCCGAGGCGGCCCAGGCCGCCCATGCCATCCGCCCGCTGGTCTATCCCGGCGAGGCGCTGCATTTCGAATATTCCACCTCGAAGGGCGTGCCCGGCGCGGCGTGAGAAACCCTGGCGGCGGAGAGGGCTACCCGGCTCTCACCCCGTTCACCGGCGCGCGCACCGGCATGATGCAGCGGACATGGGCGCTGCGGTACACCCCGCCGCCGCCGATTTCGTCCAGTTCCAGCCGCCCGCCATGCAGTTCCACCACGTTGCGGGCCAGCGAGACGCCCAGTGCCGCGGCCCCCTGCGGATCGGCGTCGGGCGGGGCGGCGCCGCTGACCGACAGGGTGATGCTGCCGTTCAGCCGCTCGCCGGCAAGGCGGATGCGGCGGTCGGGCGGCGGGTTGCGGATGGCGCCCACCACCAGGGTGAACAGCGCCTGCTTCAGCCGCTTGCCATCGCCCTCCATCTCGCCCAGCGCCTCCGGCGCCACCACCTCGAGCCGCAGCCCCTCGCGCCGCGCCCATTCGCGGGTGAGGCCTGCCACCGAATCGAGCAGGTCGGGCAGGCTGACCGCGCCGCGTTCCAGCGTGGTGACGCCGGCGCCCAGGCTGGTCAGGTCGACCACGTCGTCGATCAGCTCCAGCAGGCGCTGGCCGGCCGACAGCATGCTGCGCACATACTCCATCTGCCGGGCGTTCAGCTCGCCGAAATACTGGTTCGCCAGCACCTCGGCGAAGCCGATGATGCCGTTCAGCGGCGTGCGCAGATGGTGGGAGACGTTGGCGATGAACTCGCTCTTCAACTGGTCGGCGGCTTCCAAGGCGGCGTTGGAGGCGCGCAGCGCCGTCTCCAGCCGGGCGCCGTCGGTGACGTCGAGATAGCTGTTCAGCACCGCCCCGTCGGGCAGCGGCAGGGTGGAGAACTCCACCACCGACCCGTCGCTGCGCTCGACCCGGCCGGAGCGGACGCTGCGTTCCAGCGTGGCGCCGATCAGCTCCTCCTTCACCGCCTCCCAGGTGGCGGCCTCGCCCGGCCTGTCGGCAGCCTTGTCGGTCGCCTTATCGGGCGCCGCCATCTCCAGCAGCGGGCGCATGCGTTCGATGACGTCGGCGATGTGCGGTTCGCCGTTCAGGTCGCCGTCGGCCAGATCCCAGATGCGGGAGAAGGCCGGGTTGGACAGCTTCAGCCGGCCGTCGCCGCCGAACACGGCGATGCCCTCCGCCAGATTGTCCAGCGTCTCCTGCTGCACCGCCATCAGCGTGTTGTAGGAGGATTCCAGCGCCAGCGTGTTGGTCACGTCCTCCAGGATGGTGATCAGCCCGCCCTGCGGATGCGGGGCCGCCAGATGGCGCAGCGTGGTGCCGTCCGGCAGGTGCAGCATCTCTTCCACCGGCTCGACCAGATGGGTGTAGCGGGTCAGCCGCTCGCGCTTGAAGGTCTGGTAGTCGGCATATTCCGGCAGCCGCCGGCGGGCGCGCAGTTCCTCCAGCAGTTCGGCGTTGGTCGGCTCGCTGCGCAGCCACGCCTCGTCCAGGTCCCACAGCCGTGCATAGGCCTGGTTGAAGAAGGTCAGGCGGGTGTCGGGGCCGAAGATGGCGATGGCGGTGCCCAGCCGTTCCAGCACCTCGGCATGGGCGGTCAGGTGGCGGTCGAGTTCGCCGCGCAGCTCCTCCAGCGGGGTGAGGTCGAGGGCGTAGCCGACCACCAGCGTGCCGCCGCCGTCGGTCAGTGGCAGCGGCGCCTCCGTCACCTCCAGCAGGCGGCGTTCGGTGCCGATCACCACGGGGGCGCGGTCGGACTGTGCGAAGCCGCCGCCGCGCGCCCGTTCGGCCAGCGCCCGGCCAGTGGCGGTCAGCTCCCGCCCCTCCGCCACCACCGTCTCGGGATCGCCGTCCACCGCGCGGGCATAGGCGCGGTTGCACCAGGACAGCCGTAAGGAGCGGTCGCGCATCCACACCGGCACCGGCAGCGCGTCGGCCATCGCCTGCAACTCGGCAAGGCGGGAGCGGGCGGCTCCGGTCTCCTGTTCCTGGCGCCGGCTGGCGTCCTGCGCGGCGTCGCGGGCGACGGTCACATCCTCGATCCACAGCACGTCGCACCGGGTGTCGCCCGCCCGTCCGCGCCGACCGGTCAGCACCAGCCGCCGGCCGTCGGGCGCCCTCGCCTCGCAGCGGAAGGGCTCGCCGTCGCGGCGCAGGCGGGTCAGGGCGGGGCCGAGGTCGGGTGCGGCGAGGGTATCCGCCAGAGTATCGGCGCTGGGTGCGTCGGCGCCGGCAACGCCTAGCAGAGCCGCGGCCTCGTCGGACAGAATGGCCTCGCCCTGGTCGGTCCAGGCGCACCAGGGCTGGGGGGCTGCGGCCAGCATCGCCCGCCAACGGTCGCGATCTGCGGCGTGATCGGCTTGGCGCCGGGGTTCCTTGTTCCAAAAGAAGCCAGCGAGACCGACCACGCTCTTCACCCCCGGGACCGCCGGCGCTTCATGACCGCCCGGCCGAATCTGTCGAAATGAATCAAGATGCGCAGAGTAGTTCAGCCCTTTCCCACCGACAAGCGAACACCCGTCCCCCTTGCGCCTTTTCGGGTTGCCGTTCGCGCCCAGGTAGATTTCGCCCCGACACGTCCGGTCACGCCATGGTCTCTTCTGGTCTGGGCACCGTCTCTTTCGTGTGACGCAGGGCGTGAATCGCCTTTTCGACCTCCGGGAAGGCCGCTGCCATCGCCTGGGCATGGGGGGGAATGTCCGCGTCGCGCCTGTCGACGATGGCGCGTTCCAGCGCGGTACAGGCGGCGGCGAGCAGCTTCGCGCCCGCCGTCCGCGCTGCTCCGGCGGCCGAATGGGCTGCGGCCCGCGCCTCCTCCTGGTCGCCGTCATCGAGCGCCTGCCGCACCCGCTCCAACGTCGGCCGCGTCGTTTCGATGAAGAAGTCCAGCATGTCGAGCGTGCCGTCGTCCAGAGCGGCCCCCTCCACGCCGCCAAAGGTCTCGCGCACATGGTCGAGGTCGAGAACCGGAAGCGCCTGCTCCACCACGGCCGGAGCGCGTCCGGGCGCCTCCGGCTGCGGACAGGCTTCCAGCCAGCGGGTCAGCACCTGGGAAAGCTGCGCCAGCGTCACCGGCTTGGCGAGGTAGTCGTCCATGCCGGCAGCAAGGCAGCGCTCCATCTCGCCGGACAGGGCGTTGGCGGTCATGGCGACGATGGGGGTGCGCCGCCGGCCGTCCCGCTCCTCCGCCCGGATGCGGCGGGCCAGTTCGTAGCCATCCATCACCGGCATGTGACAGTCGGTGATGATCAGCCGGTGCCGTCCGCCGCGCCATGCCGCCAGCGCCTGTTCGCCATCCGCCGCCAGTTCCGCCGAATAGCCCAGCCGGCGCAGCTGGCGCAGCACGACCTGCTGGTTGGTCGGATGATCCTCCGCCACCAGGATGGGGCCATGGTCGGCGGAGTCCGTCAGCTGGCCCCTGGTGGTTTGGGCGGTGGCTCGCGCTGCGGCATCGGCACCGGTCCGGATCGGCGGGGGGCAGCTCGACTCTGCCGCGGCAGCGTCCGGCGCAGCGCGGCCGGTCAGCATGGCGGCGCTGCGGATCAGGATGGCACGGTGAACCGGCTGCACCAGCGTCGCCACCAGTCCCGCCATCACCCCTGCCCCGGAAGCGGTGTGGGGAGAGGCGACCGCCGTCCCACCCGCGGCGCCTGCCGTCCGCCCGTCGCCCAGCAGAAGCCGCGGCAGGCCGGGGGCGCAGGCGTCGGCCAGCGGTTCCAGCCGTCCCGCCAGCGTCGTGGCGGTCACCAGCAGGCCGAAGCCGCCGCGCCCCAGCTTCGATGCCGCGTCGGCCACGGTGGGTGAGGTCGTCACCGTAGCCCCACCCTGCTCCAGATAGCAGGCGAGCACGGCACGCTGCGCCTCATCCTCGTCGGCGACCAGCACCGACAGGCCGGCCAGCGGCGCCGGGGTGGCCGGCAAGCCCGCCGGCATGTCCGGACGCGGGGACTCGGCTGTGCGCGGCAGATCCACCGTGAACCAGAAGGTCGATCCCTGGCCGGGCACCGAGTCGACGCCGATCCGCCCGCCCATCCGTTCGATCAGCCGGGTGCAGATCGCCAGCCCCAGCCCGGTGCCGCCGAAGCGGCGGGTGGTGGAGCTGTCGGCCTGGCTGAAGGGCTGGAACAGCCGGGCCTGCCCCTCCGGCCCGATGCCGATGCCGGTGTCCTCCACCGCCACATGCAGGCGGACTTGGTCCGGCCCGACCGGTTTGGATTTGGTCGGCCCGGCGGTGCCGACGCGCAGCACCACCCGGCCGCGATCGGTGAATTTGATGGCGTTGCCGGTCAGGTTGAACAGGATCTGGCGCAGCCGGCCGGAGTCGCCGCGCAGTCGCTCCGGTACCGACCGGTCGATGGCGCAGATCAGCGCCAGCCCCTTCTGGTGGGCCTGGGGCGCCAGCAGATCGGCCACCCCCTCCACCAGATCGGCCGGGCGCAGGTCCAGCTCCTCCAGATCCAGTTTTCCCGCCTCGATCTTCGACAGATCCAGGATGTCGTCGATGATCCGCAGCAGGGCGGCTCCGCTGTCCCGCATGGTGGAGACCAGCGTGCGCTGCTCCTCGTCCAACGGGGTCAGCGCCATCAGCTCCAGCATGCCCAACACGCCGTTCATCGGCGTGCGGATCTCGTGGCTCATCGTCGCCAGGAATTCCGCCTTGGACCGGGCGGCGATCTCCGCCTGTTCCTTGGCGCTGCGCAGCGCCTCTTCCGCCTGCTTGCGCGCGGTGATGTCGGTGCTCCAGGCCAGCACCGCCGGCTCGCCCTCGAAGCTGGTGCGCTGAAGGGTCTGCAAGGCCCAGACCCGGCTGCCGTCGGGGCGGTCGACCGCCACCTCGGCGTCGCGCACCAGCACGCCGCCGCTTTCCGCGTCCCAGTCCTGGCTGGCTCCGCCCCGGCTGATGCTGGCGCCGGGCAGGGCCAGCGCGTGGCGGCTGCTGACGAAGTCCTCCAGCGGCCGGCCCGCCAGCTCGGCGGCGCGGGCGTTGGCGAAGGCGACGGTGCCGTCGGCGCGGCCGATCGAGACGCCGACCGGACTCTGTTCCAGGATGGTGCGCAGCCGGCGCTCGCCGTCCGCCAAGGCGCTTTCGCGGGCACGGATGGTGGTGACGAAATAGGCCAGCGCGCGGGCCATCTCGCCGATCTCGTCGCGGCTGCCGGCCGGGGTGGCGGCGGGCAGGTCCAGGTCGGGCATCGGGCCTGCCGGCCCCATCCCTGCCGGCCCAATTTCCGCCAGTTCCGCCGTCTGCACCGCCTGCATGGCGCTGCGCAGCCGGCGCAGCCGCGCCACCACGTTGCGGTGGATGTAGGCGAAGATGGCGGCGGCCCCGAGGATCGACAGAATGGCCATGGCGATCACCGCCCGCTCGCCGTCGCGGATCACCCGCTCGAACTCGCCGGACCGGCGGGCGACATCCTGCTCCACCGCCAGGAAATAATCGGACACGATGCCGACCAGCTGGTCCGAGACGGCCTGGTTGCGGGCGGCCGACCGCTTGATTGCCCGTTGCAGCGACAACTCCGCCTCGCGCAGGGCGAACAGGGGGGAGCGGCCGAACGCCTGCTCCACCAGTTCACGCTGCAACGGCTCCAGCCGGGCGGCCTGATCGGCCGGCAGCAGGGCCAGCGCCTCGGCGGCATTGTCCAGCGCGGTGCGGGTGTCTGCCTGGAAGCGGTCCAGCTGGCTGTCGCGATCGGCCCGCAGCGCCGCCAGCAGCGTGGTCGCCGCCCCGGTCAGTTCCCGGCGCCAGCGCTCCAGCGCCTCGCGGCCGCGCTCCGACGCCTCGGCATCGGGCAAGCCGGCCCGCAGCTCCATGTGCCAGGAGCCTTCAGCCTCCTGCGACTCGGCGGCTCCCAGCCGCCCGGTCAGGGTGGCCAGCGCCTGGGCGCGGCTGCTGGTCTCGGCGGTGAGGGTCAGCTGCTGACGGACCTGGGCGTTCAGGGTCAGCAGCGTGCCGACCAGCTCGTTCTTGCGGCGGTCCAACTCACCCAAATCGGCGCGGTTGCTTTCGGCGCGGCTGCCGTCTCTTCTGCTCCCGGTCTGATCGGCCAGGCGCGGGGCGCCGCCATGGGCGATCAGCCGGGCCATCAGCTGTTCCAGCCGGACGATCTGGTCGCCCATTCGCGCCATCACCGCTTCGCGCGCGGTCTGGTCCTGGGCAGCGACCAGGGCGGGGGCGATGGCGGCGACGGCGCCGCTCTGCTGCACCAGCTGGGCGGCGGCGACCAGCCCCGGTACCTTGGCGGTGGCGATCTGTTCGTAGCCCTCGTGGAAGCGGGAGAACAGCGAGACTGCGACGACGCTGGTCGCCGCGGCCAGCCCGCCGATCACCGTCAACCCCGCCAGGATGCGGAACGCCACGCTCCGCCGGGGACTTCGCATGCCCACCCCCTCGCCCGCCGCCGATCCGCTCCTGTCGGCCCCTATCGGTGCGGCGATCATGCCATAGAAAGCGGGGCAGGGGTGGGGCGAAGTCGGGCCCCCTTTTTCAGGCCACCCCGGTGGACCCGAAGCCGCCGCTGCCGCGTGCGGTCTCGTCCAGCGAGTCGACCTCGACCAGCAGCGCCTGGGGAGCCCCGGCGATCACCGCCTGGGCGATGCGGTCGCCGCGCGCGATGGTGAAGGGCTCCTCCCCCAGATTGATCAGGCACACGCCGACCGGCCCGCGGTAATCGCAATCGATCGTTCCCGGCGTGTTCAGCACCGTGACCCCGTTCTTCACCGCCAGCCCGGAGCGCGGCCGGATCTGCATCTCCCACCCCACCGGCAGCCCGACGGCGAAGCCGGTGGGCACCAGCACCCGCTTGCCGGGCTCCAGCGTGACGGGGGCGTCCGCCGGCACCGCGGCGCGCAGGTCGAACCCGGCGGCGCCGCTGGTGGCGTAGGCGGGCAGCTGCAGGTCGTCGTTGCCGGGCAGGCGGAGGAAGGCGACGGTGGGGGCCATGGGTGGATCCTGTGTTTTACGGATGGAGAGGTGCCCGGGTAGACGCTACTTCGCGGCGAAATGCTCCGCCACCGCCTCGGCCAGCCGGGCGGCGACGGCGTCCTTGGGCATGGTCGGCCAGGACTCGACCCCGTCGGCGCGGATCAGGTGGACGGTGTTGTCGCTGCCGCCGAAGGTGCCGGTGCCGGGGGAGACGTCGTTGGCGATGATCCAGTCGCAGCCCTTGCGGGCCCGCTTGGCTGTGGCATAGGCCAGCACGTCGCCGGTCTCCGCCGCGAAGCCGACGACCAGCGCCGGGCGGCGTTCGCCGGGCCGTGACAGGGTGGCGAGGATGTCGGGATTCTCGGTGAGCGCCAGGGCCGGTGGGCCGCCGCCGTCCTTCTTCAGCTTGCGGTCACCAGCCCCATCGACGCGCCAGTCCGCCACCGCGGCGGCGCAGACGGCGATGTCGGCGGGCAGCGCCGCCTCGCAGGCCGCCAGCATTTCCCGCGCCGTCTCGATATGCACGACGGTGCAGCCGGCCGGGTCGGGCTGGCGGGTGGGGCCGCTGACCAGCGTCACCTCGGCCCCCAGCGCGGCCAGGGCCGCGGCGATGGCGTGCCCCTGCTTGCCCGACGAGCGGTTGGCGATGTAGCGCACCGGGTCGATCGGCTCGTGCGTCGGGCCGCTGGTGACGATGGCGCGGCGCCCGGCCAGCGGCCCCTGGAGACGGTTCGCCTCTTCAGCGAAGACGCCGGCGATGGCGTCGACGATCTCCATCGGCTCGGCCATGCGGCCGGGACCGTATTCGTTGCAGGCCATCACGCCCTCGTTGGGGCCGACGCGCAGCACGCCGCGGCTTTCCAGCAGCGCCATGTTGGCCTGGGTCGCGGCATGCTGCCACATGCGCACATTCATGGCGGGGGCGACCAGCACCGGCTTGTCGGTGGCCAGCAGCACGGTGGCGGCGAGATCGTCGGCCATGCCGGCGGCCATCCGCGCCAGCAGGTTGGCGGTCGCCGGCGCCACCACCAGCAGGTCGGCCTCGCGCGACAGGCGGATGTGGCCCATCTCCGACTCGTCGGTCAGCGACCACAGGTCGCGGTAGACGGTATCCTCGGTCAGCGCCTGTACCGACAACGGGGTGACGAAGCGGGCGCCGGCCTCGGTCAGCACCGCCCGCATCGTCACGCCGCGCTCGCGCAGGCGGCGGATCAGCTCCAGGCTCTTGTAGGCGGCGATGCCGCCGGCGATGACCAGCAGAACGCGCTTGCCGGCCAGAATGGCGTGATCGGCCATGCGAACCCCCTCTTCCCGGCATCCTTCCGGACACCCCGATGCCCGCTGCTGATAGTTCATCGCGCCGCCCCCGGCAAGCGGCGGGTCTGCGACCGATTCGGTCCGCCGCCGATTTCGATCCGTTCGTGGCCGCGCACATGCGCGTAGGGGTGGGATTTTCGGAATTATCTGTTAGACAATAGGAGCTGCCCCGTCCCTACTTTCGCGTGTCCCCAACAGCATGCCGCCAGGTTCCATCCCCGTCCTGCTGATCGAAGACACGCCGTCGCTGGCCCGTGTCTACGCGGAATACCTGAAAAAGGAATCGCACAGCGTCATCTCGGTGGAAACCGGGGCCGACGCGCTGGCGCAGCTGAACGGCGGCGCGCCGATGGTGGTGCTGCTGGATCTGCAGCTGCCGGACATGAACGGGATGGAGGTGCTGAAACGCATCGACACCCAGGCGCTGCCCTGCGCGGTCATCGTCATCACCGCCCACGGCTCGGTGAAGGCGGCGGTGGAGGCGATGCGCTACGGCGCCTACGACTTCCTGGTGAAGCCCTTCTCCGCCGACCGGCTGGTGGTGACGGTCCGCAACGCGATGGAGCGGCTGCGGCTGGCCCAGCTGGTCGACACCTTCGAGAAGGATCTGAACCGCGCCCGCTACCACGGCTTCATCGGCTCGTCGCTGGCGATGCAGGCGGTCTACCGCATCGTCGACAGCGCCGCCTCCTCGCGCGCCACCGTCTTCATCACCGGCGAGTCCGGCACCGGCAAGGAGGTCTGCGCCGAGGCGATCCACCGCCAGAGCCAGCGCGCGTCGCGCCCGTTCATCGCCATCAACTGCGGCGCCATCCCGAAGGATCTCATGGAAAGCGAGATCTTCGGCCATGTGAAGGGCAGCTTCACCGGCGCCGTATCCGACCGCGAGGGTGCGGCGTCGCGCGCCGACGGCGGCACCCTGTTCCTGGACGAGATCTGCGAACTGGCGCCCGATCTCCAGACCAAGCTGCTGCGCTTCATCCAGACCGGCACCTTCACCCCTGTGGGCGGCTCGAAGCTTGAGAAGGTCGATCTGCGCATCGTCTGCGCCACCAACCGCGACCCGCTGCGCGAGGTGGAGGAGGGACGGTTCCGCGAGGATCTCTATTACCGCCTGCACGTCATTCCCATCCATCTGCCGCCCTTGCGCGAGCGCGAGGACGACGTGCTTGAGATCGCCCGCCACTATCTGGCGGAATTCGCGAAGGAGGAGAAGAAGGGCTTCGCCCGCTTCTCGCCCGAGACGGAACACGCGCTGCGTCATTACCACTGGCCGGGCAACGTCCGGCAATTGCAGAACGTCGTGCGCATCGTCGCCGTCCTGCATGATGGCGACACCGTGACGCCGGAGATGTTGCCGCCGCCGCTCAGCACGGCGCAGCCGGTGCAGGTTCCCGCCGCCGCGGTCACGGTATCAGCCGGTGCCGTTGCGGTCCCACGCCCGCCCGTTCCACCCTCCCCGGACTCCATCAAGCCGCTGTGGGAGGTGGAGAAGGACGCCATCGAGGATGCCATCGCCGCCTGTGACGGCAACATCCCGCGTGCTGCCGCCCTGTTGCAGATCAGCGCCTCCACGATCTACCGCAAACGCCTTGCCTGGCAGGCCGAAGGCAAGCTGTAGCTTTTTCAACGATGGAGCTCGCGTTTCAGATCAAATCCGATCCGGTGCGCTCCCGATCTAATCCTTTATTTCGGCGGGAAAATCACGCCGGCTCCCGTGCCGTCCAAGAAACGGGCTAATACCCTTCGACGAAGAACCGTCGCCTTGGTCGTAATTCCACTCCGGACTTGGTCGTCGTTAGTCCTATGCCGTGAGATGGAATTGCCCGCAACCACAGCATGCGGCTAGCCTCCCCGCACAATGTCTTGGTTCCGCTTGCCCGGCAGACCTCATGGCGCAGCCGATGCCGGCGATCCCGGACCTATCCGTTTGGCTAAAGACCAGTCTTGAAGTGACTAAGGGGGGGAGGCTCATGACCAACGGCACCGTAAAATGGTTCAACACCACCAAGGGTTACGGCTTCATCGCGCCGGAGGCCGGTTCCAAGGACGTGTTCGTGCACATCACCGCGGTCCAGCGCTCGGGCCTGCATGCCCTGTCGGAGGGCCAGCGCGTCCAGTTCGAGGTCGCCCGCGGCACCAACGGCAAGGATTCAGCGGTGAACATCAGCGTCGTCGAGTGACGGGCTGGGGCCTCTCGTCAGACCGGATACCCGGCGGCGCGGTAGGCCGCGATGGCGTCCCCGGCCAGCCGGGGAATCTCGCCGCGCAGCCCCTCCACCGTGTCCGCCGCCCCGTCTTCCTCCATTCCGGATCCGCCCTGTTCCGCAAGGGATGCCCGGCACGCCATCTCCAGCGCGCGGGCGGCGGCGCATAGGGTACGGGCGCCGAAGGTCCCGGCGGTGCTCTTCAGCGTGTGCGCCTCGCGGGTCAGAACCGCGCGGTCGCTCTCCGCCGCGATGCGCGCCACCCGTTCCCGCGTCTCCTCCACGAACTGCCGCAGCACGTCGGCCAACAGCTCCGCATCCAGATCCTGGGCCAGCTGGGCCAGAACCTCGCGGTCCAGAACCTCGCCGGCCGCAGCCGGGGGCGCCGGGGCGCAGGGGCCGAAGCCGGCCGACGCCACCGGCGACGCGGCGGCACGCAGCCATTTCTCCACCGTCTCCAGCAGCAGTGCCCGGTCCACCGGCTTGGCGACATGGTCGTTCATGCCGGCATCCTGGCAACGGACGCGGTCGGCTTCGTCGGTGTCGGCGGTCATGGCGACCACCGGCACCCGGCCGGGCGGACCCGGCAGTTCGCGCAGCAGGCGGGTGGCGGTCAGCCCGTCCATCTCCGGCATCGACAGGTCCATCAGGATCAGGTCGTAGCCGCCGGCCTGGGCCGCCAGCACCGCCTCGAGCCCGTTGCTGGCGGTTTCGGCGCGGTGGCCGGCCTGGGCCAGGATGGCGGTGACCAGCATCTGGTTCAGCGGACTGTCCTCCACCACCAGAATCCGGCGGGGCACCGGCTGAAGATCCGTGGGGAGAAGCGACGGCGGCGTCCGCTCAGTCATCGCAAGCATGCTCCGCAATGAAGAAGTCGCCAGTGTAAGGGCGTGGCCTTGCCGCTGCAAAGCCCCGCTCCATGTATCCGGGCGGGTGGTATTCACGGACTCCCGTGGCCCGGCGCTTCAAATCGGCGCATTCCGCCGGTATGGTGTCGCGCTTGGCCGGTGTCCGGACCCGATGCCGCCCACCTGACAAACAGCTTCCCTTCGACCTCAGGCAGTGCCGCAGACGATGACCAAACTGAACACCTACCGCTCCGGTCCCGACGAGCGCGGGCATTTCGGAATTTTCGGCGGCCGTTTCGTCGCCGAAACCCTGATGCCCCTGATCCTGGAGGTCGAGAAGGCCTATCGCGAGGCGCGCGCGGATCCCGCCTTCGAGGGCGAGATGCGCCAGCAGCTGAAGCAGTATGTCGGCCGCCCCAACCCGCTCTATTACGCGGAACGCCTGACCGAACAGCTGGGCGGCGCCAAGATCTACTTCAAGCGAGAGGAGCTGAACCACACCGGCGCGCACAAGATCAACAACTGCATCGGCCAGATCCTGCTGGCCCGGCGGATGGGCAAGACCCGCATCATCGCCGAGACGGGCGCCGGCCAGCATGGCGTGGCGACCGCGACGGTCTGCGCGCTCTACAACATGCCCTGCGTCATCTACATGGGCGAGACCGACATCGCCCGCCAGCAGCCCAACGTCTTCCGCATGAAGCTGCTGGGCGCCGAGGTGCGGTCGGTCACGTCGGGCGGGCGGACGCTGAAGGACGCGATGAACGAGGCGCTGCGGGACTGGGTCACCAACGTCGCCGACACCTTCTACATCATCGGCACCGCCGCCGGCCCGCACCCCTATCCCGCCATGGTCCGCGACTTCCAGTCGGTGATCGGTGACGAGGTGCGCACCCAGATGCAGGAGCTGGAAGGCCGCCTGCCCGACAGCCTGGTGGCCTGCGTCGGCGGCGGCTCCAACGCCATTGGCCTGTTCCACCCCTTCCTCGACGACCCGTCGGTCCAGATGATCGGCGTCGAGGCCGCCGGCCGCGGCATCGAGAAGGGGCCGCTCGACCATGCCGCCTCGATCAACGGCGGGCGTCCCGGCGTGCTGCACGGCAACCGCACCTATCTGTTGCAGGACGAGGACGGCCAGATTCTCGAAGGCCACTCGATCTCCGCCGGCCTCGACTATCCCGGCATCGGGCCGGAGCACAGCTGGCTGCATGATGTCGGCCGTGTCGAATATGCCTATGCCACCGACCAGGAGGCGCTCGACGCCTTCCAGCTCTGCGCCCGCACCGAGGGAATCATCCCGGCGCTGGAATCCGCCCACGGCCTTGCCGAGGTCGTCAAGCGCGCACCGAAACTGCCCAAGGACCACCTGATGGTGCTGTGCCTGTCGGGTCGCGGCGACAAGGACATCTTCTCCGTCGCCAAGCATCTGGGAGTGGAACTGTGAGTGCCGACATTTTGGCCGATGGCCGCATCGCCCGCCGTTTTGCCGCGCTGAAGGCGGAGGGACGCGCCGGTCTGGTCACCTTCATCACCGCCGGCGATCCCGATCCCGCCGCCTCGCAGGCGGTGCTGAACGGGCTGCCGGCCGCCGGCGCCGACCTGATCGAACTGGGCATGCCCTTCACCGACCCGATGGCCGACGGTCCGGCGATCCAGGCCTCCTCGCTGCGGGCGCTTAAGGCCGGCATGACGGTGCGCAAGACGCTGGAGATGGTGCGCGGCTTCCGCAAGCTGGATGCCGACACGCCGATCATCCTGATGGGCTATTACAACCCGATCCACGCCTATGGGGTGGAGCCCTTCCTGGCCGCCGCGCGCGAGGTCGGGGTGGACGGCCTGATCGTCGTCGACCTGCCGCCGGAAGAGGACGAGGAGCTGTGCATCCCGGCGGTGAAGGCCGGCGTCAGCTTCGTCCGCCTGACGACGCCGACCACCGACGAGGCGCGCATGCCCGCCGTGATGCGCAACACCTCGGGCTTCGTCTATTACGTGTCGATCGCCGGCATCACCGGCACCGCCAGCGCGTCGAACACCGCGATCGATGCGGCGGTCGCCCGGCTGAAGCGCCACACCGACCTGCCGGTCGCCGTCGGCTTCGGCATCAAGACGCCGGATCAGGCCGCCGAGGTTGCCCGCGTCGCCGACGCCGCCGTGGTAGGCTCCGCCATCGTCACCCGTCTGGCCGACGGGCTGGATGCGGCCGGTGCGGTCAAGCCCGGCACGGTCGAGGATGTTCTGGGCTTCGTCGGCGCGCTGGCCGCCGGAGTGCGCGCGGCGCGGGGCTGAGGGACGGACGGTTTACAACGACGGCAAACCGCTTTACGACACCTGCAACACGATCGCTCATGGCGACGAACGGCTGAAGAGCCCGGTGCGGCACGGATCCGATGTCCGGCCGCCGCCGGGCTTCGGCATATCGCCATGTCGTTGAAAGGCGTTCCATGAACTGGCTTACCAACTACGTCCGTCCCAAGATCCGCGCGCTCTACGCCCGCAAGGAAGTGCCCGACAACCTCTGGCACAAGTGCCCGAGCTGCGAGTCGATGCTGTTCCACCGCGAGCTGGAAGAGAACCTGCACGTCTGCCAGCATTGCGGCTTCCACATGCGGCTCGACCCGGTCAAGCGGTTGCAGTCGATGTTCGACGACGGCGCCTATGAGGGTGTCGAGCTGCCAAAGTCGGTCGCCGACCCGCTGAAGTTCCGTGACCAGAAGCGCTACACCGACCGCCTGAAGGAAGCCCAGACCAAGACCGGCCGCACAGACGCCATCGTCGTCGGCGAGGGCCGCATCGGCGGCCATGCCGCCGTGGTCGCCGCCTTCGACTTCGGGTTCATGGGCGGATCGATGGGCATCGCCGTCGGCGAAGGGCTGCTGACCGCCGCCCGTCTGGCGGTGGCGAAGCATGCGCCGCTGATCGTCGTCCCGGCCTCGGGCGGCGCGCGCATGCAGGAAGGCATCCTGTCGCTGATGCAGATGCCGCGCACCACCATCGCGGTGGAGATGGTCAAGGAAGCCGGTCTTCCCTACATCGTCGTGCTGACCGATCCGACCACCGGCGGCGTCACCGCCAGCTTCGCCATGCTGGGCGACATCCACATCGCCGAGAAGGGCGCGCAGATCGGCTTCGCCGGCGCCCGCGTGATCGAGAGCACGATCCGCGAGACCCTGCCGGAAGGCTTCCAGCGCTCCGAATATCTGCTGGAACATGGCATGGTCGACATGGTCGTCCATCGGCGTGACCTGCGTCCGACGCTGGTCCGCACCATCGGCCTGCTGATGACCCCGCGCATCGAGGCGGAGGCGGAGGATCTGGACCTGACCGCCGCCCAGGCTGCCGTCCAGGGCATCGGCGGCGAGCCGGCTCAATTGCCCCAGCCGGGCACGCCGACCGCCACGCAGGCGACCGCGGCCCAACCGGTCTCGACGCAGCAGGCGTCGTCGCCGCAGGCGGAACCGGTCCAGGCCGGCGGCGACTGACCGGCAGCACCTCCGCGACCACCCGACCAGAGACGACCATGATCGACGCCCCCACCCCGCTGGCCAATCCGACCGCAAGGCCGGCAGCGACCCGTTCCGACCCGGTGCTGGATCGGTTGAAGGGGCTTCACCCCAAGATCATCGACCTGTCCCTGGACCGGGTGCATCGTCTGCTGGCGGCGCTGGACCATCCGGAGCGCAAGCTGCCGCCGGTGGTCCATGTCGCCGGCACCAACGGCAAGGGATCGACGGTCGCCTTCCTGCGCGCGATGCTGGAGGCGGCCGGCTACCGCGTCCATGTCTACACCTCGCCGCATCTCGTCCGCTTCCACGAGCGCATCCGGCTTGCCGGGCGCCTGATCGACGACGGCCATCTCGCTGCCCTGCTGGAGGAATGCGAGGTCGCCAACGCCGGCAATCCGATCACCTTCTTCGAGGTGACGACGGTCGCCGCCTTCCTCGCCTTCTCCCGCGAACCGGCCGATGTCGTGCTGCTGGAAACCGGTCTGGGCGGGCGGCTGGACGCCACCAATGTGGTTGACAGGCCGGCGGTGACGGCGGTCACCCGCATCTCCTACGACCACCGCCAGTTCCTGGGCGACTCGCTGCTGGAGATCGCCAGCGAGAAGGCCGGCATCTTCAAGCCCGGCGTCCCGGTGGTTTTGGCACCGCAGCCGGAGGCCGACGCGCTGAAGGCATTGAACCTGCGCGCCAACGCCATCGCCGCCCCGATCCAGAGCTGGTCGGTGGAGGACCTGCCGAACGGTTTCCGTTTCGAGAGCGCCAAGCGCCAGATCGACCTGCCGATGCCGGGGCTGGCCGGCGCCCACCAGATCACCAATGCCGGCGTCGCCATCGCCTGTCTCGACCATCTGCCGTTGCCGGTGGATGACGAGGCGGTGCGCCGGGGCCTCGCTGCCGTCGAATGGCCGGCCCGCCTGCAACGCCTGACCCGCGGTCCGCTTGCCGAGGGCTTGCCTGCGGGCTGGGAGCTGTGGCTGGACGGCGGCCACAATGATTCGGCGGGCGAGGTCCTGGCCCGTCAGGCGGTCGACTGGTCGCGCGGCCAGCCGGATAACGGATCGGGGGGCGGTCCCGCCCTACCGTTGCTGCTGATCTACGGCATGCTGTCGAGCAAGGACCCGTTCGAGTTCCTGGGGCCGCTGGCTCCCTTCACCCATTCGCTGCGCGCGGTGGCGATTCCCGGCGAGGAAGCCAGCTTTACGGCCGAGGAATCCTGTGAGACGGCCAAGCTCTGCGGCATCCGCGACCATGCTGCCGCGGACAGTGTGGACGCCGCCCTGGCCGATCTGGTGGCCGGCCGGCGAAGCCCGGCGCGCGTGCTGATCTGCGGCTCGCTCTACCTCGCCGGCACGGTGCTGGCGGGTAACGGGTGACGCTCCCGGCATTTTGGCCCGGAACCACCGGCGGACCATCGGGTCCGCCGGATTTTTGTCTTTCTGGAAACCCGAAAAGAAAAAGCGGGCCAGATGCCGTTCCCGGCAACGCCCGCTAACCGTCTATCAATTCGTCTCGCCCTTCCTTGGAAGGGGGAAATGGTGGAGCCGAGGAGGATCGAACTCCCGACCTACGCATTGCGAACGCGTCGCTCTCCCAGCTGAGCTACGGCCCCACACTCACACCCTGGCGTCTTCGTTGCCCCGGCGTGGCGCGGATATTGTCCATCACGGGGGGTGCTGTCAAGCGCTTGATTCAGAAAAAATGACGTGTGCGTGCGATGACCTGGGATGGGGTGCGGGATGGGGCATAGGACGGCCGATCCGTCGCAGGTCGCCCGGCCGATCGGCGGGCCGCCGTACTGGACAGGTCTTGCCGCTTATGCTTAGGGTGCCCGGAAAAGGCTGGCGCCCGCAGCGCAACGCTCTGCGCGCGGCCGTCGCAAAAACCGCACTGGAGCTGGCCCGGCATGATCGCGTTGTATCTGCTCATCAACACCATCCTGGACCTGTTCTTCTGGGTCCTGATCCTGTCGGCGATCCTCAGCTGGCTGGTCGCCTTCAACGTGGTGAACACGCGCAACCGCGCGGTCTATCTGATCGGCGATTTCCTGTACCGCATCACCGAGCCGGTGCTGCGCCCGATCCGCCGCGTCCTGCCCAACATGGGCGGGCTGGACCTGTCGCCGATCGTCGTGCTGCTGGCGATCTCCTTCATTCAGAACCTGATGGCGCAATACTGGCCGCGCTTCTGACCGTGGCGTCCTCCTCCCCTGTCGAGGCGGTGGCCGACGGCCTGCGCATCGCGCTGCGGGTGACGCCAAAGGCGTCGCGCAACGCGGTCACCGGCACCGCCGAGACGGCCGGAGGGGGACGGGTGCTGAAGCTGGCGGTCACGGCGGTGCCGGAAAACGGCAAAGCCAATGAGGCCGTCATAAAACTGTTGTCGAAGGCATGGAAAGTGCCCAAGACCAGTCTGACCGTGGTGGCTGGCACCACCGACCGGAACAAGATTTTGCATGTGGCGGGCGACCCGGCGGCATTGCTGGCCCGGCTGTCGCCCCTGATCGACGATGTGGGCAGCGAAGGTGGAGAGTAGCATGGCGGACGCGAAGATCATCGACGGCAAGGCCTTTGCGGCCGGCCTGCGTGCGCGGGTGGCGAATGGTGTGGCGGCGCTGAAGGCCAGCCATGGTGTCATCCCCGGTCTGGCCGTCGTGCTGGTGGGCGAGGATCCGGCCAGCCAGGTCTATGTCCGCTCCAAGGAACGGGCCCTGGTCGAACTGGGCATGAACAGCTTCGACCATCACGAGCCGGCCAACATGGCCGAATCCGACCTGCTGGCGCTGATCGACCGGCTGAACGCCGATCCGGCCGTCCACGGCATCCTGGTCCAGTTGCCGCTGCCCAAGCACATTGACACCCAGAAGGTGCTGGCCCGCATCGTCCCGGAGAAGGACGCCGACGGCTTCCATGTCGTCAATGCCGGGCTGCTCGCCACCGGCCAGCCGGGCGCCATCGTGCCCTGCACGCCGCTGGGCAGCCTGCTGCTGATCCGCGACACGCTGGGCCGCGACCTGAAGGGCAAGCGCGCCCTGGTGCTCGGCCGCTCCAACATCGTCGGCAAGCCGATGGCGCAGCTTCTGTTGCAGGCCGACTGCACGGTGACGATGGCCCATTCCCGCACCGTCGATCTTGCCGGCGAATGCCGCCGTGCCGACATCCTGGTGGCGGCGGTCGGCCGGCCGGAGATGGTGCGCGGCGACTGGATCAAGCCGGGAGCCACGGTGATCGATGTCGGCATCAACCGCGTCGCCGCGGCCGAACTCGGCAAGACCCGTCTGGTCGGCGACGTCGCCTTCGACGAGGCGGTGAAGGTCGCCGGCGCCATCACGCCGGTCCCCGGCGGCGTCGGCCCGATGACCATCGCGTGCCTGATGCTGAACACGCTGGCTGCTGCCTGTCGCGCCGCCGGCGCGCCGGTGCCTGAAGAGGCCGCCCTTTGATCACCGTCCACGCCCGCGCCGAGGATGGACGGGTGGTGCGCCAGCCGCTGGAACTCGGCGAGGAGTTGCCGGGCGGGGCGGTCTGGATCGATCTTCTGCGCCCGACCGAGGCCGAGCGCGCCCATGTCGGCACGCTGACCGGCTGCGATCTGCCGACGCGCGAGGAGATGAAGGAGATCGAGGCCTCCAGCCAGCTCTATGTCGAGGGAGAGGGGATCTACATGACCTCTCCCATCATCTCGCGCGCCACCTCGCCCCACCCTGAGCAGGGCGAGCTGACCTTCGTGCTGACCCCGCGCCACCTGATCACGCTGCGCTATACCGAACCGCTGCCGGTCATCACCTTCGCCGCCCGCTGCGTCCGCCAGCCGGAACTGCTGGCGACCGGGGAGAGCGCTCTGTTCGGCCTGCTCGACGCGGTGATTGACCGGGTCGCCGACGTGCTGGAGCTGGTCGGCGGCCGCATCGACGAGCTGTCGGCCCGCGTCTTCGACGATTCGCTGGACGGCGGCGGCTTCGGCAAGGCGGCCAAGAAACCCGACGAGTTGCAGGACGTGCTGCGCGGCATCGGCCGCGCCGGCGACCTGACCCACAAGGTGCGCGACAGTCTGGCCGGTCTCGACCGGCTGGTGGTGTTCATGACCTCGGTCAGCGGCGGCCGGCTGAACAAGGACCAGAAGACCGCGCTGAAGACGATGACGCGCGACCTGCGGTCCCTGACCGAACATGCCGGCTTCCTGGCGCACGAGGCGAATTTCCTGCTCGACGCCACGCTGGGCCTGATCAACATCGAACAGAACGCCATCATCAAGATCTTCTCGGTCGTCTCGGTGGCGCTGATGCCGCCGACGCTGATCGCGTCGGCCTATGGCATGAATTTCAAGCATATGCCGGAACTCGACTGGGAGTTCGGCTATCCCATGGCCATCCTGCTGATGGTGCTGTCGGCGGTGGTCCCCCTCTGGTACTTCCGCCGGCGCGGCTGGCTCTGAAGGAAGGAAATCCCGCCGATGACGACCATCCTGCCCGACGCCGCCCTCGACGCGCTTCTGGCGCAGGATGTTCCCTACGGCGACCTGACAACCGATGCGCTCGGGATCGCCGCGCATCCGGCGCGGATGAGCTTCACCGCCCGCGGCGCCATGGTGCTGGCGGGGACGGAGGAGGCGGCGCGGCTGGTGGAGAAGGCCGGCGGCCGGGTTCTGCGTTTCGAGCCCAGCGGCACGGAAGTCGGGGCCGGAACGGTTTTCCTGGAGGCGGACGGCCCGGCCGGGGCGCTGCACCGAGCCTGGAAGGTGGCGCAAACGCTGGTCGAATACGCCTCCGGCATCGCCACCCGCGCCCGGCGCATCGTCGATGCGGCCCCTGGTGTCACCGTCGCCTGCACCCGCAAGAACTTTCCCGGTGCCAAGGATCTCAGCGTCAAGGCGGTGCGGGCCGGCGGGGCGGTGATGCACCGGCTCGGCCTGTCGGAAACGCTGCTGGTCTTTTCCGAACACCGCGCCTTCCTGACCGAATCTCCGGATGTCTGGATCGCGGAGTTGCGCCGCAAGGCCCCGGAAAAGAAGATCGTGGTTGAGGTCGGATCGGTGGAGGAGGCGGTGGCCTTCGCCCGCGCCGGCACCGACGTGATCCAGCTGGAAAAGCTGCCGCCTGACGCCGCCCGCGCCGTGATCGAGGCGACAAGGCGCCTGACCCCGCCGCCGGTGGTGGCCCCGGCCGGCGGCGTGACCGAGGCGAACGCTGCCGCCTACGCCGCGGCCGGCTGCCGCCTGCTGATCACTTCCGCCCCCTTCTTCGGCCAGCCTGCCGACGTCCAGGTCGTGCTGGGGCCGGCGTAGCGGCGATGCCCGCAGGGGCGCCGCGCAGCCACTGAAATTCCTGATTTCGCGAGCGAAAGCGCTTTCGCAATACCTATGCGTGCGCCACAGTGGCGACGCGGACGGGATGGCGGAGTGGCCGCCATCCCCGCTGCGCACAAGGAGAACAGAGGATGAAGGAAATCCTCCAACTCCTGATCCTAGCGTTGGAGATCGTCAAGAGATTGCTTGATCTCTTCAGCTAGCATCGGGCTGGCGGGCAGGGGGGCGGAATCCCCCTGTCCGCCAAGCCTGATATTGCCCCATCCGTGCCTTTAGTCAACCACCGGTACAGACGGTCATTTACGCCGCCAGCCCGCCGCCCAGCTCGATCCGCACCTCCACCACGCCGGGCTCATCCAGGTTCTCCTTGCGGACGAAACCCAGCGCGCGGCACATGTTCAGCATGTTGGTGTTCTCGCGCAGAACCTCGCCATAGACCTCCTTGATGCCGCGCGAGCGGGCATAGTCGAGGATCTTGTTCATCAGGATATAGCCCAGCCCCTGGCCCTTCATGTCGGACCGCACCATCACCGCATATTCGGCACGGCGGTTGTCGGGGTCGGCGGTGATGCGCACCACACCATACATGATGGTATCGCCGGTCTGCTGGTCGGGACCGACGGCGATCAGCCCCATCTCGCGGTCATAGTCGATCTGGGTCAGACGCGCCGCCGCCTGATGCGACAGCCGCTTCAGCGGGGCGAAGAAGCGCAGGCGCAGGTCTTCCGCCGTCTGGTTCTCCACCAGATGGTGCACCAGCGGCTCGTCCTCCGGCAGGATCGGGCGGACGAAGAACTGGCGGCCGTCCTTGATGGTGATGCGGTCCTCCAGCGACTTGGGATAGGGGCGGATTGCCAGCCGCGCCGCTCCGGCCAGCGCCGGCACGCCGACCTTGATGCGGGCGTCCAGCGCCGTCACGCCGTCCGCGTCGGCCAGCAGCGGGTTGATGTCCATCTCCGCGATCTCGGGGAAATCGACCACCAGCTGGCTGACCTTGTTCAGCGTCAGCGCCACCGTGTCCAGATCGACCGCCGCACGCGAGCGGTAGCCCTGAAGCTGGCGGTGGATGCGGGTGCGGCTCATCTGCTCCGCTGCCAGCTTCATGTTCAGCGGCGGCAGGGCCAGCGCGTAATCCTCCACCACCTCGACGCCGATGCCGCCCTCGCCGAACAGCAGGACCGGACCGAACATCTCGTTCTCGGTCATGCCGACGATAAGCTCATAGGCGTCGGGGCGTACGGCCATCTCCTGGACGGTGAAGCCCTCGATCTTCGCGTCGGGCGCCAGTTCGGCGACGCGGGCCAGCATCGCCTCGGCCTCCGCCTTCACGTCCTCCGGGCTGGTCAGGCCGAGAGCCACGCCGCCGACGTCGGATTTGTGGGTGATGTCGTGCGACAGGATCTTCAGCGCGATCGGCCCGCCGATGACGCGGGCGGCGGCGGCGGCCTCCTCCGGCGTCTCGGCGACGCGGGTGTCGACCACCGGGATGCCGTAGGCGGCGAGCACGCGCTTGGCCTCATACTCGCTCAGCCACTCGCGCTTCTCGGCCATGGCGCGGGAGATCACCTTCTTCACGGTGATCTCGTCGGGCTGGAAATCCTCCGCCACCGACGGCGGGGTCTCCATCAGCAGTTCCTGGCTGCGGCGGTAGCGCACCAGATGCATGAAGGCGCGCACCGCGTCGGACGGGCCGTTGTAGGTTGGGATGCGGCCATCGGCGAACAGCTTGCGGGCCTCCATCGCCGACTGGTCGCCGATCCAGCTGGTCAGCACCGGGTGGCGGCGCGCCTTGTTGGCCTGCACCGTCTCCGCCACCGCCTGGGCGATGGCCTCGCTGTCGGTCAGGGCGGAGGGGCAGTGCAGGACCAGAACCGCGTCGTTGGCGTTGTCCTGCATCAGCGCGTTCAGCGCCTCGGCATAGCGCTTGGGCGTGGCGTCGGCGCCGATGCGCAGCGGGTTGCGGAAGGGGGCGCCGCCGGGCTGCGGACCCAGCGCCTTGCCCAGCGCCTCCTGCGTCTCCGGCGCCAGGGCGGCGAGCCGGCCGCCGGCCCGGATCAGCTTGTCGGTGGCCATCACCCCCATGCCGCCGCCGTTGGTCAGGATGGCCAGCCGGTCGCCGGTGATCGGCACCCCGGTGCCCAGCGTGCCGGCGGCGTCGAACAGCTCTGCCAGATCGTTGACCCGCAGCACGCCGGCCCGGCGGAACACCGCGTCATAGACGGCGTCCGACACCGCCAGCGCCCCGGTGTGGCTGGCCGCGGCCTCCTGCGCCTCGTCCGATCGCCCGGCCTTGATGACGATCACCGGCTTCTGGCGCGAGGCGGACCGGGCGGCCGACATGAATTTGCGGGCGTGCGTGATGCTCTCGATATAGAGCAGGATGGCGCGCACCGTGACGTCGGAAGCGAGATAGTCCAGCAGATCGCCGAAATCGATGTCGCCGCGGTCGCCCAGCGACACCAGATGCGAGAAGCCGATCCCGCGTGACGTCGCCCAGTCGGCGATCGAGGTCAGCACCATCGAGCTTTGCGCCACCAGCGCCACGTCGCCCTTGCGGGGCGCCACCGGCGCGAAGCTGGCGTTCATGCCGCGGCCGGGCACCATGGCGCCCAGGCTGTTCGGTCCCAGCACCCGCATCAGATAGGGCTTGGCCGTGTCCAGCATCGCCTGGGTCTGGTCGGCCGACATGCCCTTGGTCATGACGATGGCGGCCTTGGTCCCGCGCTTGCCCAGCGCGTCGATGGTCGCCGCCACCGTGTCGGGCGCCGTGCAGATGACGCCCAGGTCCGGCGTGATCGGCAGGCTGTCCACCGTCTTGTAGGTCAGCACCCCTTCCACCGCGCGTTCCGTCGGGTTGACCGGCATCACCGGACCGTCGAAGCCGGCCTGGAACAGGTTGCGGGCAACCACCGCCCCCACCGTGCCGGGTTTGCGGCTGGCGCCGATCAGAGCAATGGACGCGGGCTTGAACAGCTTGTCGAGGTTGCGAACGGTCATGACCGGATCCGGGGCTGGGATAGGCGCCGGCCCCAGTGTGCCATGGGCTACCGACGGTTTTGATGACGAACAGCGCAAGCCCGGACTTTCATCCCCGCCATTTGCTGCGACGCAACATTAAGGGCTGGTATGACCATCGGGCAAGAGGCGTTTCGTCGCGCCGCCTCCGGCGGGACGGCGCCCGTTCCGCTTACCGCGAGGTCCGGCGCCAGGCGTCGGCCGACACCGCCAGGGACAGCAGACCCCACAGCACCAGATACTCCACCCCGCCCTTGGCCCAGTACCAGTTGATGCCCTTGGTGGCGAAGATGGCATAGGCGGCCACCGCCATGCAGCCTGCCGACAGCAGAGCCGCCCAGCGGGTAAAGAAGCCGCCAACGAGCGTCACCAGGGCCAGGGATTCGCAGATGATGGCAAGGCCGAGGAACAGCGGTGCCGGCTCCAGCCCGGCCTTGGCGAAGAAGCCCAGCGAGGCGTCGATGCCGGTCAGCTTCTGGTAGACATGCGGGGCATAGAACAGGCCCAGCAGAATGCGCACCATGTTCATCGGCAGCGCTGGTGAGAAGCGGTCGGGCAGAACCGCCGGGCCGATCAGGGCGGCGAGCGGCGATGCGCCATCCGTAGCGTGGGAACCCGTGCTGTTTGCGATTCCAGTGGACATGATCGTTCAATCCTTAAAATTCTAGTGAATTCTGCCTGTTTGGCTGGAAAACCGCTGAACGAGAATGCTGGCTGACAGGCAAGGGTGACGCGAGTTCGCGACACGGATGACCATTATTTGAGTTCTTTTATTTCCATCATTGATCCAGCACAATTCACCGTGAAACGGGTTCGGGGAGGACTGCATGAAGGTCGGAATCGTCGGGGCGGGGTTCGTCGGCAGCACCGCCGCCTTCGCCATGGTGACCACCGGCGCGGCGAGCGAGGTCGTGCTGGTCGACATGAACGAGGCGTTGGCCCAGGCCCAAGCGCAGGACATCGCCCATGCGGTGCCCTTCACACACGCCGTCACCGTCCGCGCCGGCTCCTACGCCGCGCTGGAGGGGGCGGGGGTGGTCGTGCTGTCGGCCGGCGTCGCCCAGAAGCCGGGTGAAACGAGGCTGGAACTACTGGAGCGCAACGCCAAGGTGTTCGGCGCCATCATTCCGGAGGTGCTGAAGGCCGCCCCCGACGCCGTGCTGCTGGTCGCCAGCAACCCGGTCGACGTGATGACGCAGATCGCCACCCGCATCAGCGGCCTGCCGCGCAACCGGGTCATCGGCTCCGGCACGGTGCTGGACACCGCGCGTTTCCGCGCCTTGCTGGCCGAGCAGCTGGCGGTGACGCCGCGCTCCGTCCACGCCCATGTCGTCGGCGAGCATGGCGACTCGGAGGTGCTGCTGTGGTCGAGCGCCACCGTCGCCGGCTTGTCCGTCGAGCAGGCTGCCGCCCAGCTCCGCCGCAGCCTGACGGCGGAGGACCGCGCCGCCATCGACGAGGGGGTGCGCCGTGCCGCCTACCGCATCATCAACGGCAAGGGCCACACCGCCTTCGGCATCGGCGGCGGTCTGGCCCGGCTGGTGGCGGCCATCGGCGCCGACGAACGGCTGGTGGCGACCTGTGCCATGCTGACCGATGATGTCTGCGGCGTGCCGCAGGTGGTGCTGTCACTGCCGCGCGTCATCGGCGCCGGTGGCGTGGTGGACACCGTCCTGCCCAACCTGTCGGCGGAGGAGGAAACCGCCCTGCGCCGCAGCGCCGAAATCCTGAAAGAGGCCGCCAACGGCGTCGAGCGCCGGATGGGCTGGACCAGTTGACGCTACCCCACCTGTTGCGCTGACACGTGTTCTCGCAGGCCCGCCGCCAACCCGTCGAAGACGGCGCGGCAGCGGGGGGTGGTGCGCAGATCCTCGTGCATGGCGACCCACATGCCCATCGGCATGTCGAAGGCGTCGGCCAGCAGCCGGACCAGATCGGGGTTCCGCCGCGCCAGCGGGACCTGGCAGATGCCGATGCCGAAGCCGGCCTCGATGGCCGACAGCTGGGCCAGATGGCTGTCGGACCGCAGGGCGAAGCGGGGCAGGTCGATGGCCGGCGCCCGCCGCATCATGGCACGGATGTCGGGCGTCTCGCGGTCGAAGCCGATCAGGCTGTGGCGGGCGAGGTCGTGCGGACAGTGCGGAACGCCCTGGCGGTCGAGGTAGTCGCGGTGGGCGTACATGCCGAGCGCGATGGTGCCGATCCGCCGGACCAGCAACGCCTGCTGGTCCGGCTCCACCATGCGCACGGCGACATCGGCATCGCGTTGCAGCAGATTGTCGACGCCGTTGGACAGCACCAGCTCGACCTCCAGAGCCGGATGGCGCTGCCGCAGCTGGGCCAGGATCGCCGGCAGGATGCGGGCGCCCACCACCTCGCTGGCGGTGACCCGCACGGTGCCGCGCACTTCGCTTCCCCAGCCTGACGCCGTGCGCCACAGGCTGGCCGCCGCCGTCTCCAGCGCCTCCGCCTGCGGTTTCAGGGACCGCGCCGCGTCGGTGGGATCGAGCCCGCGCGGCGAGCGGATGAACAGGGAGCCGCCGACCGCCTCCTCCAGCGCCGCGATGTGGCGGGCCAGCGTCGGTTGCGTCAACCCGAGTGTGCGCGCCGCCGCCGACAGCGATCCTTCACGGATCACCGCCAGAAAACTGCGGTAGAGATCCCAGCTGGGCGGTGGCGGTGAGTTCATCGATTTCAGTATAACCGCTCGCCGCAGTTCGACAATTCCGTTCATCCCACTCCCGGCCCATCCTTTGCCCATCACCGGCTGCAAGAATGATGGAGGCAAAGATGGGGGGTGCGATGGCAGGGCAGGGAACCGGCGCAGGCAGGATCGCCCTGGTCCTGGGCGCGACCGGCGGGGTCGGCGGCGAGATGGCGCGGGCGCTGGCTGCCCGTGGCTGGACGGTGCGGGGCCTGCGCCGCAAGCCGGCCGAGGCGCCGCGATCGGAGGGCATCGACTGGATCGTCGGCGATGCGATGAACGCCGCCGATGTGAGGGCGGCGGCCGAGGGGGCGGCGCTGATCGTCCATGCGGTGAATCCGCCCGGCTACAAGGACTGGGACCGGTTGGTTCTCCCCATGCTCGACAACAGCATCGCCGCGGCCTGCGCCAACCATGCCCGCATCCTGCTGCCCGGAACCGTCTACAATTATGGCCCCGACGTCTTCCCGCTGATCCCGGAAACGGCGGCGCAGAACCCGACGACCCGCAAGGGCGCCATCCGGGTGGAGATGGAGCGCCGCCTGCATCGGGCGGCCGGTCGGGGGGCGACGCTGCTGACCCTGCGCTGCGGCGACTTCTTCGGTCCGCGTCCCGGTGGCAGCTGGTTCAGCCAGGGGCTACTGACGCCCGGCAAGCCGCCGACCCGGATCAACCAGCCGGGGCGGCCGGGAGTCGGCCATCAATGGGCCTATCTGCCCGACGTGGCGGAAACGGCGATGCGCCTGCTCGACCGCGAGGCGGAACTGGGTGACGACGCGATGTTCCACATGGACGGCCATTGGGATGCCGACGGCGGCGGGATGGTCGCGGCCATCGCCCGCGCGCTTGGGCCTCCCGCACTGCCGGTGCGGCGGATGTCGTGGTGGGCGGTTCGGCTGGGCGGTCTGGCGGTGCCGCTGCTCCGCGAGATCGGCGAGATGCGCTATCTGTGGCAACGGCCGGTGCGGCTGGACAACCGCCGCCTGCTGGCCTTCCTGGGCGAGGAGCCGCACACGCCGTTGGATCTGGCGGTGCGCCGGACGCTTGAAGGGCTGGGCCATCTCCCCGCGAAGGCGGAAGGCCCCGAATCCAATCGGAGTCTATTCGGCGGCCATCGGCATCAGGATCAGGCGTCCGATCAGGTCGGTTTTGGCTGAGGCATGCTGGATGTCGTAGCCGACCGGTTCGCCATCGGCACCATAGTCAACCATCACGTCGGGTTCCACCTCAACCGTCCGTTTGGAGGGCAGCGGACGAACCTCGATATAAAGGCTGTCGGTACCGGGATCGTAGCTGGTTTTCATGACGTGTATTGCTCGTCAGGAAACGCATTGTGAACGGTTACGCCGTCCGACAATAGCACGACGCGGAGAAAGCAGCGGAGCGTTTCCGAATACCCATAAAAACGGATGCGGCCGTCGGGCTGAACGATGCGCGCTTCCGGCCGGGCGATGATGCGCTTGATTTCCAGCGGATCGAGATCGGGACGGCGTGGCAGCACGTCGAAGGCAAAATACCGGGTTCGTCAGAATGGCGGCGGAGGAAGTCGCTCCGGCTCGGGCATGGCATCCCTCAGCCTTCGGGAAAGGAAAACGGCCGGCGTCTGGACGTTGACGCCGGCCGCATCATCGGCGACCGAAAATCGCCGCTACCCTCAGACCACCGGGCCCGGGTTGCCCTTGTTGGCTTCCAGGGCGCGGGCCAGGCCTTCCTCGATCTTCTTGGCGGCCTCTTCGGCGTTGCCCCAGCCGCGGACCTTCACCCACTTGTTCTTTTCGAGATCCTTGTAGTGCTCGAAGAAGTGGGCGATCTGCTCGGTCACGATGGCCGGCAGGTCGGTGTAGTTCTTCACGTCGGTGTAGAACGGGTGCAGCTTGTCGACCGGAACGGCCAGCAGCTTCTCGTCCTCGCCGGCCTCGTCCTCCATGTACAGGACGCCGATCGGACGCGAGCGCAGGACCGCACCCGGAACGACGCCATGCTGGCCGACGACGCAGACGTCCACCGGATCGCCGTCACCCGACAGGGTGTGCGGGATGAAGCCGTAGTTGCAGGGATAGAACATGGCGGTGTGCAGGAAACGGTCGACGAACACGGCGCCCGAGTCCTTGTCGACCTCATACTTCACCGGCTGGCCGCCGATCGGGATCTCGATGACGACGTTCACGTCCCAGGGCACATTCTTGCCCGCGGCGAGCTTGCTCAGATCCATGTATCGCGTTCCTTCGACTGGCGTATTCAGGGCACATTCTTGTTTTGGCGCCGATGCCCGGTCCGGCGCCACGCGGGGCCGGAGTTTAGGCGGAACGCACCCTGAGTCCAAGGAACTTGCGCTGGCTCTTGCGCAGGTGCGGCAAAGCGGCAACCCTGCCGGTCATGCCCCGTCCGATCATCCTTATCCTCACCCTTCTGGCTATGCTGGTGCCCCATCCGGGACTGGCCGGCCAACCGCACCATGGCATCGCCATGCATGGCGATCTGGCATTGCCGCCGGACTTCACCGCTTTTCCCTACGTCAACCCGGCCGCACCGAAGGGCGGGGCGATCCGGCAGGCGGTGACCGGCAGTTTCGACAGCCTGCACCCGCACATCGTCAAGGGCGTGCCTGCGCTGGGGATGGGTTCTGTCTTCGAAACGCTGCTGACGCGGTCGTGGGACGAGCCCTTCTCGCTCTACGGCCTGCTGGCCGACCGGGTGGAGGTGGCGGACGACCGCTCCGCCGTCACCTTCCACATCAACCCGAAGGCGCGCTGGCATGACGGCACCCCGCTGACCGCCGCCGACGTGCTGTTCTCGCTGGAGGCGCAGCGACGGGACGGCACCCCCAACCGCCGCCTGTTCTACGCCAAGGTCACGGCGGCCGAGGCGCCCGATCCGCAGACCATCCGCTTCGCCTTCGCCCCCAACCCGGACGGTACCATCGACCGCGAGATGCCGCTGCTGATGGGGCTGATGCCGATCCATTCCAAGGTCTTCTGGTCCGGCCGTGACTTCAGCCGCACGACGCTGGAGCCGATCCTCGGCAGCGGCCCCTACCGCGTCGCCTCGGTCGATCCCGGCCGCCGCATCGTGTATGAGCGGGTGCGCGACTATTGGGGGCGCGGCCTGCCGGTCCGTGTCGGGCAGTACAACGCCGACAGGCTGGAATTCGACTATTACCGCGACGACTCCGTGGCGTTGGAAGCCTTCAAGGCCGGGCAGGGCGATGTTCGTTACGAAAGCGATCCGGCCAAATGGGCCACCGGTTACGACGGTCCGGCTTTGCGCGACGGCCGCATCGTCCGGGAGGAAGTGCCGAACCACCGCCCCGAACCGGCGCGCGGCCTGATCTTCAACACCCGTCGGCCGCTGTTCGCCGATGTCCGGGTGCGCCGCGCGCTGGGGATGGTGCCGGATTTCGACTGGATCGGCCGCAGCCTGTTCCACGGCCTGCTGACCCGCACCGCCAGCTACTACCCCAACTCCGACCTCGCCGCCCGCGGCCTGCCGGAGGGGGAGGAGTTGACGGCGCTGGAGCCGTTCCGCGACCGCCTGCCGCCGGATCTCTTCATCAGGCCTTTCGCCCTGCCGGATGGCGGTGGCGGCAACGGTCCGGCCGGCTTGCGCGCCAACCGGCGCGACGCCCTTCGCCTGCTGGAGCAGGCTGGCTGGCGGGTGCGTGACGGCCGGTTGACCGACGCCGCCGGAAACCGTTTCGCTTTCGAAATCCTCTTGTCCGATCCGTCCGAGGAGCGGGTGGCGCTGGAGTTCGCCCGCTCGCTGGAGCCGCTGGGGATCGAGGCGCGCGTCCGCACAGTGGACAGCGCCCAGTTCCAGGCACGGCTGGAACGTTTCGATTTCGATATAACCATGCGCTGGTGGGCGTCCACCCTGTCGCCGGGCAACGAGCAGCTCTATTATTACGGATCCGACGCGGCCGGACAGGAGGGCAGCCGCAACCTCGCCGGCATCCGCGACCCGGTGGTCGATACGCTCGCCCGCTCCATTGCTGCCGCGACGACGCGGGCTGCCCTGGTCGGCCGGGTGCGGGCGCTTGACCGGGTGCTGCTGTGGGGGCACTACATGATCCCGCTGTATCACAGCCCGGTCGACCGCATTGCCCATTGGTCGAGCCTGCACCGTCCCGCCGTCACTCCGCTCTATGGACCGATGCTGGAAAGCTGGTGGGTGGAATAGCTCACGGCACAATAGAAACGGCTGGCGGCTCTGCTTGCGCTCTCCCGCGCCGCACCGCATCATCGCGGCAAAGAGAACGTCGATAACGACGAGACGGGGGAGTTTGCCAACCATGTCGACCGCCAAGCCGCGCTTCACCCTGGCTGCCGCCGCAGCCGTGGCGCTCGTCGCCACCTCGCTGACGGCAACGGCCCAGCCGCGTACCGACCTCGTCGTCGGCATGGCGCTGGAGCCGCCGCATCTGGACCCCACCGCCGGTGCGGCCGGGGCCATCAAGGAAGTCACCTACGCCAACCTGTTCGAGCCGCTTCTGCGCGTCGATGCCGACGGCAAGCTGGTGCCCGGACTGGCGGAGCGCTGGAGCGTGTCGGAAGACGGGCTGACCTACCGCTTCACCCTGCGCCCGAACGCGAAGTTCCACGACGGCACCAGCGCCGATTCCGCCGACGTGAAGTTCACGCTCGACCGCGCCCGCGCCGCCGATTCGGTGAACGCGCAGAAGGCCTATTTCGCTCCCATCGCCCAGGTCGAGACGCCGGACCCGCGGACGGCGGTCGTCACCCTGTCGCGTCCCGACGGGCTGTTCCTCTTCCACATGGCGAGCGGCGACGCCGCCATCGTCGCTCCGGAATCGGCGGCGACCAACAAGCAGAAGCCGGTCGGCACCGGTCCCTTCAAGTTCGACCGCTGGGTTGCCGGCGACCGCGTCGTGCTGGTCCGCAACCCCGACTATGACGGGGCGAAGCCCAAGCTCGACCGTGTCACCTTCCGCTTCATCAGCGATCCGGCCGCCCAGGTGGCGGCGCTGAAGGCCGGCGACATCGACGCCTTCACCCTGTTCAGCACCTATGAAGCGCTGCCGGAGTTCCGCAACGACCCGAAATTCACGGTCATGGTCGGCTCGACGGAAGGCGAGACGATCCTGTCGACCAACAACGCCCGCAAGCCCTTCGACGATGTCCGCGTCCGCCGCGCCATGGCCCATGCCATCGACCGCAAGACGTTGATCGACGGCGTGCTCTATGGCAACGGTGTGGCCATCGGCAGCCATTTCCCGCCGCACCGCGAGGGCTATGTCGACCTGACCGGCCTGTATCCCTACGACCCGGCCAAGGCGAAGGCGCTGCTGGCAGAGGCGGGATATCCCAACGGCTTCGATACCACGCTGCGCCTGCCGCCGCCACCCTACGCCCGGCGCGGTGGCGAACTGGTCGCCGCCATGCTGGCGGAGGTCGGCATCCGCGCGAAGATCGAGCCGGTGGAATGGGCGGCCTGGCTGGAAAAGACGTTCAAGGGCAAGGATTACGACCTGACCATGATCGCCCACACCGAGCCGCTGGACATCGACATCTATGCCCGCCCCGACTACTACTTCAATTACAGGAGCGAGCGCTTCAACGCCCTGAACGAGGAGCTGAACCGTACCCAGGACCCGGCCAAGCGCAACGCCCTCTACGGCGAGGAGCAGAAGCTTCTGGCGGAGGATGCGGTCAACGGCTTCCTCTTCATGCTGCCGTCGGTGACGGTGCAGAAGGCCGGCCTGACCGGCATGTGGGTGAACCGGCCGGTCCAGGCCAACGACGTCACCGGCGTCTCGTGGAAGTGAGGCCAAGCAAGTAAGGATAGACCCGCGTGCTTGCGTTCCTGCTGCGACGGCTGGCCAGCCTGATCGTGACCGTCTGGCTGGCCAGCATCGTGGTCTTCGCGGTGTTGCAGCTGGTTCCCGGCGATCCGGCGCTGCTGATGCTGGGCGTCAATGCCCAGCCCGACACGCTGGCCGTCTTGCGCAGCCAGATGGGGCTCGACCAGCCCATCCTTACCCGTTACCTGCAGTGGGCCGCCGGGCTGGCGCGCGGCGATCTCGGCGTCAGCCTGACCTACGCCCGTCCGGTGGCGGAACTGGTGGCGGAGCGGCTGGCGGTGACCCTGCCGCTTGCCCTGCTGTCCCTGGCCCTCAGCACGGTTCTCGCTCTGCCGCTCGGCCTGCTGGCGGCGGCGCGGCGTGGCAGGGGCGGCGACTGGGCGGTGCTGGGCTTCGCGCAGCTCGGCGTGTCGATGCCCAGCTTCTGGATCGCCATCCTGCTGATCCTGCTGTTCTCGCTGACTCTCCATTGGTTCCCGGCCGGCGGCTTTCCGGGTTGGGGCGTCGGCGTCGGTCCTGCCCTGCATGCGCTGCTGCTGCCGGCCCTGGCTTTGGCGATTCCAGAGGCCGCCATCCTCGCCCGGGTGACCCGCACCGCCGTGCTCGACACGCTGGCCGAGGACCACATCCGCACCGCCCGCGCCAAGGGGATGGGGCGCGTCGCCGTCCTGCTGCGCCACGCCCTGCCCAACGCCCTGATCCCGGTGGCGACGGTGCTCGGGCTGCAAATCTCCTTCCTCGTCGCCGGGGCGGTGGTGGTGGAGAATGTCTTCACCCTGCCGGGGCTGGGCCGGCTGCTCTATCAGGCCATCGGCCAGCGCGACCTGATCGTGGTGCAGGGGGTGGTGGTTCTGCTGGCGCTGTTCGTCGTGCTGGTGAACGCCCTGGTCGACATCGCCTGCGCCCTGGCCGACCCTCGGCCGAAAGGGGGGGCGTCGTGAGGCGGAAGCTTCCCCTCTCCCTGTATCTCGGTGCCATGCTGACCCTGCTGCTGGTCGCCATGGCGCTGCTGTCGCTGCTGTGGACGCCCTATCCGGCGGAGCAGGTTCGGGTGATCGCCCGGCTGAAGCCGCCCAGCGCCGCCCATTGGCTCGGCACCGACCATTTCGGGCGCGACGTTCTGTCGATGATCATGGTCGGCGCCCGCAACTCGCTTGCCGTCGGGGCGGCGGCGGTCGGGCTGGGGCTGCTGGGCGGGGTGCCGCTTGGGCTGCTGGCCGCCGGGCTTGGGCGCTGGGGGGACGAGGTGGTGGCGCGGCTTGGCGATCTGGTCTTCGCCTTCCCCGCCGTGCTGACGGCGATCCTGCTGACCGCGGCGTTGGGGGCGGGGGCGGTCAACGTCGTCGTGGCGCTGGCGCTGTTCAATGCTGCCGTGCTGGCCCGCGTCACCCGCGGTGCGGCGCTGGCGGTGTGGCGGCGGCCCTTCGTCGGTGCGGCGCTGGCGCTGGGGCGGGGGCCGTTGTCGGCGACGCTGGTGCATGTGCTGCCCAACATCGCTGGGATCGTGGTGGTGCAGGCCACGGTCCTGTTCGCCGTCGCCATCGTCAACGAGGCGGCGCTGAGCTATCTCGGCCTCGGCATCCAGCCGCCCAACCCCAGTTGGGGCAAGATGTTGGGCGATGCCCAGACCTATCTGTTCACCGCGCCATTGCAGGCGGTGTTTCCGGGGATTGCGATCGCGCTGAGCGTCATGGGGCTGACGATGCTGGGCGACGGGCTGCGCGACTGGCTCGACCCGCGGCACCGGTCGTCAGGGGTGATGTGAGGGGGTGATGTGACCGTTCACCCCGCCTGCCGCGTCCGCTCCGACAGTTCGATCAGGTCCATCAGCTCGTTGCTCTTCCAATAGCGCGACTTGCCGACTTCGGTGCGGGCCGTGGCGACGAGGTCGTCGATGATCGCCTGCTCGTCGGTGCCAAGCTCGCCGCCGCGCTCCATACGGTGCGACAGCAGGCGGGTCATGTTGTGGCTGAAGGTGGGAATCCAGGCGCTGACGCGCTGGCTGAACACGCCGGCGATGGCGTTGATGCGCAGAAGATGCTCCATCCGCTCGTCGAGCGGATCGGTCTCCTCGAACTTCATCGCCTTCTCGACGTTGGCGCGCAGCTCCTCCAGCAGGGTTTCGCGCCACTTCACCAGATCGTAGGTCTCGAAGCCGAAGTCGCGCGACATCGACTGCCAGCGCCACAGCAGCCGGTCCAGCCAGACGATGTCGGCATGGTCGATCACCGGCTGGCGCCGGGCGGCGGCGGCTTGGGCAGAGCGTTCCATCGCCACCGCGGCGACGCGTGACCCGATGATCTTCGCCGCCTGGGTCCAGGCGTTGCGGAAGGCCGGCTCGCTGCGCCGGTCCTCCATCAGCCCGGCCGAGGTGGCGGCGTGGACCAGCTGGTCGAGCCGCTGCATCAGCGCCTCCAGCCGCGTCTTCTCCTTGGCGCTGGGCCGGATGGCCGAGCCGGGCACCCGGTCGTTCAGCTTCAGGATGACGGTCAGTGCCGCGGTCAGCGCGCGGGTGACGCCGATGAAATGGCCGGTCAGCGCCGCGGTCATGGCGTCGCCGCGCCCCGGATCGACGCCGCTTTGCCGGATATAGAGGGCGGCGACCGGATAGTTGCGCTTCACCGACAGGACCGACAGCGGCAGCATCGCGGCCAGATCGTCGCCGCAGCGGTCGCGCAGCGATTCGGTCGCATCCAGCAGCAGGTCGGCCAGCCGGTTCGCCTCCGCCTCGGTGCTGCAACCGGCGGGGAAGTCGTCCAGCCGGTCGGCGACCGGCTTCACCGGCCCTTCGGCGTTGGTCAGGACCAGATGCATCAGCCGCAGCGTGCCGACGTCGATGTGCGGCGTCTTTTCCAGGAAGCCCGACATCAGGCGGGTGCGGCGCGGCCGGTTGCGCGACATGCCGGCCAGCAGCTCGTCCACCGCCTTCTTGTTCGTCAGGACCGTGTCCAGATGCTTCACCGAGGCGACGCGCATCCGCTCCCGCATCACCAGGGCGACGGGGGAGCGCAGGATGCGGTCGATCACGTCGCCGCGCGCCATTTCGTCCAGCGTCTCCTGCGCCTCCACCGCCAGCAGCGGGAAGGCGTCGCGGCTCAGCGCCTCCCACAGGGCGCCGACATCGACCCGTTGCAGCATGCCGGGGATGGCGACGCCGCCGTGGTACAGCACGTCGTCGTCGATCAGGAAGGCTTCGAACAGGTTGGTGAACAGGCGCCGGGCGCGATTGGTGCGCTGGCGGTTCAGATACTCGATGACATATTGGCGGACGAGCTGGACCCGGTCGGTCGGCTCGCTGTCCATGCCTTCGATTTCGCTCAGCAGGCTGTAGACGAGGCTGGCGGGCAGCCGCGCCACCAGGGCGTCGATCTTGTGCCGCAGCTCGTCCTGGGGCAGTTCATCCGGGCGGAGGTCGCCGGTCGGATCATCGGTCATGCGCGGGCCGCCACGCGATGTTGGAAGGCGTCGGGTTGGAAGGCGTCGGCGGGCGCAGACGCTTTGCCGCGCGTCATTTAGGACGCAAACGGTAAATTTTTATGTAATGAACCGGGGCGCGGCTCCCCGTCGGGATGGCGGAGGCCGCGTTCCGGTTGGCCGTTCAGCCGTTCCGCTGCTTGGCGATCGGCTGCGAGAACTGCAGCTCGATGTCCCAGGGGAAGTGGATCCAGGTGTCCTGGCTGACTTCGGTGATGAAGGTGTCGACCAGCGGACGGCCGGCCGGCTTGGCGTAGACGGTGGCGAAATGCGCCTTCGGCAGCATCTTGCGCACGATTTCCGCGGTCTTGCCGGTGTCCACCAGATCGTCGATGATCAGCCAGCCCTCGCCGTCGCCGGCCTTGGCACCCTCGACACCCTTGAGAATCGTCGCATTGCGCTGCTGCTGGTGGTCGTAGCTGGAGACGCAGACGGTGTCGATCATGCGGATCTCAAGCTCGCGCGCGATGATCGCCGCGGGAACCATGCCGCCGCGCGTGATCGCGATGATGCCCTTCCACGGGCCGCGGTCGATCAGGCGCCAGGCCAGCGCCTTGGCATTGCGGTGGAGCTCTTCCCAGGATACCGGGAAATGCTTGTTGAAGGGGGCTTCGGCCACGGTACTGACTCTCCAAAAACAGCAAGTGGACTGTATAACCCAGCCGCCGCCGGCCGGCAATCGGGCGCCTTTTGGCGCTCCGGACCGGTGGTCACGACGCCGCCGAAAATTCGTGAAAAAAGCGCTTGCAGGGCAGGGGGGCGTTGAGTATGTTGCGCGCCTCGACGCCGACGGCCTGCCGCCGACGCCGACTATCGAAAGATAGGTACGAAAGATACACAGCGCGCCCGTAGCTCAGCTGGATAGAGCATCAGACTACGAATCTGAGGGTCAGGAGTTCGAATCTCTTCGGGCGCGCCATCTTTCAAAATCAGACACTGACGATCGGGCGGCCTCTGGCCGCCTTTCGTGTTTTCAGGCCTTGTTCCTATTCTTCGGTCCACTGCGGCCGGGAATGGACAGGACCCGCCGGCCCCGTCCATTCCATCGCCGAAGACGCGGCGCTACGCCCGCCGGATTTCCGTCAGGAAGCCGCCGACATCGTCCTTCAGCAGTTGCGCCTGCCGGTTCATCAGCTCCGCCGCCTCCAGCACGTCGGCGGCGACGGTGCGCGACTGCTCCACCGTCTGGGCGAGGTCGGAGATGCTGGCGGAGATGCGGTTGGCGGCGGTCGCCACCTCCTGCACGTTGCGGGCGATCTCGTTGGTCGCTGCCCCCTGCTCCTCCACCGCGGCGACGATGCCGGTGGTGACGCCGTTCATCTGCCGGATCACCGTCGATACAGACCGCACCCCTTCGACCGCGTCCTGGGTCATGCTCTGGATGCGGGTGATGCGGTTGGTGATGTCCTGGGTCGCGCGTCCGGTCTGGGTGGCCAGTCCCTTGACCTCGCTGGCGACGACGGCGAAACCCTTACCCGCCTCGCCGGCGCGGGCCGCTTCGATGGTCGCGTTCAGCGCCAGCAGGTTGGTCTGGCCGGCGATGTCGCCGATCAGGGTGACGATGGCGCCGATGGCCTCGCTGGCCTCGGCCAGCTCGACGATGATCCTGTCGGTCCGCTCCGTCCGCTCGATTGCGTCCTGCGAGATGGTGGCGGATTCCGCCATGCGCCGGCTGATCTCGCCGATCGAAGCCGACAGTTCCTGGGCGGCCGCGGCCACGGTCTCGACGCCGGCCGAGGCCTCGTGGGCCGCGGCGGCGACGGCGCCGCTGTCGCCGGCCGACTGTTCCGAAATGCGTGTCACCGCCGCCGAGGTGCCCATCAGATGGGCGGCTGCCGTCTCGACCGACTCCAGGCTGGTGCCGACCCGGCCGCTGAAATCGCCGCAGAGCCGGTCGACCGCCGCGGTGCGGGCCACGGCGGCCTCCTGCGCGGCGGTCTGCGCCCGGACCATCTCGGCATGCTGTCGCCCGTTGTCGCGCAGGACCAGCAGGGCCTGCTGCATCCGGCCGATTTCGTCGCCGCGCCCGTCATTGGGCAGGTCGACGTCGTAATCGCGCTGGGCCAGCCGGTCGATGGCAACGGTCAGGACATGGATCGGCCGGGTCACCCGGCGCCATACCACCAGCAGCCCGGCGACCGACAGCCCGATCGCCAGCGCCAGGATGGCGGATTGAGTGATCAGCTCCCGTTCGGCCTGGTTGGCCTTCCAGTCGGCGTGGGCGACCATCTCCTCCAGCGCGGCGTTGACCAGGGCGTTGAGCGGAGCCTGGTCGGCCGCCTCGCGCTTCACCCAGGCCTCCGCAGTGATGTCCGTCTTGCCGCCGGCCGACAGGGCGTCGAGGACGATCTTGCGCCGGGCACCGCCGGTCTCGAAGAATTGGCTCCTGGCGGTCTCGACGGCGTCGACGATGCGCTTGGGCGTGTCGGGACGCTTCGCCGCCGCGGTGATGAGGGTCCAGGCCGTGTCGATCCGGCCGCGCTCCTCGGCAGCCGTCAGGATTTCCGCCTGGGTCCAGGGCCGGCCTTCGCCGATGGCGGTGCTGGCCGACAGGATTTCGGTCGAGGTGCGCAGCCGGACGACCCAGGCGGCGCGCTTCAGGGCGAGAAGCTGGTCGGTGGTCGGATCGACCAGGGCGATTCCGGCATCGACGGCGTCGGTCGCCGCCTGAACGGCGGCCAGATAGGCATCAGCGGTCTTCGGCCAGGACTCGACGGTCGCGCGGTCGCGCGTGGCCTTGGGCGTGCGCAGGGCGGTGTCCACCCGTGCCCGCAACGCGTTCAGCGTGTCGTGGCTCGACCGGATCGCCGCCGCGTAGGTCCCGAATTTCGCCGGGTCGAGCTTGTCGAGCGCCGTCATGCCGGGGGCGAAGGCGGCCTCGGCCTTCGCCCGCAGGTCGGCGACCGATTTCGCCGTTGCCTCGTCGGCTACGGCCTCCGCCCTCAGCGGGACCAGGGTTGTGGCCCGCTCCAGCCGCACCGAGCGCAGCGCCTCGTAAAGTTGTTGGCTGGTCGAGGCGAGCGTGGCGACGCGACCGGCGTTGCGGGCGTTGCGCACCGTATCGACGAGGTCCGAGACGCTCGTGAAAACCGCGAGCAGTCCGATCGTACCGATCACCACGCTGAGAACCGCTCTGAGCGAGGTCTTTCGAAGCTGAATCATGGGCAGGTCACACTTCATCCGTGTTTGCAGAGATACCGCTTCGGTGCCGGTGAGCGTCTCGTTCCCTAAAGGGTGGCGATTTTTTTTAGGGTTGAACACCCCGTTTCAACGAACATTTATGATTTATTCTTATTGATTTGCTATGTAGCAGAGAAATTCTATAGTTTTCTGGTGTTGATTATTTTGACCAACTCTCTCGGACTCCTGATCATATCAGTGGAAAACTCTTATAAAATCTTAATATTGCGACGATTTGTCACGGAAGGCGGCGTGCAATTTGATATGTCCGGACGTTTTCCCTGCCGATCCGGCTGCTGGTGGAGAGCACCGCGATCGGACCGGCCGTGGGGCCGGGCATGATTTTTTTCGATAAAAGCGCTTGCGCCCCAGAATGGTTTTGAGTAGGTTGCGCGCCTCGACGCCGACGGACTGCCGCCGACGCCGGGATTGAAGGATACACAGCGCGCCCGTAGCTCAGCTGGATAGAGCATCAGACTACGAATCTGAGGGTCAGGAGTTCGAATCTCTTCGGGCGCGCCATTCCTCCAAAAGCGAAGTTCGACACGCAAGGCCGCCTCAGGGCGGCCTTTGTCGTTTGGCGTGTTGGTTCAGAACTTCGTTGTTCTGGCGCAAGCCCCGGTGGCTCCTCTACACTCATGGCCCGCACCACTGGACGCATGGCCATGCCCCGCAGCGACTTCTATCCGCCCATCGACCCGTTCCAGACCGGCACGATCGCCGTCGACGGGCTCCACACGGTTTATTGGGAGCAGGCGGGTAACCCGCGCGGCGTGCCGGTGATGTTCCTGCATGGCGGTCCCGGTGCCGGCGCCTCGCCCACCCACCGCCGCTTCTTCGACCCCGCCCATTACCGCATCATCGTGATGGACCAGCGCGGAGCCGGCCGTTCCACGCCGCTGGGCGAAACGCGCGAGAACACCACCGAACGGCTGGTCGAGGACATCGAGACGCTGCGCCGGCATCTGGGCATCGAGCGCTGGCACCTGTTCGGTGGCTCCTGGGGCTCGACTCTGGCGCTTGCCTATGCCGAAACCCATCCGGAGCGCTGCCTGGGCCTGATCCTGCGCGGCATCTTCCTGATGCGGAAAGCGGAGATCGACTGGTTCCTCTATTCCATGCGTGTGCTGTTTCCCGAGGCCTGGGCCGCTTTCGCCAGCCATATCCCGGAGGAGGAACGCGGCGACCTGCTGGAGGCCTACTGGAAGCGGCTCGACTCGCCCGACCCGATGGTGCGCATGGCGGCGGCACGGGTGTGGAGCGTCTATGAGGGCAGCTGTTCCTCCCTGCTGCCGTCGCCCGATCTGATCGCGGCGAGCGGCGAGGACCGCCACGCCCTGGGGCTGGCGCGGATTGAGGCGCATTACTTCCGCTCCAACCGCTTCACGCCGGAGGACAAGCTGCTGCGCGACGTCCACCGCATCCGCCATCTGCCGGCGGTGATCGTCCAGGGCCGCTATGACATCGTCTGCCCGGTGATCTCCGCCGACGCCCTGCACCGCGCCTGGCCGGAGGCCGACTACCGCATCGTTCCCGACGCCGGCCACTCCGCCATGGAACCCGGCATCCGCGCCGCGCTGATCCAGGCGACGGAGCGGTTCAAGGAGTATCGGTGAGTCTCTGCCTCTCCCGGAGCTCTCAGCGGATCTTCGATCCGCCTGACGCCGTCAGCACAAACGAAGTTTGAGCGAGTGGCGGGAGAGGGCTTTAGCAACCGCCCTTGCACCCGTCCCCCACCCACCCCACACTCTGCCGATGCCTGAACTTCCCGAAGTCGAAACGGTGTGCCGGGGCCTCGCCCCGCATCTCGAAGGCCGGCGGCTGGTCCGCGTGGAGCAGCGTCGGCCGAACCTGCGCACTCCCTTTCCGCCGCGCTTCTGCGAGCGGCTGACCGGCCGCCGCGTCGACGCGGTGCGGCGGCGGGCCAAATATATCCTGATGCATCTGGACGACGGCGGCGTTCTGATCGCCCATCTCGGCATGTCCGGCCGCATGATCATCGCGCCGGAACGCCCCGAAGCCTTCGACAAGCACGACCATGTGGTGTTCGAGACCGACGCCGGCACCGTCATCACCTTCAACGACGCCCGCCGCTTCGGATTGATGGACCTGACGGTGGCCGACGCGCTGGGCGACCACCCGATGCTGCGCAACCTGGGGCCGGAACCGCTGGGCAACGAATTCTCCGGCCCCGAACTCGCCCGCCGGCTGGCCGGCAAGATCACGCCGATCAAGGCCGCCCTGCTCGACCAGAGCATCGTCGCCGGTCTCGGCAACATCTATGTGTCGGAGGCGCTCTACCAGTCCGGCATCCTGCCCACCCGCACTGCCGCCAGCCTGGCGGCCGAAGAGGTCGACCGCCTCGCCATCGCGGTGCGCGAGGTGCTGGAGCGCGCGATCGCCGCCGGCGGCTCGTCCCTGCGCGACTACCGGCAGGCATCGGGCGAACTGGGCTATTTCCAGCACCAGTTCGCCGTCTACGACCGGGAAGGGGAGGGCTGCCCCGATTGCGACTGCGAACGTGCCCGGACGGGGGGTGTTCAACGGATTGTACAGTCCGGCCGCTCGACTTTCTTTTGTGCGGCGCGCCAACGGTGATATAGCTGGGGCATGACGGCTCTACCGGCCATGCTCCGGGCGGCGTCCGCCGCTTTCCTCCTTGCCGGCCCCGCGGTCGCGGGCCTGGGGAGCTTCCTCATTCCCATTCCTCCGGCCCAGGCTGCCCAGCTTGTCGTGGCCGATTCCGGGCCTTTCGTCCCCGGCACCACCGATGTTCCGGTGATGCCGGGGCTGGCGTCCGCCGAATCGGAACCGCTGGTCTTCGACAAGCCGGGCGGGCGGATCGTCCAGAGCGTGCTGTCGGGCGAGGTGCCGCGCCAGGCGGTGCTGGCCTTCTACGACCAGACCCTGCCGCAGCTGGGCTGGCGCCGGACCGCCGATCGCGTCTTCGTCCGCGAGGGCGAGGAGCTGCGGCTGGAATTCCAGCAGACCGCCCAAAGGAAGGCTGCCGGAACCGCCGTCCGCTTCACTTTGACGCCCCGCTGATCGCGGCGGCACCCGCCATACTCGCGCGCACCTGCAACCCAATACCCCCCAAACAACCACGAGTCCCGGAAGCAACCGGGCTCGCCCCATCGGGAGAGTGCTGCAACCATGTCCTATGAAACCATCCTCGTCGAGACGCGCGGCCCGGTCGGGCTGATCACGCTGAACCGCCCGAAGGCGCTGAACGCGCTGTGCGACCAGCTGGTGACCGAGCTGGGCCAGGCGTTGGACGCCTTCGAGGCCGACAGCGCCATCGGCGCCATCGTCATCACCGGGTCGGAGCGCGCCTTCGCCGCCGGCGCCGACATCAAGGAGATGGCCGGCTTCTCCTACATGGACGTCTACAACTCCAACTTCATCACCGCGAAGTGGGAACGGCTGGCCAAATGCCGCAAGCCGACCATCGCCGCGGTCGCCGGCTTCGCGCTGGGCGGCGGCTGCGAACTGGCGATGATGGCCGACTTCATCCTGGCCGCCGACACCGCCAAGTTCGGCCAGCCCGAGGTCACCATCGGCACCATCCCCGGCGCCGGCGGCACCCAGCGCCTGACCCGCTTCGTCGGCAAGTCCAAGGCGATGGAGATGGTCCTGACCGGCCGCATGATCGACGCCGCCGAGGCAGAGCGCTGCGGCCTCGTTTCCCGCGTCGTGCCGGCCGCCGAGCTGGTCGAGGAGGCGGTGAAGGTCGCCACCAAGATCGCCTCGCTGTCGCAGCCGGTCATCGCCATGGCGAAGGAGGCGGTCAACGTCGCCTATGAAACGACGCTGGCCGAAGGCATCCGCTTCGAACGCCGCCTGTTCCATTCGACCTTCGCCACCGAAGACCAGAAGGAAGGCATGGCCGCCTTCGCCGAGAAGCGCCAGGCCGGCTGGAAGAATCGCTGAGTCGTCACGGTCGCTTCGACTCTGCCGCCTGAACCGTCCCCTGCATCTTGCGGGGGACGGTTCAGATCCCACCAAGATGTCGTTTAAGTACGATTAGTCAAAATCATCGGGCGTCCACGCCTTGACTCGGGGTGCGCTGCCGCGTATAAGGCGCGCTCGCATCACGACAGCCGTGTCGTTCGGAGTAGGGTTTCCATGGCCAATCATAAGTCCGCTGAAAAGCGCATTCGTCAGACCGAGCGTCGCACGGAAGTCAACCGTGCCCGCGTCAGCCGCATCCGTTCCTTCGTGAAGAAGGTCGAGGGTGCCATCGAGAGCGGCGACAAGTCCGCCGCCGCCGAGGCGTTCAAGTCCGCTCAGCCGGAGCTGATGCGCGGCGTGTCGAAGGGCGTGCTGCACAAGAACACCGTGTCGCGCAAACTGTCGCGTCTGTCGGCTGCGATCAAGGCTCTCTGATAGAGTCTTCATCCGCTCGTTTCAAAAAGCCGCGCCCGTGACTCGGGGCGCGGCTTTTTGCGTTTAAAGTAAATGTGTGGATGCTCGACAATTGTCTTAGATTGTTCTTAGGATCGCATATGAGATTCCGGATCGATCATGCGGTCAACGCGAACGTTTTTAACTTTTTAGCCCGTTCGCCATCTGTCCCATTGCCAGATTTCCGCAGTATGGTTAGACTTTTGATCCATTCGGTCGGGCAATTTGGGGTGATGCAACACTCTGTGTCCGTCTGAACACAGCAGCGAAATACTGAAGGTCTTACGCCGGATCAGGGCTTGTTGAGTCCCGGTCATTCGCACGATCTTCTTTTACTTACAAGCTGTCGCGCCCGGGGCGGGATTTACAATCCCGTCGACTCTGGCGTGTGCTTTTCGGATATAGTGTTCCGTTCGGTTTTTCCGTGTCCGGAGTCTTCCGGGCAGGACCAGACGGGCGGCCATTCCGGTTTCGGGGCCGGCCGGCGGAAGGAGCGGGAGTAAGGGAGCATGTCGGTCGGCGTGTCGTTGGATCAGCAGTGGGCGCGCATTCGCGGACGCCTGAAGGAAGAGGTCGGCGAGATCGCCTACCGGAGCTGGCTTCAGCCGCTGTCCGTCGCCAGCCTGATCGGCGGCGAGGTGTGCATCGTCGTGCCCACGCGGTTCATGCGCGACTGGGTGCTGACCCACTATGCCGACCGTATCCGCGCCCTGTGGTCCGGTGAGAATCCGGAAGTCCAGTCCATCGACGTTATCGTCGCCTCCACCAATCCGCCGGCGGCGCTCGTCGCCGACAATGACGACAGCGACGACGACCGCTCCGCTCCGGCGCCCCGTGGGTTCGACCAGCGTGGGTTCGACCAGCGTGCCGTGGACCCGCGCCCGGCTCCCCGTCCGGTTTCGCCGCCGGGTGCTTCCCCGCGACAGTTCGAGTCCGGCCTGTCCGCAGACGCCGCGCCGTCCACCGTCTACACCTCGGCCTCCTATGGCGGGGCGTCGGACGAATCGCCGACCGCGGTGCCGGCGATCCTGGAGGACCGGTCCGACCTGTCGGCCGCCCTCGACCCGCGATTCACCTTCGAGAATTTCGTCGTCGGCAAGCCGAACGAGCTGGCCCACGCCGCCGCAAGGCGCGTCGCCGACGCCACCGCCGTGACCTTCAACCCGCTGTTCCTCTATGGCGGGGTCGGGCTGGGCAAGACCCACCTGATGCACGCGCTGGCCTGGCAGATCCGCAAGAACGACCCGAACCGCAAGGTGCTCTACCTGTCGGCCGAGAAGTTCATGTACCAGTTCATCCGGGCGCTGCGCTTCAAGGACACGATGGCCTTCAAGCAGCAGTTCCGCTCGGTCGACGTGCTGATGATCGACGACGTGCAGTTCATCAGCGGCAAGGACTCCACGCAGGAGGAGTTCTTCCACACCTTCAACGCGCTGGTCGACCAGAACCGGCAGGTCATCATCTCTGCCGACAAGAGCCCGTCCGACCTGGAAGGGATGGAGGAGCGTCTGCGCTCCCGCCTCGGCTGGGGGCTGGTCGCCGACATCCACCCGACCACCTACGAGCTGCGGCTCGGCATCCTCCAGGCCAAGGCCGACGCGCTCCAGGCCAGCATCCCGCTGAAGGTGCTGGAGTTCCTCGCCCACAAGATCACGTCCAACGTGCGCGAGCTGGAAGGGGCGCTGAACCGCATCGTCGCCCATGCCGAGCTGGTCGGCCGTTCCATCTCGCTGGAGACGACGCAGGAGGTGCTGCACGACCTGCTGCGCGCCAACGACCGCCGCGTCACCATCGACGAGATCCAGAAGCGGGTGGCGGAGCATTACAACATCCGCGTCGCCGACATGCATTCCGCCCGCCGCGCCCGCGCGGTGGCCCGCCCGCGCCAGATCGCCATGTATCTGGCCAAGCAGCTTACCGCCCGCTCCCTGCCGGAGATCGGCCGCAAGTTCGGCGGCCGCGACCACACGACCGTCATGCATGCGGTCAAGAAGGTGGATGAGTTGCGCGCAACCGATCCGTCCTTCGCCGAGGATGTGGAACTGCTGCGGCGCATGCTCGAAAGCTGACGGTCCTTTGGTTTGCCAAGCAACCGCGACGTGTCGCCACGCCGCTATCCCATCGCGACGGGAAGTTTGCTAAGGTCCGCAAGCACGGAATCTTTGCGGACGGCAGGGTGTCGCGGTGGAAACGAATATCCTTGTCGCCGACGATTCCGAATACTTCCGCGACCTGATACGGACCGATCTGGAAAGCAACGGCTTCCGTGTGCTGCTGGCGGAGGATGGGGAGCAGGCGCTGTCGATCTATCGCAGCCACGACATCCACATCATCATCACCGATCTGGAAATGCCGGTGATGACCGGCCTGGAGCTGTGCTGGCATGTCCGGGCGGAGGACGACCAGCACCGCACCTTCACCATCCTGATGACCGGCGACACCGAGACAGCCCGGCGGATCGAGGCCTTCGATTCCGGTGCCGACGAATTCCTGGCCAAGCCCATCGACCTGTCGATGCTGCGCGCCCGCGTGCGGGCCGGCGAGCGCATCACCCGCATGCACCGGGTGATGGTGGAGATGCTGCACACCGATTACCTGACCGGGGTTCTGAACCGCCGCTATTTCATGGAAAAGCTGGAACGGGCCTGCCGCGCCGCGAAGGAAGCGGGGGGGCCGCTGGCGGTGGCCATGTTCGACATCGACCATTTCAAGGCGATCAACGACACCCATGGCCACAGCAACGGCGACCTTGCGCTGAAGCGATTCGCCGATCATTGCGCAGCCCAGGTGCCCGACGGCGGCTTCCTCGGCCGGCTGGGCGGGGAGGAGTTCTGCCTGTGCCTGCCCGCCGGCGATCTGGAATCGGCTCTGGCGCGGGTCGAGGCGATCCGCCGCTCCACCGCCGAACTCGTGGTGGAGACCGGCAGCGGCACCAGCTTCGGCTTCACCATCAGCATCGGCATGTGCCTGGACCGCGACACCGACTCGGTCAACGACCTGATGACTCAGGCCGATGAAGCGCTCTATTTCGCCAAGCGCAGCGGCCGCAACCGCACCGTCCTGCGCGGCGCCGAAGGCGTGACGGTGAAGGCGCGCTTCTATGTGATGTGATTCCGTGATGTAACCGGGCGATATGACGGCTCTATGAAGTTTGGCGGAGCTTCATCTTCCCCCATGGACGGACGGCTTTTGTCTCAGGCACACTTTATGCCTTAAGCGGGGGTAGCCTTTCGCATGGCCGCCGCCCGTTCAAACGCCATCCAAGAGCCACCCTTCAAGAGCCAGGGAGACAGGACGTCATGTCCAAGATCGATCAGGTCGAGATCGTTCACGCCCAGACCGAATCGCAGCGGTCCAGCGCCGAGACCCAGCGCGCCGCCAAGAGCTTCACCCGCCGCGTGCTGCTGCAAAGCGCTGCGGCGGCGGCCGGTGTCGCCTCGGTCGGTCCCTTCGTCCTGCGCGAAGGCCGGGCGGCATCGGGCACGGTGAAGATCTTCTCCTGGGCCGGCTACATCAGCCCGGACATGCTGGCCGACTTCGAGAAGAAGACCGGCGTCAAGGCGACCCTGACCGAATACGGCACCAACGACGAGCTGCTGAACCAGCTGAAGGCCACCGGCGGCGCCGGCTTCGACATCATCCACCCCACCGTCGACCGCGTGCCGAACTATGTCGAGTTCGAGCTGGTGCAGCCGATCGACGAGTCGAAGGTGAAGTGGGACGGCTGTCTGAAGTCGTCGGTCGAGGGCTCCGCCGGAATGGGCGGCGTCGTCGGCGGCAAGCGCTATTTCGCCCCGGCCGACTGGGGGACCGAAGCGCTGGCCTATGACATGAGGAAGGCGCCGCTCGCCTACGGCACCGCCAGCTATGGCGATCTGTGGGCGCCGGCCAACGCCGGCAAGGTGACGGTGCGCGGCCATTCCTCGCTGATCGGCATCGCGCTGTGGCTGGAAAGCCAGGGCAAGCTGCCGCACCCCGTCCGCGACCAGTTCAAGGACGAAGCGAAGGCGCGCGCCAACTTCGACGCCATCCTGAAGGTGGCCGCCGCCAACAAGAAGTCGGTCGCCCAGTTCTGGACCAACGAGAACGAGGCCCAGGGCGCCTTCCGCACCAACGGCTGCGTCATCGGCCAGACCTGGGACAGCAGCGCCGTGGCGCTCCGCAAGGAAGGCCTGCCGATCCGCTTCATCGCGCCGAAGGAGGGTGCGCTCGCCTGGATGGAGGGCTTCGCCATTCCGAAGAAGGCGGAGAACCTCGAGAACGCCTATGCCTGGATCAACTGGTTCTACACGCCGCAGGCCGGCGCGCTCTACACCAACCATTCCGGCATCTCCAGCACCGCGGTCGGCGCCGAAGCCCACCTGACCGACCTGAACAAGCAGTTCTTCGCCGACGCCTATCCGGGCGATGCCTTGCAGAAGCTGTGGTGGTGGCCGATCCAGGAGGCGTGGTACGTCTCCATCCGCAACGAGTACCAGGATCGCTTCCTGGCGGCGTGATCCGCACACAGCAGGGACCATGAGCCAAGACGTCCAACTCGACCATGTCACCATGCGGTTCGGCGACACCGTCGCCGTCCGCGACGTGTCGCTGACCATCGGGGCGGGGGAGTTCTTCAGCTTCCTCGGCCCGTCGGGCTGCGGCAAGACCACCATCCTGCGCATGATCTCCGGCTTCATGGAGCCGACGGACGGCGTTATCCGCATCGGCGGCCGGGACATGCGCGGGATCGGTCCGAACAAGCGGCCGACCGCGCTGATCTTCCAGAATCTGGCCCTGTTCCCGCTGATGACGGTGGCGGACAACATCGGCTTCGGGCTGGAGGTGCGCGGCGTGCCGTCGGCAGACCGCAAGCGCCGGGTGCGCGAGCTGCTGGAACTGGTGGCTCTGCCCGATACGGCGGAAAAACGGGTGACCGACCTGTCCGGCGGCCAGCGCCAGCGCATCGCCATCGCCCGCGCCCTGGCGGTGGAGCCGGCGGTGCTGCTGCTCGACGAACCGCTGTCGGCGCTCGACCTCAAGCTGCGCCAGCATATGCGCGCCGAGCTGCGCGAATTGCAGAAGCGCACCGGCGTGACCTTCATCTACATCACCCACGACCAGGGCGAGGCGCTCACCATGTCCGACCGCATCGGCGTGATGTCGCGCGGCGTGCTGGAACAGGTGGGTGACGGCAAGACCATCTACGACCACCCGCAGACCGCCTTCGTCGCCTCCTTTGTCGGCGAATCGAACCGCTTCGCCGGACAGGTGACGCAGGCGGCGGATGGCTGGGCGGTGCTCGACAGCGCCTTCGGCCCGCTGCGGGGGCGCAACCCGCGGGGATTGTCGGCGGGCGATCATGCCATCCTCTATGTTCGGCCGGAACGCCTGGCGCCGGAACGTCCTGGGGGGAACGAGAGCGACAACAGCCTGAGCGCCCGGGTCAGCCACAGCGACTTCGAGGGCGCCTTCGTCAACGCCTTCCTCGATGGCGGCCTGACCGTGCAGATGCCCCATCTGGGCCAGGAGCCGGCCTTCGTCCCCGGCGAGACCGTCCGCCTCGGCTTCCGTGCCACCGACGCCGTGGTGTTGCCGACCGCGTGATCCGGCTTGTCCGGAACGAGAGAGGGCACGAACCGCGCAAACGAAAACGCCCCGGCCGATTGGCCGGGGCGTTTCGCATTTCCAAATCCGCGGGCGTCTCCGCAAGCGTCAGTGCGTCTGCTGGATCGCCGACAGCTGCCACTGTCCGCCGCGCGGGCGGACGAAGGTCCACAGCTCCGTCGCTTCGGTCGGCTGCGAGGCGTTGCCCTCGATCACCCGGCCGCTGGCGCGGTCCACCGTGACGTCGACCAGCGAGAAGCGCATGGCGACGGTGGCGTATTCCTGCGCCCCTTCGCGCCAGCCCTCGGCCAGATCACCTTGCAGCAGCCGGATATCGCTGACCTTGTTGACCACGCCGCGGCTGCGGTTCTCCGCCAGATCCTCGCTGAAGTAGGAGAACATCTCCGGTGTCGTTACGGCGCGCAGAGTGTCGGCATCCTCCCGCCCGTAGGCGGTCTGGACGGTGCCGAGCAGCCGCTCGAACGCCTCGAAGTCGGCCGGCTGGATGCCGATCTCGTCGGCCGCCTGACGGCGCGGGGCCGGACCGGCGTTGCCGCCGCCAATACCGCCAACCGGGTTATAGCCGACATCGGCCGCATCGCGGTTCATCTGGTCGGCCTGCGGACCGCCGGCATAGGCCGGCCGGTTCCCGCCCAGCGGGCCGCCGACCGCCGCGGTGTTGGCGGTTTGCGAGCGGTTGCGGAAGAAGCGCACGGCCAGCCGGACCAGGAAGACGACCAGCAGGATCTGCAGGATGAAGCCCAGGATGCCGGCGAAGCTGCCCAGCCCCTCGAAGAAGCCGCCGCCGAACAGCATCGCACCGATGCCGGCGCCGATCAGGCCGCCCATCAGGCCGGACATGAAGCCGCCGCCGAAGAAGCCGCGCGAGGGGGCCGCCGCCGGGGCGGTGGCAGCGGCGCCGGGGCGCTGCATACCCGGCGATGCCGCCGGTGCGGTGGAGCGCTCCATCGGCGACACCGCGTTGGGCGCGGTGCTGGTGGCGGCCGGCGCCTCGGTGGTGCGGCTGCCGCGGCTGCCGGACGAGCTGCTCTTGCCGGCGCGGGCGTCGGCGGTGCCGGCGGCCAGCGCCATCACCAGCGCAACCGCCACGGCGGTCGCAGCGCGGGCGCCGCGCTTCGCTGAAGAGGGGGCGGAAAGGCTCGAAGGTCGGGTCTTCTCGCTCATGATTATGCTCGCTTGTCGCATCTGGTCGGTTATCCAGCCTTCCCAGATGGGGGTGGTGGCCGTCCTGTTTAAGAGGCGGTCTCACTTTTTTCGAGCAACAATCAGTGCCGCCGCCTAATCGGTCTCACTTTGCAGACTTCCGTCACCGTGCAGAGCGTCGATCGCCCGACGGTCGCGCTTGGTCGGTCGTCCGGCGCCCGGCTGCTGGAACGGTGCGCGATAGGGGTCCTGAAGCCGTTCCTCCGGCACCGGCGGGGCGAGATCCTCGTACAGCGCCTGGGCTTCCGGCGCCGGACCGCGCCGGCTTCCCAGCGCCACCACCTTGATGACGCGGATGTGCCGCCCCTGTGCGAAGGTCAGCACGTCGCCCGGCTTCACCGCCGCATGCGCCTTGGTCACCACCGCCCCCGACAGCCGCACGCCCCCGTCGTTGCACAGCTTGGCGGCAAGGCTGCGGGTCTTGAAGAAGCGCGCATACCAAAGCCACTTGTCGATCCGCAGCCGGCCGGGGGGTGAGTCGTCGGTGTCGGTGTTGTTCATGGGCGTTTCCGTTTGGTGCTTCAGGTTGTTCGGTCCGCTGCGTTGGCCCCGACCCCGACCCGGATGATTGGCAGAGCTGAAACCGAGGCGGCAGGTGCGGGGGCGCGCCGGTGAAGTCATGTATAATTCTGGTGCTGAGGAAGCGGTCTCACCATGGATCAAAGGAGTTCACTCCCGCCACGGCCTGTCGGCTGCTCCCTTCATCGCTCCTCCTCGGCATTCTCCCAGCCCCAGCGGGTCCAGGCGCCGTCGAGGAAGGCGGTCGGGCGGGGCGGGGCGGGGAGGCCGGTACAGGACAGCAGAGATGGCGCGACGCGGCCGGCGCCCCGGGTCCACCACAGGCTGGCATCCCCACCCAAGGGGCCGGACAGCCGGTCGAGCAGGGCGCGGGTGGAGGGGCTGACGCGCTCCGGTTCCGGACGGCCGAGGATGGCGAGGCGGGCCGGCAATCCCTCCACGTCGGCAGCGGCACGGCAGGCGTCCGCCGCCAGCGCCTCGGCACGGGACAGCCACGCGGCGCAGGAGGCGGGCGCGTCGGCGATGTCGAAGCCGACAGGAAGGCCGGCGGCGATGGTGAAGGGATAGGGACGGCCCACCCGGTCGGCGCTGGGCATCCAGACCCCGACCAGCGGGGTGGCGCCGCAAAGGCCGGGCGACAGGGCGAAGCGCCAGACCGGGGCCTGGGCGAACAGAGGCTCCCACTCCGCCCCCAGCCGGCGCCCCGCCTCGCCCAAAGCCGCCGACAGCCAGCGATCCCAGGGGCCGAGGACCGCCCCGGGCAGGCCGTGGCCGACGAAGTCGCCGCGCGCCGGCACCTTGCCGTGGAAGCCCACCACGGGATCGGCAGCGCCCCCCAAGCCGCCGCCCAAACCGCTGCCGAACCCGCCGCCAATCCCCGGCGCCCGCAACAGAACGGCACCGGCAGCGGCCAACATCCCCCGTGGTGTCGCGAAACCGGCGGTCATGGCAGGGCGGCCCGGCTGCGCTGTGTGGATGTCGATTGCGCCAGCACCTCCAACACGCGGGCGACCAGAACCTCGTCGGGCGGAACCGGGGCGAAACCGACGGTGAACAGGGCGGCCAGATGGTCGCCAAGGGCACGGCGGCGCGGTTCGTTGGCCGGGCCGGGCAGCATGCGCTGCCAGTCGAGCGCCAGCCATTCCGCCATGGCGCCGGCATCCATCGGCTCCGCCCCGCCGACCATGCGGTAAATGCGCAGGGTCTGGCGCAGCTGGTCGGGCAAGGCCCAGTCGGCGCGCAGCCGTTCCTCCAGACGCAGGGCGATGCGCGCCAGGAACTGGCTGCGCAGGGCGCGGCGGTAGGCTTCCTGCGCCGGGGCGGCGATGCGCGCGCCCTGGTACAAACCACCGGCCAGCGCCGGGGCGGCCCAATCCTGTCCTGCCCAATTCTGCGCATTGTCAAAGGCCAGCGGCAGGGCGCGCAGGGCGTCCAGCGCCGGCAGGATCGCCGCGGGATCAGCATCGTCCACCCGGGCCAGGGCGCGCGGTGGGGCGTCGAGCGGGCGCAGCGCCACCTCCACCGCCGCGGCGCCGGTGTCGGCGCGCTCCAGCAGGGCGGCGTTGCCGCGGGCGCTGACCAGCCACCAGCCCCCAACCGCCAACCCGAGCGCCAGCGCGGCGGTGGCGGACAGCAGGGCGCGGCGGCGGCGGTCGCGCTCCACCGCAAGGTCGACCCGGGCGAGGTTGGCCTCCGGAAAGACCAGATCGGGCAGCAGCCGTTCGAGGAAATAGGTCGAGGCCGGGCGGCTGTTGTCGGGGGCGAGCAGGGCGAGCGAGGCGTCGGTCTGGGTGGCGCTGGTCAGGTAGAGGCCGCGCAGGCGCGGCGTCTCCTCGCCATGTTCGGAGCCGAAGACGGTGTCGACGATGTCGGCCAGCGCCGGCTCCAGTTCCGCCACCCGCAGCGGCAGGGCGAAGGCATCGCCGCGGCGGCGGATGTCCGGTTCCTGGTGCAGCCGATCGAGCAGCCGCTCGTCCAGCCGCCGCACCAGACCGGCATAGAGGTCGCGGAAGACGGGCAGCGGACCGCCGGCACGGTCTGCGGCGGCCTCGTCGGCCGGCAGGGTCAGGCCCCAGATCTGGCTGCGCGCCTCGCGGTCCAGCGGGTCGAAGAAGGTGGCGAAGCCGTCCAGCAGGTCGGCCTTGGTCAGCAGCAGATAGACCGGCAGGCGGACGCCCAATTGCACCCGCAGCTCGTTCAGGCGTTGGCGGATCAGGATGGCGTGGTTGCGCCGATCCGCGTCGCTCCAGTTGGTCAGCTCGGGGATGCTGATGGTCAGCAGGACACCGTTGGCGGGCTGGCGTGGGCGGTGCTCCTTCAGCAGGTCGAGCAGGCCCGACCACACCCGGCCGTCCACCGCGCGCCGGCTGTCCTGGGTGGTGTAGCGGCCGGCGGTGTCGATCAGAACGGCCCGGTCGGTGAACCACCAGTCGCAATTGCGGGTGCCGCCCAGCCCCATGAACGGGCCCGCCAGCGGTTCTGTCACGCTGCCGCCGGGCGTATGGGCGGGCGTGCGGGCGGCGAGGCCGGTGTTGGCCAGCGCCGTGGTCTTGCCCGAACCGGGGGCGCCGATCACCAGATACCAGGGCAGCTGATAAAGGTAACGACCACCCCGGCGCTTGCGCAGTTGGGCCAGCACGCCGTCGAGCCGCTTGCGCACCGCGCCGATCTCTTCCAGCGAGGCCTTCAGCTCGGGATCGCTGCCGGCGGCCAGCGCCTCCAGCAGGCGGGCGTTGGCTGCGCGCTCGCGGGTGTCGATGCGGCGGTTGACGGTGATCCAGGCGACCAGCGCCAGGACCAGCGGCAGCAGGCGGATGCTCCAGTCCGGCTGGATGGTCGGCAGCAGATGCGGGGCGAAGGACGCTGCCAGACGGGGCAGCAGCAGCCAGCCGGCCAGACCCAACGCCAGCGCGCCCGGCAGCGACATCGCCCAGCGGCCGCGGGCGGAGCGGTGTGGCGAGGGGGCGGCGGGCTTGCGCCTGTTTCGGGGGCGACGTTTGACGGTCTGCTTCGCCGGAGCGGCGCCAGCCTTCTTGGGTCGGGGATCGGCCATGGCGGGCGCCCTAATGCGGATAGAGGCGGATGTCGATCCGCCGGTTGGCGTCGCGCCCGGCCGCCGTGTCGTTCAACGCGACAGGTTCCTGGTCGCCATGGCCCTCGGCCGACAGGCGGGCGGGCGGCAGCGAACGCTCCAGCAGCTTGCGCACCGCTTCGGCGCGGGCGTCGGTCAAAACCTGCGCGGTGGGAAGGCGGCCTCCGGGCGGGGGCTGGTCGTCGGTGTGGGCGACCACCAGGACGCTTCCGTGCTCCGCCGCCAGGGTCTGGCCGACCCGCTCGACGATGGCGCGGTGGCGGGCCCTCACGGCGTCGCTGCCGGTGGCGAACATCGCCGCCGCCGGGATGCGGATGACCAGCGCACCATCCTCTCCCGCCAGCACCTCGACGGCGCCGGTGCGGATTTCCGGTGCGAGCTGGCCGGTGATGCGGGCGATCAAAGCCGGGCCGGCGGTGGGCGGCGGCGGCGGGACCAGCCGGGCGATTTCGATCGTGCGGTCGGGCAGCAGGGCCGCTATGCGGGCGATCACCGGTTCCGCCTGCCGGTCGAGGGCGCCGGCGAGATGGACGTAGAGGCCGGACAGGCCGAGCACCACCACCGCCCAGACGATCCAGCCCGACCCATTGCCGATCAGGGTGCTGCCCAACGAGGTGCCGAGCGGCCGGAACGGTTCCGACACCCCTGCCCAGGCCGGCGACAGCTCCACCGCCACGTCGCCGCGGGCGCGGCGCAGGACGCGGTACAGCTCGTCGCGCAGGCGGGCGAGGTCGTGGGCGCCGCCGGGCTTGTCGCGGAAACGGCCCTCGAAGCCCAGCGACAGGCAGGCGTAGAACAGCTCCAGCGCCTGGCGGTGGCGGCGCGGATCGCCCAGCATGCCGTCGAGCAGGTCGAAGAAACGCACGCCGGCACCCGGCTCAGCCGCCGCCCCACCATGACCGGCGGCACGGGCGACATCGTCCAAGGTGGCGGAAAGCGCGATGCGGGCGGAGCGGATTTCGTCCGGGTCGAGGCCGGCGGCGGATGCGGCGTGGTCGAAGCGCTCCAATGCGGCGGTGACGGCGGCGCGCGGCTGGTCGGTCAGGCTGCGGTCGCGCAGCGCACCGGCCAGCGCCAGCACCGGGGCGGCGAGGCTGAGCAGCGGGTTGAGGGGGGACGGGCCCGGGGCGTCCGACCGGCCGGCGCCCGAAAGCGGAGCGGCGGGCAGAGCGGCGGGCTGAGCGGGATCGGCGGGGGCGTCGGTGGCCAGGGCGGCGAGAACGGCGGCGAGCGGACGCTCGTCCGTCTCCGCCATGTCCGTCTCCGCCATGTCCAATCCGTCCAGTCGCTCGTCCGCCTGCATCTGTCGTCCGCTGTGGGGAAATCCGGGGGAGGTATAGCAGGGTCGGGGCGCCGGGGGGAACTGACGCCTCCTACCGCCCCCCGCTGTGGCTGTAGTCGTACTGCACCCGCGGTGCCGTTCCGGAACCGCCGGCGATCTTTTCGATCAGCGAGCCGATGCCGCCACCGGACCGCGCATCCGCCGACGCCATCGGCACGCCGCCGGGGGGCACGACGCCCGGCTGCAGGCTTCCCGGCGGCGGGCTCCAGGCGGGGGCGCCGTCCAGGCCGGGGAGCGGGCGGGCGGGCTTGCCGGCATGGGCGTCCAGCATGAACTCGCGCCACAGCTTGGCCGGCAGCGTGCCGCCGGTGACCTTCTTCATCGCCTCGTTGTTGTCGTTGCCCAGCCAGACGCCGGCGACCAGATCGGCGGTGAAGCCGACGAACCAGGCGTCGTGATAGTCCTGGGTGGTGCCGGACTTGGCCGCCGCCGGCCGGTTCAGCTTCGCGCTGCGGCCGGTGCCGTACTCCAGCACGCCGGTCATCATCTGCGACAGCTGCACCGCATGGGAGGGATCGACCACCGCCGCACCGCCGCCGCCCTGGCGCCGGTAGAGCACGGCGCCGTCGCGCCCCTTGATCTCGGTGATGGCATAGGCCCAGACCGGGACGCCGCGGTTGGCGATGCCGGCATAGGCGCGCACCAGCTCCAGCGGTGTCACCTCGCTGGTGCCGAGGCCCAGCGACAGGTCGCGGGTCAGTGGCGACGAGATGCCGAGGTTCGACGCGATGCGCCGCACCCGGTCGGTGCCGACCTTGTCGATCAGCCGTGCCGTCGCGGTGTTGGAGGAATGGGCGAGCGCCGCGGCCAGCGTGATGCTGCCGCGATACTTACCGTCATAGTTGCCGGGGCTCCAGTTGCCAAGCTGGACCGGGGCGTCGTCGATCATGCTGTCGGGGCTCCAGCCGGCCTCGAGCGCGGCCAGATAGACGAAGGGCTTGAAGGCCGATCCGGGCTGACGCAACGCCTGGGTGGCGCGGTTGAACTCGCTGCTGTCGTAATCGCGGCCGCCGACCAGGGCGCGCACCGCCCCGTCGGGGCTCATTGCGACCAGCGCCCCCTGGCGGACATTGGCGGCGACGCCGGGGCCGGCAAGCAGGGCCTCCAGCCGTTGTTCGGCGGCGCGCTGCATCTTCAGGTCCAGCGTGGTGCGGACGATCACGTCGCCATGGTCGGGACCGGCGAAGCCCGGCACCAGATCGGTCACCCAGTCGGCGAAATAGCGGCCGTCGCCGCCGGGCTTGCGCTTGGGCGACGGCTTGGCGGTGCGGGCTGCGTCATACTGCGCCTGGGTGAGGTAGCCGGCGTCCAGCATCGCCGCCATCACCACCCGTGCCCGCTCCGCCGATTCGTCGGGGTTGGAGCTGGGGGCGTAGCGCGACGGCGCCTTCAGCAGGCCGGCCAGCACGGCCGATTCGCGGACGTCGACCTCGGTCGCCGGCTTGCCGAAATAGGTGCGCGCGGCTGCGTCCACCCCGAAGGTGCCGGCGCCGAGATAGACGCGGTTCAGATAGGCGGTGAGGATCTGGTCCTTGGTGAAGCGGCTCTCCAGCCAGAGCGCCAGCATGGCTTCCTGAATCTTGCGCTTCAGCGATTTCTCGGGCGTCAGAAACAGGTTCTTGGCGAGCTGCTGGGTGATGGTGGAGCCACCCTGCACCGCCCGGCCGGAGCGCCAGTTGACGTAGACCGCGCGGGCGAGACCCAGCGGGTCGATGCCGAAATGGCTGTAGAAGCGGCGGTCCTCGATCGCCAGCACCGCCCCCACCAGATGCGGCGGCAGGTCGCGCACGCTGAGCGTCGTGCCGTGCAGGTCGCCGAAGCGGGCGAACTCGCTGCCGTCGGCGGCAAGCACCGTGATCGAGGCGCGCCGCTCGAACTGCGCCACCTTGGAGATGTCCGGCAGGTCGAGCGCGAACCAGGCCAGCACCGCCCCGAGAGCGATGCCGCACCAGATGGCGGCGACGAGGCCCCATTGCACCAGCCGTTTCATCCAGCCACTGCCTTTGCCCCCATTGTTGCGGGGCGGCTGCGGCGCCCGGCCGGGGCGCCCGCTCGGCGGGGACGGTGGTTGCGGCGGCTGGTTACCACCGGACCGGCGGGCAGGCGGCTTCGGTTTCGGCAAGGAGATCCTTGGAAGCGAAATGGACGGCAAGCCGAAGGACGGCAGCTTGAAGGCTGGCAGACCGCGGGACCGGCGGGGCTGCTGCTTGTACGGCGTGGCCGGCGGTGCGGCAGAGGGCGGAAACTTGCGGCGCGGCTTGTTCCGGCCAAGCTTGGACAGCCGGTCGCGGGCAAGATCGGCCGCCTTGGCGGCCAGCGCGCGGGTGACCTCGCCAGCCGTCAGACGGTCGAGCGCTGACGGATCTTCGCGGGTGCGGATCGGACGGGGGCCGGCGTAGAGCTGGCTGGCCCTGCGCTGGTCCGGGCCCATGGGATGGTCCGGTCGGTCGGCGGTCACGGCGCGCTCGCTTAGCCCCGTCAGGTCTGTGTGATGAGTGCGGGAAGCGTTCCCGCTTCGATCCTCATACGCCCACTGCCGCTTCCCCGGAAGGCCGGTCGGAAGCCGGCGATTATTTGTCTCCCGACCGTGGCGAAAGGATGACGCTATCCGAAATTTCGGGGGTGGGGAATCTACAGCGGCAGCGTCACCGTCGCGCGCAACCCGCCCTCGCTGCGGTTCGACAGGGTCACGTCGCCACCATGGCCGCGGATGATGCTGCGGGCGGTCGACAGGCCCAGCCCGACGCCGCCGGTGTCGCGGGACCGGGAGCGCTCCAGCCGGTAGAAGGGGGCGAAGACCTTCTCGAACTCCGCCTCCGGGATGCCGGGGCCGTCGTCGTCGATGTGGATCAGGGCGTTGCGATGCTGGCTTGCACCATCGGCGCCGGTCTCCAGCCGCACGGTGAAGCCGCCGCCATACTTGATGGCGTTGTCCATCAGGTTGGCGAGCGCGCGGCGCAGCGCCACCGGTCGGCCCTCCGCCACCACATGGGCCGGGCCGTCGTACAGCGCGCGGTGGCCGGCATCGACGCGGTCGTCGCACAGGCTTTGCAGAAGGTCGGCGAGGTCGAAGCGGCCGCGCGGCTCGCGCTGGGCATCGTCGCGGGCGAAGGCCAGCGTGGCGGAGATCATCGCCTCCATCTCGTCGAGGTCGGCCAGCATCCGCCGCTGCATCTCGGGATCGTCGACCAGCTCGGCGCGCAGGCGAAGCCGGGTGATCGGCGTGCGCAGGTCATGGCCGATCGCCGCCAGCATCTGGGTGCGGTCGGTCACGAAGCGGGCGAGCCGCGCCTGCATCCGGTTGAAGGCGCGGATGGCGGAGCGCAGCTCGCGCGGGCCTTCCTCCCGCAGGGGATCGGCCTGCCCGTCGACGCTGAGCCGTTCGGCAGCGGCGGCGAAACCGGCGAGCGGCGCCGCCGCCTTGCGGGCGGCCAGCAGCGAAACCACCAGGATCACCGCCGCCACCCCTCCCATCCACAGCACGAAGCGGACGACGCGGAACGGTCCGGGCAGCGGATCGCCGCCGGTGAAGCTGAGCCAGGAGCCGTCGCCGAGCCGCACCGACAGCCGGACATGGGGGCCCCAGCGCCGGGCATCGTCGCCGATGAAGGGCGGGCGGGGAGCAGCACGGTCGCGCAGCTCGCTCTCGCTGGGAAGCTGCACCTCCACCACGATGTTGTGTTCGGCGGTATCCAGCGAGTCGCGCAGCCGGTGCTTCAGCCCCTCGAACCGGCCGCTGGGAAAGGCATCGGGCCCGAGAGGAGGCGGACGGTCGGGGTGCCATTCGACGCGCAGCACCGGATCGTCGATGGCGCGCACCACGCGGTCGCGGCCGGGCGGCGGCGTGCTTTCCACCAGCTGGACGATGGCGGTGACGCGCTGGACCAGAATGTTGGGGCCGTGGATCGGCGGCCCCTCGCTGCGGTCGGTCAGATAGACCAGCGCGCTGATCGCCTGCGTCAGCAGCAGCGCCAGCACCAGCGTCATGGCGATCCGCGAGGCAAGGCTGTTGGGCAGGCGCAGGCGCGGACGGCGGACCGGGCGATGAGGGGTCGGGCCGGATTGGGCTGTTTCCGGCTGGACCGTTTTGGGCTGGGCCGTCACGGCGCGAGCCCGCCGCCCGAAAGGGACGGGCCGGCGACGGCCGGGGTGAACAGATAGCCGCCGCCGCGCACCGTCTTGATCAGCGTCGGGTCGGCCGGGTCGGGTTCGATCTTGCGGCGCAGCCGGCTGACCTGCACGTCGATGGAACGGTCGAAGGGAACCGCCGAGCGGCCGCGCGCCAGATCGAGAAGCTGGTCGCGGGTCAGCACCCGCTGCGGATGCTCGACGAAGGCGACCAGCAGGTCGTACTCGCCGGCCGACAACTGGACCAGCACCCCGTCGGGCGAGCGCAGCTCGCGCTTGGTGACGTCGAGCGACCAGCCCTCGAAGCGCAGCACCGTGCCGGCCGCCGCCGGGGCGCCGGCCACCGGCGGGGCGGAGGCGCGGCGCAGCACCGCCTTGATGCGGGCCAGCAGCTCGCGCGGGCTGAAGGGCTTCGCCAGATAATCGTCGGCGCCCATCTCCAGCCCGACGATGCGGTCGGTCTCCTCGCCCATCGCGGTCAGCATGATGACGGGGGTCTGCGCCGTCTGCGGCGAGGCGCGCAGCCGTCGGCAGAGCGACAGCCCGTCCTCCCCCGGCAGCATGAGGTCGAGCACGATCAGGTCGACGCGGGCGCCGTCGAGCGTGCGCATCATCTCCGCCCCGTCCCGGACCCCGGTGACCCGGAAGCCGTGCTTGGTCAGGAACTGGGCGACGAGGGAGCGGATTTCGCGGTCGTCGTCGACGACGAGAAGGTGGGGTGTGCGGTCCATGGAACCCATGATCGGGCGAGGCGCGTCGGCCGTGAAGGGGAAATGTGTAACGCCCGGTTACGGGGGCAGCCGTGGTTACACTCTGTTACCAAATGACCGGTTTGCGGACATTCGACCGCAACGTTCGGCGCCCAATCTCTGCTCATCGGAACAACGACGGGGAACGCCCCCTTGAACGTTCCAACGGAATAAGCCCCCTCCATCCGGGGTTTAGAGAGCAGACATACACTGAGGAGTCGACACCATGAAACGCGCCCTTCTGACGTCCGCCCTGCTGGTCGCCGGTCTTGGCGTGGCCGTTCCGGTCTTCGCCCAGGGCGGGCCGCAGCCGGGCGGTCCCGGCCCGGGCATGGGTCCCGGGGGACCCGACCACCATTTCGCCCGCATGTGCGAGGACCAGGAGGCCCGTCTGGCCGGCAAGCTGGCCTATGCGGAGAAGAAGCTGAAGATCACCGAGCAGCAGCGCGCCGCCTGGACCAAGTTCGCCGACGCCGCCCGCTCCAGCCTGAAGCCGACGCAGGATCTGTGCGTCAAGTTCAAGGACACCCCGCCGCCGGCAGCATTGCCGCAGCGCCTTGAGCGGGTCGAACAGATGATGCAGGCTCACCTGCAACAGCTCCAGACCGTCCGCCCGGCCCTGACCGACCTCTATGCCCAGCTGACCCCCGACCAGCAGAAGCAGGCCGACCATATGCTGAACCCGGGTCCGGGTGGCATGGGCGGCCATCATATGGGGCCGCACCATGGCGGCCCCATGGGTGACCATGACGGCCCGCGGCACGGCATGGGGCCGGGCAAGGGCCCCGGCCCGGGGCCGGTGCCGGCACCGCAGGAGCCGCCCAAGGGCTGACGTAACAGAAAGGCAAACGCAACAGGGACAGACAGGCTCCCGGCGGCAACCCCCAAGCCCCCCAACGCTGCCGCCGTGAGACTAAGGGCCGCCGAACCCCCATTCGGCGGCCCTAGTCATCTTGATGCACGCCGTCACCCTTCATCCTCCTCGTCTCGAAATCCGGGATGATCCCCATGAGTGCGCTCGATCTTTCTCCGCTGTTCTTCAGCCTGTCGGTCATGAAGCAGGATTACCAGCTGATCCTGGGTATCGCCCGGAGCGGGCTGAAGTCGCTCAGGATCCGCCGCGCGCCGGCACCGCAACGCTGACCGGCCTCAACCGGCAACACTCCTCCGACGCGGGCTTCCGGCGCAATCGCCAGACATCGCCAAGCCGCCGCTTGCATTGCGGCTTCCCGCACCCCAAAGCTTACCTCCATGATTTCGTCGACGGCTTCGGCCTCTCACGCTTCGGCGGCCGGCGGTCTCGGGCGGGGGGGCCGTGTGGTCGCCGTGCTCGGGCCGACCAACACCGGCAAGACCTATCTGGCGATCGAGCGCATGCTCGGTCACCGGTCCGGCATGATCGGCTTTCCCCTGCGCCTGCTGGCGCGGGAGAATTACGACCGCATCGTCGGGATCAAGGGGAAGAACGCGGTCGCGCTTGTCACGGGGGAGGAGAAGATCCTGCCCCCCAACCCGTCCTACTGGGTCTGCACCGTCGAATCGATGCCGCTGGACCGCGCCGTCGATTTCCTGGCGGTGGACGAGATCCAGCTCTGCGCCGATCCCGAGCGCGGCCACATCTTCACCGACCGGCTGCTGAACGCCCGCGGCATGGTCGAGACCATGGTGCTGGGATCCGATTCGATGCAGCCGATGATCCGCCGGCTCGTGCCGAAGGCGGAGTTCATCAGCCGGCCGCGCTTCTCCCAGCTGACCTATGCCGGCTACAGGAAGCTGACGCGGCTGCCGCCGCGCTCGGCGGTCGTCGCCTTTTCCGCCACCGACGTCTATTCCATCGCCGAGATGATCCGGCGCCAGCGCGGCGGCACCGCCGTGGTGCTGGGTGCGCTCAGCCCGCGCACCCGCAACGCGCAGGTGGGTCTCTATCAGGCGGGCGAGGTCGATTATCTGGTGGCGACCGACGCCATCGGCATGGGGCTGAACATGGATGTCGACCATGTCGCCTTCGCCCGCATCGTCAAGTTCGACGGCTTCGCCCCGCGCCGCCTGCGTCCCGCCGAAGTGGCGCAGATCGCCGGCCGCGCCGGGCGCCACATG